>NZ_KB892191.1:0-424434 GCF_000373685.1 Streptomyces sp. PsTaAH-124 | reverse complement strand
GAAGACCGTCACCGATGTGCTCCAGGCCGCCGCGGCGTTCGGGATCACGGTCCACGACCTGGACGACCCGGACACCGTGCGCTGGGTGGGCGGTGACAAGTTCACCTGGCACTAGGGCCTGTCCGGCCGATCATGGCGAAGACGCGGGGTGGGGCACGCACATCCGCCGCGTTGTCGTCGGTTGCCGACGCTCCGCGTCGACGCCCTCCTCCGCCTTGCGGCTGCACGCACCCCACCCCGCTCACCCGTGCCCACAAGGCACTGTTGCCTCCCTCCACCATGATCGGCCGGACAGGCCCTAGCCACGGCCCCCGGCGCGGGCCTCAGCCCACCGTCCACTTCTGGTGGGCGGCTCCCGTGCAGGTCCAGATCTGGAGCCGGGTGCCGTTGGCGGAGCTGCCGCCGGTGGCGTCCAGGCACTTGTCGGCCTGCGGATTGACGATGTCGCGGGCGGCCGGGAGCGCCCACTTCTGGTTGGGGCCGCCGGTGCAGTCCCACAGTTGGACCTGGGAACCGTCCGCGGTGGCGTTGTCCTTGACGTCGAGGCACTTGCCGAGGGCGCGCAGGGTGCCGTCGGAGCCGGCCGTCCACTGCTGGGCGGCGGTGCCGTTGCAGTCGTAGAGCTGGACCGGGGTGCCGTTGGCGGGGTTCGCCCCGGCCACGTCCACGCACTTGCCGGCCGTTCCCCTGATGGGCAGCGCCCCGGCGGGGCTGTCGGAGGTGGTGACCGAGACGGAGTCCACCACCAGTTGCTGCGGCAAGGACGTCGAGCCGTCCGGGTCGCCGGGCCAGTAGCCGCCCACCGCCAGATTGAGGATCAGGAAGAACGGCTTGTCGAACACCCATGTGCGGCCGCCGAGGTCCGCGGGCGTCCGGCGCTGGTAGACGGTGCCGTCGACCGACCAGGTGATCGAGCCGGGCGCCCAGTCCACGGCGAAGGTGTGGAAGGCGTCGGCGAACGCCTGGCCGTTCGGCAGGGAGTACGCGGCGCCGATGCCGCCCGAGCCGGAGTAGCCGGGGCCGTGGATGGTGCCGTGCACGGTCGAGGGCTCGAAGCCCACGTTCTCCATGATGTCGATCTCGCCGGAGTCCGGCCAGTTCACCGGCGTGCCCAGCATCCAGAACGCCGGCCACATGCCCTGTCCGCGCGGGATCTTCATCCGCGCCTCGACATGGCCGTACTGCGCGTTGAACTTCCCCGAGGTGTTCAGCCGGGCCGAGGTGTACTGGCAGGTGCCGTACCAGCACTGGTAGCCGCCCGGGTTCTCCCGCCGGGCGGTGATGACCAGGTGGCCCTGGCCGTCCAGGGCCGCGTTGCGGGTGCCGGGCGTGTAGTACTGCCGTTCGTGGTTGTTGACGTTGTCGCCGGTCTCCGTCTGCCACTTGGCGGAGTCGACGGCCGCGCCCGCGGGCCCGTCGAAGGTGTCGGAGAACGTGGCGGCGGCGGCCGCGGTGGGGGCGGCGGAGGCGGGGGACGGGCTCGCCTGGGCGGGGCCGACGGCCGCCGCCCCGGCGAGCACGGCGGACAGGGCGGCGAGCAGACATCTGCGGAGCGGGCGTCGAGAGGCCATGGCACTCCCTTCCGTACGGCGGCCCGGTGGGCGGGCGCGCCGACAGTCGTGGGGGGAACGAGAGAGTGGTTCGGCACTTGATTCAAGAGATGAATTAAGAAGCCGTCAATACTCCGGTACGGACCATTCCCCACGCGGTACGGACCGGCCCCCGAGGGGCGTGCTCACCCGCGCCGACGGCGGCGCGCGTGCACCGCCCGGCCCAGCCGCCGCCCCAGCAGCAGATGACCGGCGAGCGCCCCGGTCGTGTTGAGGATGACATCGTCGATGTCGAACGCCCGCCCGGTGATCAGTGCCCCCTGGGCGAACTCCACCGCCAGCATCACGAGCGCGGTGAGCAGCAGGACGCGCGGCAGCCGGCGCGACCGGGGCGCGAGGACGGGCACCAGGATCCCGAACGGCACCCCGAGCAGCAGGTTCCCGCCGATCTGCTGGACGGCGTCGCGCAGCCCCGGCTGGTCCGCGTACTCCCGCAGCGAACGTCCCGGGTGCAGGTTCGTGTGCACGAACGGCACCGAGGCGGGCGACGGCTGGAGCGTCAGCCGGGCCAGGACGACGGCGAAGGCCACCATGCACACGAACGCGCACGCCATCGCCAGCAGCCGCAGCGGCCAGGGCGCGGGGCGCCGCACCTCGACGGCACGCTCCACGGCGGGCTCGGTGACGGGTTCCGTGACGGGCCTCGCGGTCGGCTCGGTGACGGGCTCCGCGGCGGGCTTCGCGGCGGGTTCCGTACGGGGCTCGGGCGCACCGGGCCCGGTCCGGCGCCGCCCCGGCACGCGCGCCCGGAACGCCGTGAGCGGACGGAGCGTCATCCTTGCCATCCCGGCCTCCCGAGCATCCCGGCACCAACTCGTCTTTCCCGCAAGCCGGTTACCCCCGAACCGCACCGTGATTCCGGCCGCCGCCGACGGCGCGCGGGCCGTGTTCCCGGTTTCCGTTGCTGCTGTCGGGGCAACCGGGTCGCACACCCGCGCGCCGCCGCACACCCCCCGGTGGCGGCGGTGCTTGGATGCCGGGAAGCGGCGGACCGGACCCCGCCGCAGATCAGCGCGAGGGACCGGACCCCGCCGCACATCAGCGCGGGGGACCGAACCCGAGGAGGTGCCGGGTGAAGCCGCGGACGACCCTCCTCGCCGTGGGCGAGGTGCTGGCCTGGTGGGCCGCGCTCGTCGCGCTGTGGCTGGTGCTCATCAGCACCGTCTCTCCCCTGGAGTGGGCGGTCGGCGCGGGCGCCGCGGGCGTGGGCGCCCTCGTCGCGCGGGCCGGCCGGCGGGCGGTGAGCCGCGGGTGAACGGCTGGATCGCGGCGGCGACGGCCGTCCTGGCGGCCGGACTCGGCACCGCCCTGTGGGGCGTGGCCACCGGACCGCTGTCGCGCCGCGTGGTCGCGCAGAACCTGTCCACCGCCGTGGTCTGCCCCGCTCTGCTGCTCCTCGCCCAGGGCTACGGCCGCACCTCCTACGTCGACCTGGCGCTGCTGCTGGCCCTGCTGGGCCCGGTCGGCACCCTCGTCTTCGCCCGGCTGCTCGCCGCCGAACTCACCGGGGACCCGCCGCGGGCCCGCGGGCTGACCTGGGCCTGCGCCGGGCTCGGCGCGACCGTCGTCCTGGTGCTGTGCGCCGTCGCCGGACCAGGCCGGGCCATGGCCAAGCTGCTGGTCGTCGGGGTGCTGCTGGTGGGCGGGAACCTGCTGGCCTCGCGGGCGCTGTCCGGCGGCTTCCCGGAGGTGGACCGTGGCTGACGCCGTCGTCGTCCTGGCGCTGCTCCTGGTCGCCGGCTGCGCGACCGCCGCCGTCCTCAACCGCGACCCGACGCACCAGGCCCTTGTCCTGTCCGTCCTCGGGACCACGCTCGCCGTGCTGTTCACCGTGTTGCAGGCACCGGACGTCGGGCTGTCCCAGCTCGCCGTGGGCTCCGCGCTCACCCCGCTGCTGATCATGCTCTCGGTGCGCAAGGTCCGGCGCCGCTCCGCCCGCGCCGGAACCGGCGGCGACGGCGGAGGCGTGGGCAGCGGAGCCGGGGGCAGCGGAGGCGTGGGCAGCGAGGGCGGCGGCGCGGACGGCGGCCGCCGGTGACCCCGCGCGCCCGGCTGTGGCTGGTGCTCCTCGGCGGCGGCGCGCTCGCCGCGCTGCTCGTCGCGGCCTGTCTGCGGCTGCCCGCCTTCGGCGGCGCCCGCCACCCCTACGGCGACCGCGCGGTGCGCGCCGCGCTCGCCCGGCACACCGCCAACGCCATCGCCTCCGTCAACTTCGACCAGCGCGCCTTCGACACCATGGGCGAGATGTCGATCCTCTTCGCGGCCGTCCTCGGCTGCGCCGTCCTGCTGCGGCAGGCCCGCGACGAGCACCGCGACCCGCCGCGGCCCGCCCGTGTCGCCGCCCCGGTGCGCCGCTACGCCCTCACTGTGCTGCCCGTCGCCCTGGTCACCGGCCTCTATGTCATCGCCCACGGCCAGCTCAGCCCCGGCGGCGGCTTCCAGGGCGGTGTCGTCGCCGCGACCGCGCTGCATCTGCTGTACCTGGGCGCCGACTACGCCGCGCTGGAACGCGTCCGGCCCGTCGACGCCCACGAGACCGGCGACGCGCTCGCCGCCTCCGCCTATCTCGTCCTGGGCCTGGCCGGACTGCTCGCGGGCGGCTCCTTCCTCGCCAACACCCTGCTGCCGTACGGCACGTTCGACACCCTGTCCTCCGGGGGCACCGTGCCGCTGCTGAACGCGGCCATCGGCATGGAGGTGGCCTGCGCGGTCGTCGTCCTGCTCGCCCGCTTCCTGGACCAGGCCGTCGAGATCGAGGAGGAGAACGGGAAGTGAGAGCGCCGTGAGCGACGTCCTGCACGTCCTGCCGTACCTGGTGGCCGCCTATGTGCTCCTGATCGGCTGCTACGGCCTGGCCACCAGCCGCAATCTGATCCACGCCGTGGGCTGCCTCGCCGTGTGCCAGTCGGCGACGTACGTGCTGCTGCTGGCCGTCGGATACCGCGACGGCGGCACCGCGCCCGTCTTCTCCGACCTCGCGCCCGGCTCACGGCCGGTGGTCGACCCGCTCGTGCAGGCGCTCACCCTCACCGATGTCGTCGTCGGCGCCACCGTGACCGCGCTGCTGCTCGCGCTGACCGTGCAGATCTCCAAGCGGCACGGCACCGTCGACCCCGACGAGCTGAGGGAGCTGCGCGGTTGACGCCCTCCCGGCTGCTGCCGCTGCTGCCCGCCGTCCCGCTGCTGGGCGCGGCCCTGCTCGTGGCGGCCGGGCGCCGCCTGCCACGGCTCGCCGCCGAGGTGTTCGGCTCGCTGGCCGCCGCCGCGACCGCCGTCCTGGCCATCGTGCTGCTCCTGCGCTCCTCGCCGCCGCTGACGGAGTGGGTCGGCGGCTGGTTCCCGGTCGGCGGCG
The DNA here is from genome assembly GCF_000373685.1 of Streptomyces sp. PsTaAH-124. NCBI lineage: Bacteria > Bacillati > Actinomycetota > Actinomycetes > Kitasatosporales > Streptomycetaceae > Streptomyces > Streptomyces sp. PsTaAH-124. Next base: position 419,472 of record NZ_KB892191.1, on the reverse strand, counting down.
AGAGCGTCGGCATCGTCCTGACCGGCGACGGAGCGGGCCTCGGCATGGCGGCGCTCGTCTCCCTGCTCACCCTCGCCGCGCTGGCCTACTCCTGGCGCTACTTCGACGAACCGCCGCACGGCCACGCGGGCGCCTTCCCCGCGCTGATCCTGCTCTTCCAGGGCGGCATGTGCGGCTTCGCGATCGCCGGGGACCTCTTCGACGCGTTCGTGTTCTTCGAGCTGATGAGCGTCGTCGCCTACGCGCTGACCGGATACCGCATCGACGAGGCCAAGGCCGTCCAGGGCGCGCTGGGCTTCGCCCTGGTCAACTCGCTGGGCGCGTACTTCATGCTGATGGGCATCGCCCTGCTCTACGCCCGCACCGGACAGCTCGCCATGGCGAAGATCGGCCAGGGACTCGACGCGGCCGCCGCCGGGCACGGCCCCGACGCGCTCGTCCTCGCCGGATTCGTGCTGTTCCTGACCGGGCTGCTGGTGAAGGCCGCCGCCGTGCCCTTCCAGTTCTGGCTGCCGGACGCGCACGCCGTCGCCCCCACACCCGTGTGCATGCTGCTGTCGGGCGTCATGGTCGAACTCGGCGTCTACGGCGTCTGGCGCGTGTACGGCACCGTCTTCTCCGGGCCGGGCGGCATCCCCGCGGCCGACGCGAGCCGGGCGCTGGTGGTGCTCGGTGTGCTCACCGCCGCCGTCGGCTCGGTGATGTGCTGGTACCAGCGGCACATCAAACGCCTGCTCGCCTTCTCCACCATCGCCCACACCGGCCTCTTCCTGATCGGCGTCGGCACCCTGAAGGCCGCGGCGGACGAGGGGACCGCGCTGTACATCCTGGCCCACGCGGGCGTGAAGGCCGCCCTGTTCGCCTGCGCCGGCATCCTCCTGGACCGCTACGGCAGCGTCGACGAGTTCACCCTGCACGGCCGGGCCCGGCGGCTGCGCGGCACCGGCGCCGTCTTCGCGGTGGGCGCGCTGGCCCTGGCCGGACTGCCGCCCTTCGGCACGGGCCTCGGCAAGGCGCTGAGCGAGGAGGCCGTCGGCGGTCCGCTCACCGTGGTCTACGTCGCCGCCTCCGCCCTCACCGGGGCCGCCGTGCTGCGCGTCGCCGCCCGGGTCTTCCTCGGCCTCGGGCCCCGGCCCCGGGAACGGGAGGGCGAGGGCGGGGAACGCGACGAGGAGACGACGTCCGGCTCCGCCGAGGAACCCGAGACCGGGCGGCGGCTCGACAAGGTCCCCCTGACCATGCGGACCGTCCCGGTGGTGCTGCTCCTGGCCGCGCTCGCCGCGGGCGCGGTCCCCGGCTTCGCCGCCGCGGTGGGCGACGCCGTCGACGAGGCCGGGACCAGGGGCGTGTTCTCCACCGCGCACTGGACCGTGACCGGGGTCCTGCTGGACCTGCTCTCGGCGCTGCTGGCGGTCGCCGTCGCGGGTGTGGCCGTCGCCCGCCCCGGGCTGCTGGCCGCACCCGGCTGGGCGCTGCCGCTGCGCCGCTTGCAGTCCGGGCACGTCGGCGACTACGTGGCGTGGCTGGTGGTGGGGTCCGCGCTGCTGGGGGCGCTGGCGCTGCCGGGCGTGCTGGGCCGATGACCCGCGCCCGGTCAGTACGATGACCGCGGCAGTCCGGAATGATCATGCGAGGAGCGGATCGTGCGAGACATCGCGGTGTTCAGCGGCAGTGCCCATCCCGAACTGGCGGCGGAGGTCTGCGCACACCTGGGCGTGCCGCTCAGCCCCACCCGGGTCAGCCGGTTCGCCAACGACTGCCTGGAGGTGCAGCTCCAGGCCAACTGCCGCGAGCGGGACGTGTTCCTGATCCAGCCGCTGGTCAAGCCGGTGCAGGAGCACCTCGTGGAGCTGCTGCTGATGTGCGACGCGGCCCGCGGCGCCTCCGCCGGGCGCATCACCGTCGTCATGCCGCACTACTCCTACGCCCGCTCCGACAAGAAGGACGCCCCGCGCATCTCGCTCGGCGGACGCCTGGTCGCCGATCTGCTGGTCGCGGCGGGCGCGAGCCGGGTCCTGGCGATGACCCTGCACGCGCCGCAGGTGCACGGCTTCTTCTCGGTGCCCGTCGACCACCTGCACGCCCTGCGCGAACTGGCCGCGCACTTCGAGCAGTACGACCTGACCCGCACCACCGTCGTCTCGCCCGACCTGGGCAACGCCAAGGAGGCCGCCGCGTTCGCCCGGATGCTCGGCGCCCGGGTGGCCGCGGGCGCCAAGCAGCGCTACGCCGACGACCGGGTCACCATCAACTCGGTCATCGGCGACGTGGCCGGGCGGGACGTCATCGTGCTGGACGACGAGATCGCCAAGGGCAGCACCGTCCTGGAACTCCTGGACCGGCTGCGCGAGTCGGGCCCGCGCTCGATCCGGATCGCCTGTACGCACGGCCTGTTCGCGTCCGGCGCCCTCGAACGGCTCAGCGCGCAGGAGGACGTACTGGAGATCGTGTGCACCAACACGGTGCCGGTGCCCGTCGACGACCACGAGGAGCACCGCGTCCACGGGGACAAGCTGCGCGTCCTGTCGATCGCGCCCGCGCTCGCCGAGGCGGTGCGCCGCATCCACAACGGGGAGTCCGTCAGCGCGCTGTTCGACGCGCCCCGGGGCGCGTAGCGGCGCCCGCCCCGGCCCTCAGCCGGACTGCTTCGCCAGCGCGTCCGCGATGGTGTCGACCACGCCCAGGGCGTCGCTGTAGGAACCGGGCAGGAAGTCGGCGGTGCCCACCACCCGGTGGTTCTTCGCCGCCGGCAGCTCCTTGAACGAGCGCAGGTCGAACAGCTTCTGGATGTTGTTGGCGGGGGAGCCGTCGTTGTTGGTGTAGTAGACGACGTAGTCGGCGTCCTTCAGCAGGTCCGCCCGCTCGTACGACACCGACCGGGTCGAGCCCGCGGCGACCGAGGCGGTGGCCGGGGCGAACCGCACGCCCAGCTTGGCCAGGATGTCCCCGACCGGCGAGGCGGGGCTGTAGATCCAGTAGTTGCCGGAGTCGAAGCCGCCCTGGATCACGGCCCAGCGGTTCCCGGACAGCTTCGCGCCCTCGGCCTTGCGCACCGCGGCGATCCGGTCGGCGTACTTCTGCTTGAGCCGGTCGAGCTGCGTCGTTCGGTTCACGAAGCGGGCCGTGGCGTCCGGGTAGGCGGACCAGGCGGCGGTCTCCTTGAAGGACGCGAACGCGGTCGGCGCGATGGCCGACAGCCGCTTGTACGCCTTGCTGAGGTAGGGCACGTCGACGCCGACGATCAGGTCCGGCTTGAGCGAGGCGATCTTCTCGTAGTCGAGGTCGGCGCCGGTCGTCACCTTCGCCGCGGACTTCCAGCGCGCCAGGTAGCGCGGCGGGACGTAGTTGGCGCCGCTGTTCTCCACGCCGACCGGCTGAAGGCCCAGGTCGTACAGCGACTCGGTGGACCAGGAGTGCACGGAGACGATCCGCAGCGGGTGCGCGGGCACGGTCACCTTGCCGTGCGCCGTGTCGACCGCCCGGGTCGCGGCGGACCCGGCAGTGCCGCCGGGGGAGGAGGAGTCGTCGCAGGCGGTGGCGGTGAGGGCCAGCGCGAGGGCGGCGGCGCAGGCGAGGGCTGGGCGCAGCAGGCGGGCACGGCGCCGGAGAGGGGACGCGGCGGGGGAGGACAGGGCGGTCATGGTGATCCAGGGGTGAAGGGCCGGACCGTACGGTCCGGGATGCGGAGACTTCGAGGAGGTAATGGCGAGAGGGGGCGGGGGTCAGGACGCCGAGTGCGGTCCGACGCCCGCGCGGGCGGACTGGACGCGGGTGGCCAGGCCGTCGAGCAGGACGGTGAAGTTCGCCCAGCTGTACGCGTACCAGGAGGCCAGCGGCGGCTTCCACACCTGTCCGGCGCGGACCGCGGGCGTGCGCTGCCACAGCGGATTGCCGGGCAGCGGATCGGACACCGCCCACACCAGCAGGTCGGCCGGGAGCGAGGGGACGTTCTCCCAGCTGACGGCCTGGCTGTAGGCGTTGTCGGCGCCGTCGGGCACCGGCACGAGCCGCATCCCGAGGGCGCTCACCGTCTTGAGCACGGCCCAGGTCCGCGGGTTCATCACGCCGATGGTGCTCTTGTCGATGCCGAAGACGAAGCCGACCCGCAGCTCCCGGTTGGCGGCGACCGCCCTGCGCAGCCGTGCGCTCGCCTCCTCGTAACGGGCCTTGGCCCCGGCGTCGTTCGGCTCGGCACCCAGCGAACGGGTCAGCCGGTCGGCGGTCCCCGCGATCTTCTCGATCGGCTGGTACGTGCTCAGGCCGACCACCGGGGCGAGCTTGCCGACCGCCGGGAGCTGGGAGGCCACCTGGAGGGTGCCGTCGGGCTCCACGGCGTCGATCAGCAGGTCGGGCCGGGCCTGGGCGAGCGCCTCGATCCGTACGCCCTTGTCCGCCGAGTAGATCCGGGTGACGCCGGACCAGTCCGGGCGCACCGCACCGACGATGCCCTGCCCGGAGTCGGCGGCGGCCACCGGGTGCAGTCCGGCCGCCCACAGCGCGGCGCCCGCGGTGTCGGTGAGGAAGGCGATCCGCTTCGGCCGCCGGGACAGCCGTACGGCATGACCCCGGTCGTCGGTGAAGGACCACGCGGCGTCGTCGGAGGCACCGGCCGCCGAGGAGTCACCGGTGCCGCACGCGGACAGGCCGAGGAGGGCGGCCGTCCCCAGGCCGCCGGCGAGCAGCCCGCGCCGGGAGGGGCGCGTACCGGACCGGGGCGGGAGCGGGGACCGGACGTCGCGGGGACGCCGGAGGGTGGCGCTGGGCATGGGGATGTCCTTGAGGCGGAGGGGAGGGAAGAGAAGTGAAGGGGGGGAGGGGAGGGAGAAGGGGGAGAGCGGTGGCCGGGGCCGGGCTCACCGGCCCGCGCCGGGTAACAGGTCGCGCGTCGCGCGTACGGGCACCCGCGGGCGCGGGCGCGGGTGCGGGCGCGTCGGCCGCGAGGCCGCCCGCTGCCGCCGTGGGCGGCGGGTCCGGTTCAGGGTCATGAGCGGCCCGCCCTGCGCCGGGCGAGCAGCAGTCGGCACAGATACAGGCCGCCGAGCACCCCGGTCACCGCGCCGACCGGCAGCTCCGTGCCGGGCAGCACCCGCTGGGCCGTGTAGTCGCTCGCCGCCAGCAGCAGCGCCCCCATGAATCCGGCGGGCACCACCAGGGCGCCTGGGGAGCGGACCAGTCGGCGGCACAGGTGCGGTGCGGCCAGGGCGACGAAGGTGATGGGGCCGACCGCGGCCGTCGTCGCCGCGGCCAGGGCGGTGGCGGCGACGGCGGGCAGGATCCGGGCCCGCCCCACCGGCACCCCGAGCCCCCGGGCGGTGTCCTCGCCCAGCTCCAGCCAGTCCAGGTTCCGGGAACCGGCCACGGTCACCGGGACCAGCACGGCCAGGGCGGCGGCCAGCGGCGCGACGACCGGCCAGTTCACCGAGTTGAGGCTGCCGATCAGCCAGATCTGCGCGTCCTGCGCCTCGTAGAGACTGGCCCGGGTCAGCAGATAGGCCGTCAGCGAGGTGAGCATCGCGCTGACCCCGATCCCCACCAGCACGACCCGGTGGCCCACGGCCGGCCCGCGCCCGGCCGCGAGCAGGCCCACGAGCAGCGCCGTGACCAGCCCGCCGCCGACCGCCGCGACGGCGGTGGCGTACGGGCCGCCGTGGAAGAGCACGATCTGGGTCACGGCACCGGTCGCCGCGCCGCTGGTGAAGCCGATGATGTCCGGACTGCCCAGCGGATTGCGGGACATGCTCTGGAACACCGCGCCGCTCATGCCCAGCGCGCCGCCGGCCAGCAGCGCGCACAGCAGCCGCGGCAGCCGCAGGCTGAGCACGATGAACGACTCGGCCCCGGTGCCCCGGCCCAGCAGCGTGGCCAGGACCCGCGACAGCGGCAGGCGGTAGGTGCCGGTGGTGAGGCCGAGGGCGCCGACCACCAGGCAGGCGGCGGCCAGCAGGACGCAGACCGCGACGGTGCGGGGCCGCCAGCGCAGCGACATCCGGCCGCCGTACAGGCGGACGACGCGGCCGGGCAGCACGGTGGCGCGGGCGGGCACGCGCGGGGAGCGCGGCGGGGAGGCGGGGGCGGTGGTCACAGTTCGGCGATCCTGCGGCGGCGGACGAGAGCGATGAAGACGGGCGCCCCGGCGAAGGCCGTCACGATCCCGGCCTGGATCTCACCGGGCCGGGCGAGCACCCGGCCGAGCAGGTCCGAACCGAGGAGCAGCACGGCCCCGGACACCATGGAGTACGGCAGCAGCCAGCGGTGGTCGGGCCCGGTGAGCGCCCTGGCCAGATGCGGGACGGCCAGGCCGACGAAGGCGATCGGTCCGACGGCGGCCGTCGCCGCCCCGCACAGCAGGGTGACGGCGAGCATCCCCAGGGCGCGGGTGCGGCGCACCCGGGTGCCGAGCGCACGGGCCGTGTCGTCGCCGAGGGCCAGCGAGTTGAGCGCGCCGGACAGCCCGAGGGCGAGCAGGGCGCCCGCGCCGAGGAACGGCGCCACCTCCGTGACGACCGACATCGGCTGCCCGGCCAGCGAACCCACGCCCCAGAACCGGAACTGGTCGAACACGTCCGGCCGCAGCAGGGTGACGACGGAGATCAGCGCGCCGAGCACGGCGCTGACGGCGGTGCCCGCGAGCGCGAGCCGCACCGGCGCGGGCCCCGACCGGCCGCGCGAGCCGAGCACCTGGACCACCACGGCGGCCAGCCCGGCACCGGCGAACGCGAACCAGACGCAGAACGACGGATCGGTGCTGCGCCACAGGGCGATCGCCACGACCACGGCCGCCGAGGCGCCCATGTTGACGCCGAGGATGCCGGGGTCGGCGAGCGGATTGCGGGTCAGCGCCTGCATCAGGACGCCCGCGAGGCCGAGCGCGGCGCCGACGGCGACGCCGAGCAGCGTCCGGGGCAGCCGCAGGTCCCAGACGACCGAGCCGTCCACCGAGGTGCGGCCGTGCAGCAGCGCGTGCAGCACCTCACCGGGCGGGATGGCCTTGGCGCCGACGGCGACGCTCGCCACGACGGCCAGGGCCAGCAGCGCGCAGGCGAGGAGCAGGCCGAGCAGCCGGGCGGCGGCAGCGGTCCGGCGCCGTCTTCGGCCGGTGTCCTCCGACGCTGTTTCCGGCACCACGGTGGTGGTGCTCAGAGTGGTGGTGCCCATCGTGCTCCTCGGCGACGTACCCGCCGACCAGGAGGGCCGACGAGGACTTAGCTTAGCCTTGCCTAAGCACGCTAGCGGCGCCGTCGCAGGCGCGACAAGGCGGTCGGACGCCACCTCGTGTCGCCGATCCGCCAACCCGGTCAGGCCGCTCGGTCCGCCCGCTCCCGGGAACGGGCGAAGTACGCGGCGGGCGTGCACCCCGTCACCCGGCGGAACGCGGCGACGAAGGCGCTGGGCGTCGCATAGCCCACCCGCTCGGCCACCCGCCCCACCGGCTCGCCCTCGGCGAGGTGCGCGAGCGCCGCCTGGAGCCGGGCATGGGTCCGCCACTGGGTGAACGTCAGGCCCGTATCGGCCAGGAACAGCCGCAGCAGCGTGCGGGCGCTGGAACCGACCGCGTACGCCAGTTCGGCCAGCCCCCGCTGGTCCGCGGGGTCCTCCAGCAGCAGCGCCGCGGCCTCCCGCGCCCGCGGATCGGCCGGCAGCGGCAGCTCGAACACCGCGCCGTCCGCCGGGCGCAGCACCTCCAGCAGGACGGCCTCGGCGTGTGTACGCACCCCCGGCGCCAGCTCACCGGCCAGATAGCCGATCAGATGCCGGGCCAGCGGGGAGACGGCGAGCACCGTGGGCCGGGGCCAGGCCAGCGGACAGGAGACCGGATCGAGATAGACGCCCTGGAGCACCGACTCCCGCAGGGCCGCGGTGGCGTGCCGGACACCTCCCGGGATCCACAGCGCCAGATGCGGCGGCAGCACCCAGCAGCGGTCCTGGATGTCGACCGTGACCACACCCGTGCTCGCCCAGGCCAACTGGTGCTCGCCGTGCACGTGATGGCGGAAGGACTGCCCCCGGGCCATCTCGAACCGTTCGAGACCGATGGTCTTCTCGTCTGCCATGCCGGTGTCCCTGTCCCTGCCCGGTGCGCGCCCCGCCGCCGGCCGTGGCCGATGCGCGACATACGGTGGCGCCCTGCTGCGTTTACGACAAAAGTAAGGCGACCCTAACGTAGCCGGGTGACCGTAGCCGCCCCCGCTCCGCCCAGCCGTCCGTCCGCCCGCCCGCCGGAGCCCGCGGGCCCGTCCCCCGCGGCCTGCGCCTCGCCCCGGGCGCTGCTGCGGTGGGCCGTGGGCGAGCGCCGCGCCGACCTGGCCCTGGCGGCGGTGCTGCTGAGCACGCACCAACTGGGCGAGGCGCTGGTACCGGTGCTCGTCGGCGCCACGGTCGGCCGGGCCGTACGGTCCGGCACCCCCGCCTCGACGGCCTGCTGGCTCGGCCTGCTGGCGGCGGACTTCCTGATGCTGTCCCTGTCCTACCGCTTCGGCGCGCGGGCCGCCGTACGGGTGCGGCAGCACACCGAGCACCGGCTGCGCATGGCCCTCACGGAACGGGTGCTGCGCCCGGCCGGCGGGGTACGGCTGGTGCCGGGCGACCTGCTCAGCCGGGCGTCCGGCGACGCCGAACGGGTCGGCGCCTTCGCGGGCACCCTCGCCGGCACGGTGGCCGCGGTGGTCGTCCTGCTCGGCTCCACGGTGCTGCTGCTGCGCATCCACCCCGGGCTCGGCGCGCTGGTCGTGGCTGGGACCGCGGCCGTCCTGCTCGCGCAGAACCGCCTCTCCCACGTCCTGCACCGCACCAGCGGCACCGAGCAGGCCCTCCAGGCGCGGGCCACCGCGCTCGCCGAGGACCTCGTGCGGGGGCTGCGGGTGCTCCGGGGCATCGGCGCCGAGCGCGCCGTCGCCGCCGACTACGCCCGGGTCAGCCGGGACGCCGTGGGCGCGGCCCGGCGGGCGGTGTCCGCCGAGGGCGCGCTCGTGTCGGTGGGCGTCCTGCTCACCGGGCTCTATCTGGCGGCCGTCGCCGCGCTCGGCGGCGCCCTCGCCCTGGACGGCCGGATCGGTCTCGGCCCGCTGATCGCCGCCCTCGGCCTCGCCCGGTTCGTCAGCGGCCCGATGCGCGTCGTCGCCACCGCCCACGCCCGCTACGTCCGCGCCCTCGCCTCCTCCGCCCGCGTCCACGAGGTGCTCACCGCTCCTCCGGCCGTGCCGGAGCGGACCTCGGCGGGCGCTGCGGCCGGTGCCGCGACCGACGCCGTGGCTGACACCGTGGCCGAAGCGCCCGCCGTCGCCTTCCACGACGTGGCGCTGCCGGGCGGGACCCGCGCCCGGTGGACCGCCGAGGCGGGCCGGATGACGGGCCTTGTCTGCGCCGACCCCGCCGACGCCGACGCCGTCGCCCTGCTGCTCGCCCGCGAACAGGACCCCGAGGAGGGGCGGATCCTGCTCGACGGCACGGCACTGGACCGGTTCGCCCTGGACACGCTCAGGACCGCCCTCCTGGTCTGCCACCACGAGCCGGTGCTGCTGCCCGGCACCGTCGCCGACAACCTGGCCGCCCTCACCGAGGACACCGCCGCTGTCACCGAGGCGGCCCGTGCCGCCCGCGCCGACCAGGTCCTCGGCGCCGTGGCCCACGGTGCCCGCACCCGGGTCGGAGACCGCGGCGAGACCCTCTCGGGCGGCCAGCGCCAGCGCGTCGCCCTGGCCCGCGCGCTCGCCGCCCGCTCACCGGTGCTGGTCCTGCACGATCCGACCACCGCGGTGGACGCGGCGACGGAGGACGTCATCGCCGACCGCGTACACCGCGCACGCTCCGGCCGCACCACCCTCGTCATCACCGACAGCCCGTCCTGGCTCGCCCGCTGCGACCAGGTCGTCCACCTCCCCACACCCGAGCGGACGGCGACCTCATGACGACCCCGGACGCCACCCCGGACGCCACACCGGCCCACGTCCCGGCCCACGCGCCGGGTGACGCCCCGGCCGACGTCTCGGCCCAGGCCCCGGCCGGTGTTCCGGCCGCGGCTTCGGCCGACGCGTCAGGCGACGCCCTGGCCGATGCCCCGGCGGACTCGTCGGCCGGGGCACCGGCCGACGTCTCGCGCGACGGCCCGGCCGACGGCCCGACCAGGGCCCCGGACCGCCTCCGGGCCGAGACCCCGGTCGCCCCTCGCCAGGACCCTTCCGCTGAAGCCCCGGACAGCACCCCGGCCGACGCCTCCTGCGGCACCCCGGCCGACACCCCCTGCGGCGGCCGGGCCGGGGCTCCCACCGCTGCCCCCGGCGGCGCCCCGGCCGCACCCCGGGCTGTATCTCCGCCCGAGCCCTTGCCCGAGCACTCGCCCGAGCCCTCGCCCGCCGACCCGGACGGCACGCCCTCGCTGCTGCCGGTGGCCACCGGGCGGCAGACGCGGGCGCGGTTGCGGGTGGCACTGCGGGGGCGCCGGGGGGCGCTGTGGGCGGCGCTCGCCGCACTGGTGCTCGACAGTTGCCTGAGTCTGGCCGGGCCGGTCGCGATCGGACGGATCACCCAGGCCGTGACGGACCACCGGGGGTCGGGTGCGCTGGTGTGGCCGGTCGGGCTGCTGGCGGGCGCCGCCGTGGCGGGGGCGCTGACCGGATGGGCCGCGACCGTCCTGCTCGCACGGGTCGTGCTGACGGTGACGGGACGGCTGCGCGAGGACGCGGTCGCCGCCGCGCTGGTCCTGCCCGTGGACACCGTGGAGACGGGCGGCACCGGCGACCTCGTGGCGCGGGTCTCCGGCGACACGGACCGGGTCTCCGAGGCCGCCTCCGGCGCCCTGGGCGACTTCGCGGCGGCGGCGCTGACCATCCTCGCCGCCCTCGCCGGACTGGCCGCGCTGGACTGGCGGTTCGCCGTCGCCGGACTGCTCGCCGTGCCCCTCCAGGCGTACACGCTGCGCTGGTACCTGCGCACCTCCCGGCCGCTGTACGCCGCCGGGCGGACCGCCGAGGGCGGGCGCGCCTCCGCCCTGCTCGGCGCCTTCACCGCGCTGCCCACCCTGCGCGCCCTGCGCCTGGGGCCGGGGCGGCACGCCCGGGTGGCGGCGGCCTCGCGGGACGCGATGGCGTACGAGTTCCGGGCGGCGCGGGCGGCGACCCGCTTCTACGGCCGGCTCAACCTCGCCGAGTTCACCGGGCTGAGCGCGATCCTCCTCGCGGCCTGGTGGCTGGTGCGCACCGGCCGCGCCGACATCGGCGCCGCGACCACCGCCGCCCTGTTCTTCGCCGGGCTGTTCGACCCCGTGAACATCCTGCTCGGCACCTTCGACAGCGTGCAGCGGGCGACCGCCGCGCTGGCCCGGATCGTCGGCGTCACCCTGCACGCCCCTGACCCCGCCCGCGGCACACGCCCGTCCGGGCCGGGAACACGGCCGGGCACCGGGGTCGTGGTGCGCGGGGTCCGCCACCGCTACGGCGACGGGCCCGACGTCCTGCACGGCATCGACCTCGACCTGCGCCCCGGCCGGCGGCTGGCCGTGGTCGGCGCGACCGGCTCGGGCAAGTCGACGCTGGCGGCACTGATCGCCGGGACGCGTCCGCCGTCCGCGGGCAGCGTCACGCTCGACGGCGTACCCACCGGCGACCTCGCCCGCCCCGGAGCGGACGGCGACCGGCGGATCGCCCTGGTCACCCAGGAGCACCACCTCTTCCCGGGCACCCTCGCCGACAACCTCCGCCTCGCGTCCCGCGGCGCCCCGGACAGCGCACTGGAAGCCGCGCTGGCCGCCGTGGGCGCCGCGGACTGGGCCGCCGCCCTGCCCGACGGCCTCGACACCGTCGTGGGCCGGGGCGGCGGCATCCGGCTCACCGCCCGCCAGACCCAGCAACTCGCCCTCGCCCGGGTCCTGCTGCTCGACCCGGAGGTGGTGGTGCTGGACGAGGCGACGGCCGAGGCGGGCAGCGACACGGCCCGCGGCCTCGACCGCGCGGCCCTCGCGGTCACCGAGGGCCGCACCGCGGTCGTCGTCGCCCACCGGCTCTCCCAGGCCGCCACCGCCGACACCGTGCTGGTGATGGAGGACGGCCGCGTCACCGAGCGGGGGCGGCCCGACGAACTGCGGGCCGCCGGCGGCGCCTACGCCCGGCTGTGGGAGTCGTGGGCCCGCGGCCGGCGGTGAGGGCCGGGCGCCGGTCCGGGCAGCGGCGCACCCGGCCCGGGGCGGCTCACTCCCGGCCCTCGCCGCCCTTGGCGGGCCACACCCCGGTCGAGCGCGCGATGGCCTGGGCGCCCGCGCGGTCCACGGTGCTGCGCACCACCGCGAACAGGGCGCCCTGCACCGCGGCGGCCAGCAGGATCTCGCCCCAGTGCCGGTTCTCGTCGAGCGCGTCGGGGGCGTCGTCCTCATGCCGGAACGCCTTCCACGCGGTGCGGAACACCTTCCCGGCCACGGCGCCGCCGACCCAGCCCAGCACGAACCCCACGGGCTGATAGGCGAGCGGGAGCTTGTTCTTCTTCTTGGCCACCTTCGTCCTCCTTCTCGGACTTCTACGGCTTCTACGGCTTCTACGGCTTCTGGAACTTCTGAAACTCCTACGACCTCTACGACCTCTGGGATCTCCGGGTCAGGGCCGGCCGCGCGGCGGCACCCGCTCCGCCTCCGGCACCGGACCCGGCGGGGTGCCGTCGCCGAAGGGGCGCCCGCCGAGCTCCTTGCGCCGGTGCGGCGTGAGCCAGCCGGACAGGTCGGGCCCGAGCGGCACGATGCCGGTCGGGTTGATGCCCGTGTGCACCTGGTAGTAGTGCCGCTTGATGTGGTCGAAGTCGACCGTGTCTCCGAAACCGGGCGTCTGGTGGAGATCGCGGGCGTACGCCCACAGCACCGGGTTCTCCGCCAGCTTCCAGCGGTTGCACTTGAAGTGCCCGTGGTAGACGGCGTCGAAGCGGACCAGCGTCGTGAACAGCCGGATGTCCGCCTCGGTGATCGTGTCGCCCACGAGATAGCGCTGCCCGGCCAGCCGCCGCGCCAGCAGATCGAGACGCCGGAACACTCCCTCGTACGCCCTCTCGTACTCCTCCTGGCCGGTGGCGAAACCCGCGCGGTACACGCCGTTGTTGACGTCCTCGTACACCTCGCCCATCACCGTGTCGATCTCGTCGCGCAGGGCCCGCGGGTACAGGTCGGGCGCGCCGGGCCGGTGCAGGGCCGTCCACTCGGTGGCCAGATCCAGGGTGATCCGCTGGTAGTCGTTGGTGACCAGCTCGCCGCTGGGCACGTCGACCACCGCGGGCACACTCACCCCGCCGGGGTACCCGGCCTCGCGCCGCTCGTACGCCTCGCCGAGGAAGCGGATGCCGAGGACCGGGTCCCGGCCGCCGGGGTCGAGCGTGAACCGCCAGCTGCGGTCGTCCTGGATCGGGTCGACGACGGCCAGGGACAGGGCGTCCTCCAGACCGAGCAGCCGCCGCGACACCAGCGCCCGGCTCGCCCAGGGGCACGCCCGGCTGACCACCAGCCGGTACCGCCCGGCGGCCACCGGCCAGCCGTCCCGGCCGTCCGCGGTGATCCGGTCGGCGAAATGACTTTTCGAACGCTTGAACTTCTTGTGGCCGTAGGAACGGTTGCCGTCGTCGCCGCCGTCGCTCATGCCCGGTCCTCCCTGCCGTCGGGACGCGCTGGTGACCACGTTCCCCGAAATCCGCCGACGGCACGGTGTGACACCCGCCGACCGGGGCATCCGGCGAACGTGAGCGGGACATCCGAGAACGCGGCCGGGACGGGTACGGAGCAGAAGGGAGCCGAGGCGGAGGCGGAAGCGAGCCGTGCGGCCGGGAGCGGGCCGGGACCGGCCGCCGACCGCAGGACCCGCGTCACCGTGCTGGTGGCGCTCGCGGCGAACCTGGTCATCGCGGTCGCCAAGGCCGTGGGCGGCCTGATCGCGCACTCACCGGCCCTGCTCTCGGAGGCGGCGCACTCCGTCGCCGACAGCCTCAACGAGATCTTCCTGCTGGCCGCGCTGCGCCGCAGCCGCCGCCCCGCCGACCGGCGCCACCCCTTCGGCTACGGCAAGGAGCGGTTCTTCTGGTCGCTGCTGGCGGCCGTCGGCATCTTCGTCATGGGCGGCTGCTTCTCCTTCTTCCAGGGCGTAGAGGCCCTGCGCAACGGCGCCCACGAGACGTTCTCCGGCTATGTGGTCGGGCTGGTCGTGCTCGGCGTCGCGCTCCTGGCCGAGGGCACCTCCCTGCTGCGGGCGCTGCTCCAGGTGCGCGAGCAGGGCGGCGCCGCCGGGCTGCGCGACCCCGCGCTGCGCACGGTCGTCGCCGAGGACGGCACCGCCGTGCTGGGGGTCACGCTCGCCATCGTCGGCATGGCCCTGCACATGGTCACCGGCCAGGTCGTCTGGGAGGCGTCCGCCTCGCTCGCGATCGGCGCGCTGCTCGTCTACGTCGCCTACCGCCTGGGCCGCGACGCACGCGACCAGTTGATCGGCGAGGCCGCCGACCCGGAACTCGCCGGGCGCATCCGCAGCCTGCTGCGTGCGCAGCCGGAGATCGACAGCGTGGAGGGGCTGCTCACCATGAAACTGGGACTCGACTCCGTGCTGGTGGCCGCCCGGGTGGATCTGGTGCCCGGCATGGACAGCGAGCGGGTCGAGGAGGTCGCGGTGCGCATCAAGCGGTCCGTCGCGCACACCGTCCCCGAGGCGGACCAGATCTTCCTCGACGTGACCGACCGGCCCGCCGCCGAGGCGGAGCAGAGCCCCGCGGCCGAGGCACGGCAGAGCCCCGCCGCGACGGGGGAACGCGGCGGGGCCTGAGGGACGGGTGCCCCCCGCGGGACCCCTCCATGCCTCCGGGACCGGGATCCGCCCGGAACGGACGCACGGAGGGACTGCCGGCCCCTGGGCGTGCCCGGCCGCCCGGTTCAGTGGCCGTCGGCCGGCTCCAGCACGAAGACCGGGATCTCCCGTGAGGTCTTCTCCTGGTACTCGGCGTAGGGCGGGAACGCGGCGACGGCCCGCTCCCACCACTCGGCCTTCTCCGCGCCGGTGACCTCACGGGCCGTCATGTCCCGCTCCACCGGTCCGTCCCGCAGCGCGACCCGCGGATCGGCCAGCAGGTTGAAGTACCAGAACGGGTGCTGGGGAGCGCCGCCCTGGGAGGCCACCACGGCGTAGCGCCCGTCGTGCTCCACCCGCATCAGCGGTGTCTTGCGGAGCTTTCCGCTGCGCGCGCCCCGCGTGGTCAGCAGAATGACCGGCAGCCCCGTGTCCCGGAGCGTGGTTCCCTCGGTGCCGCCGGAACTCTCGTACAACTCCACCTGCTCCCGCACCCACTGGGTCGGGCTGGGCTCGTACTCGCCCTCAAGAGGCATGGCGTCGGTCCTCTCCTCGCTCGGTCGGTTCTCTCGCCCGCACGGCACCGCCGCGACGGCCGCCGTGCGCATCATCCCTACCGCGTTCCGGGGCGCGGACACCCCGGTCGGACGGATCCTCGCAGACGGGGGCGGGCGCCGTGGCCCCCCGGCGTGATCCGGCGGACGGCGGCGACGGCCGGACGTCCGGATCGCGCCAGGTCCGCGCCGCAGGTCACGGCGCGGAACGGCCCGGGGCGGCGGTCCCCACGGGTACGGGCGCGGCCCGCGGTGCGCCCGTCTGCGGCCCGGCGCGGCCCCGACCCGCCGTCGGGCGGACCGGGGCGCGCTCAGGACGGCCACGCCGTGCGCACCGCCGACGCCGTGATCACCGCGCCGCACACCCGCGCCGCCACCGGCCGCCCCCACCGGCCCGTCAGCGCCCTGCCGAGCGGCGCGCCGCCCCCGGCACCCGCGCCGCCGAGGACCGGGGCGGCGAAGCAGACGACCGTGGCCGGATCGAGCAGGGTGAGGCCGAGCAGCCCGAGGGGGATGGCCCGCGCGGGTCCCGGGGCGGGCGGCGCCGCCCGGACGGGCGTACCGGACCCGCGGCACCGGCGCAGCGCGGCGACCGCGCCCCGTACGGCCGACGCGGCGAGCACCACGGCCGGCGTCCGGCGCAGCGGCGCGAGCGCGTCGAGCGCGGACATGCCCGGATCGTGCCCGCCCGGCCCGGAGGAGGACAATGGAATCACGTCAGCGCGGCACCGGGCGGAAGAGGTGCTTCCCGGCCAGATACGGGCTTTCGCCGATGTGGCCGAACTTCGCGTCGCACCATAGATGCCTCAGGCATCTAATGAAGATCGGCACGACGCATCCTTCGTCTGCGAGGTCTTCCATGCCGGATCCGACCATCGAAACCCCCCACTCCGTGGCGTTCCCGCAGGACCGCACCTGTCCCTACCAGCCGCCCACGGGTTACGAGCCGCTGCGCGAGTCCGCGCCGCTCGCCCGCGTCACCCTCTACGACGGCAGCGCGGCCTGGGCCGTCACCGGGCACGCCGTCGCCCGTGAACTGCTGGCCGACCCGCGCCTGTCCAGCGACCGCGCCCGTGACGGATTCCCGCTCACCGCGCCCCGGCTGGAAGTGGCGCGCGAGCGCAAGACCGCCCTGCTGGGCGTCGACGACCCCGAGCACCGCGTCCAGCGGCGCATGCTGATCCCCAGCTTCACCCTCAAGCGCGCCACCGCGATGCGCCCCCGCATCCAGGGCATCGTGGACGGGCTGCTCGACCGGATGACCACCCTGGGCCCGCCCGCCGAGCTGGTGCGGGACTTCGCCCTCCCGGTGCCCTCCATGGTGATCTGCGAACTGCTCGGCGTCCCCTACGCCGACCACGAGTTCTTCGAGGAGCAGTCCCGACGGCTGCTGCGCGGCCCGGACATGGCCGATGTGATCGAGGCGCGCGACCGGCTGGAGGCGTACCTCGGCGATCTGGTCGACCGCAAGCAGAAGGAACCGGGCGACGGCGTCCTGGACGAGCTGGTCCACCAGCGGCTGGGCGAGGGCGAACTGGACCGCGCCGACCTCGTCTCGCTGGCCATCATCCTGCTCATCGCGGGCCACGAGACCACCGCCAACATGATCTCCCTGGGCACCTACACCCTCCTCCAGCACCCCGAGCGGCTGGCCGAACTGCGCGCCGACCCCGCGCTGCTGCCGGCCGCCGTCGAGGAGCTGATGCGGATGCTGTCCATCGCGGACGGGCTGCTGCGCCAGGCCCAGGAGGACATCGAGATCGCGGGGGAGACCATCCGGGCCGGTGAGGGCGTGGTCTTCTCCACCTCCGTCATCAACCGCGACGACACCCACTTCGAGGGCCCCGACGACCTCGACTTCCACCGGACCACCCGCCATCACGTCGCGTTCGGCTTCGGCATCCACCAGTGCCTCGGCCAGAACCTCGCCCGCGCCGAGCTGGAGATCGCGCTCGGTTCGCTCCTGACCCGGCTGCCCGGCCTCCGGCTGGCCGCGCCGCCCGAGGAGATCCCCTTCAAACCCGGCGACACGATCCAAGGAATGCTGGAACTCCCCGTGACCTGGTAAGAGGCTGCTCTCATGCGCATCGACATCGACAAGGACCGCTGCATCGGCGCCGGGCAGTGCGCCCTGGCCGCCCCGGGCGTGTTCACCCAGGACGACGAGGGCTTCAGCGCCCTGCTCCCCGGCCGGGAGGACGGCGGGGGCGACCCCATGGTCAAGGAGGCCGCCCGCGCCTGCCCCGTCTCGGCGATCACGGTGACCGAGAAGGACGGGGCGGCGCGCGCCACCGAGTGACGCGAGCGGCGGGAGCAGCGGCGGCGGGGACGGCCGGCGGCAGGACGCACGGCCCGCTCCGGCCCGCGGCGCGGCGGTAGAGTGCCGTCCGTGACCGAACAGGCCGGAGCAGCACCGGGCAGACCCTTCCTCTACGTCGTCGTCTGCGCCGCCGGTGTCGCCTCTGGTGTGGGTGCCCTGGTGGCCGCCGCGCAGACCCGCGGCTGGGAGGTCGGCGTCATCGCGACACCGGTCGCCATGAGCGGCTTCTTCGACACCGACGACATGCGGGAGCGCACCGGCCGCCCGGTCCGCTCCCGCTGGCGCACCCCGGACGACCCGCGTCCCTTCCCGCCGCCGGACGCCGTGGCCGTCGCGCCCGCCACGTTCAACACGGTCAACAAGTGGGCCGCCGGGATCGCCGACACCCTCGCCGTGGCCACCCTGTGCGAGGCGTACGGCCTGGGCGTCCCGGTCGCCGCGCTGCCCTGCGTGGCCGACGCGCTGGCCGTCCACCCCGCCTACCGGGAGAGCCTGGCGCGCCTGCGCGCGATGGGCGTCCGCTTCGGGGATCCGTACAGCGGCATGCCCGGCGCGGACGGCACCCGTGCCGACTTCGCCTGGGAGCGGGTACTCGACCTGCTCGAACCCGCCGGAGAACCGGCCGCCTGACCGCGTACAGCCCCGTACGCCCCGTCCGACCGCATGCGGCCGCGTCCGGCCGCGTCCGGCCGCGTCCGGCCGGTGATCCGCACCGGCACCGGTCCGGCATCCGGTCCCCGCGGCCGCGGAGATCCTTCACGGCCTACGCTCTCTCCGGCAACCACCCCGATGACGGGAGCAGCAACGATGCAGTACGTGAAGCTCGGTTCGACGGGTCTGGACGTGTCGCGGATCTGTCTGGGCTGCATGACCTACGGCGATCCCGAGCGCGGCACCCACGAGTGGACCCTCGGCGAGGAGGCGTCGCGCCCGCTGATCCGGCAGGCGCTGGAGGCCGGGATCACCTTCTTCGACACGGCCAACGTCTACTCCGACGGCACCAGCGAGGAGATCGTCGGCCGGGCGCTCAAGGACTTCGCGCGCCGCGAGGACATCGTGCTCGCCACCAAGGTGCACGGCAGGATGCGGCCGGGGCCCAACGGCGCCGGACTGTCCCGCAAGGCGATCATGACCGAGATCGACCACAGCCTGCGCCGCCTCGGCACCGACTACGTCGACCTCTACCAGATCCACCGCTGGGACCCGCACACGCCCGTCGAGGAGACGATGGAGGCGCTGCACGACCTGGTCAAGGCGGGCAAGGTGCGCTACATCGGGGCGAGCTCGATGTACGCCTGGCAGTTCTCCAAGGCCCAGTACACCGCGCAGGCGCACGGCTGGACCCGCTTCGTCTCCATGCAGAACCACTACAACCTCCTGTACCGGGAGGAGGAGCGCGAGATGCTGCCGCTCTGCGCGGACCAGGGCGTCGGCGTCCTGCCCTGGAGCCCGCTCGCCCGGGGCCGTCTCACCCGGGACTGGGGCACCGGCACCGGGCGCAGCGCCACCGACGCCTTCGGCAGCACCCTCTACCAGGAGGGCGACCGGGCCGTCGTCGAGGCGGTCACCCGCATCGCGCAGGAGCGCGGGGTGCCGCGCGCCCAGGTGGCCCTCGCCTGGCTGCTGCACCAGGACACGGTGACGGCGCCGATCGTCGGCGCGTCCCGGCCGGGGCACCTGGAGGACGCGGTGGCCGCCGTCGGTCTCGAACTGAGCGACAAGGAGACCGAGGAGCTGACGCGGCCCTACACCCCGCACGAGGTCAGCGGCCACTGACCCCCGGCAACTCCCGGGGCTCCGGCGGCTTCTACGGCTCCTACGGCCGTGGCGGGTGCGGCGGGTCCGGCGGGGGCGGGGCCTCGGGCGGCGGCCCCGGGTGGTGCGGCGGTGGCGGAGGCGGCAGGGTCGTGAGGTCCGGGGCCGCCTCCGGCCACACCAGCAGCACCGGGCACGGGGCGTGGTCGACGGCGAACCGCACCGCCGGACCCAGGCTGTGCGGGCCGAGCCGGCCGCGGTCCCCGTCGCGGGCCAGCACCAGCAGATCGGCGTCCCCGGCGGCGGCCACCACCTCGCGCTCCACCCGCCCGGCGCGCTCGGTCCGGGTGCACGGCCGCCCCAGCCGGGCCGCCGCCGCGTCGAGCAGTCCGGCCGCCGACGCGTCGCCGAGCCGCGCCAGCCGGTCGCCCGGGTCCCGCTCGCGGTGGCCCCGGCCGAGCAGTCCGGCGAACGCCCCGTGCGCCACACCGGGCACATCGGCCCCGCTCACATGCAGCAGCACCACCTCCGCCGTGTCGGGCGCATGGGCCCGTACGGCGTCCACACAGGCGGGCCAGGTGCCCTCCACCAGCCAGGCGACCACTCGCATACGCCGATCTCCCTCAGCCGTTCCCGTTCCCAGGTCTCACAGCACCAGCAGCGCCCCCCACAGTGCCACCACCGCGGGCACCAGCGCCGCGGGCACGGCCAGCGTCCCGAGCCGGGTGAACTCCCTCAGGTTCACCCCGTGGTCGTGCTGGTGCACGATCCGCCGCCACAGCAGGGTCGCCAGCGAACCGGCGTACGTCAGGTTGGGGCCGATGTTGACGCCGAGCAGCACCGCGAGGACGGCGCCGGGACCGGCCGGGGCGGTCAGCGGCAGCAGGACCAGCACCGCCGGGAGGTTGTTGATCAGGTTCGCCAGGACGGCGGCGAGCGCGGCGGTGCCGAGCAGCGCGAGCAGCCCCGTGCCGCCGGGCAGCAGGTGCCCCAGCGCGTCGGCGAGCCCGTTGTCGACCACCGCGCGGACCACCACGCCGAGGGCCAGCACGAACGCCAGGAACGCCGGGGCGGCGGCCCGCACCACACTCACCGCGGTCGCCTCGCGCCGCGCCAGCGCGCGCCCGGCCAGCACCAGCGCGCCCGCCAGCGCCGCCCACGCCGGGGCGACGCCGAACGCGGACGTCACCACGAAACCGGCCAGCGTGCAGGCCACCGTGACCAGCGCGAACACCGGGAAAGCGGGCGCCTCGCCCGGGTCCGGGGCGGGCGCCGACGCCGCCAGGTCACGGGCGAAGAACCGGCGGAAGACGACGTACTCGGCGCCGATGGCCACCAGCCAGGGCAGCGCCATCAGCGCGGCGAACCGGGTGAAGCTCAGCCCGCTCGCCGCGAACGCCAGCAGATTCGTCAGATTGGACACCGGCAGCAGCAGCGACGCCGTGTTGGACAGGTGCGTGCAGGCGTAGACATGCGGCTTGGGCCGCATCCCCGTACGCGCGGCGGTGGCGAAGACGACCGGGGTCAGCAGCACGATCGTGGCGTCCAGGCTGAGCACGGCCGTGATCACCGAGGCCAGCGCGAACACCGCCGTCAGCAGCCGCACCGGGCGGCCGCCCGCCCGGCGGGCCATCCACGCCCCGCACGCCCGGAACAGGCCCTCGACGTCGCAGAAGTGGGCGAGGACCAGCACCGCGGCCAGGAACCCGACGACCGGCCCCAGCCGCTCGACCTCGGCGCGGGCGTGGTCGAGCGGGATCACCCCGGTGGCGACGGCCACCCCGGCGGCAGGGACCGCCACGGCCGCCTCGGGCCAGCCGAAGGGCCGTACGACGGCGCAGGCCAGGACGGCGACGAGCAGGACGACGGACAGGGTCTCCGCCAGCGGGGTGTTCAGGACTCGCTCCTCCGGACGCGGTCAACGGTGCTCGCACATCAAAGCAAACAGCCGTGGCCGTGCCGCGCGCACGTGCGAGCCGCCGGACGTGTCAGGGCGCGGTGCCGGGGCTGAGCACGGTCAGGAACACCGAGGAGGAGTTGCCGCCCACCGGGACCGGGCCCGCCGTCCACCGCACGGTGAGGTGGTCGCGCTCGTCGGGCGGGGTGACGATCAGCGAGGCGGGCGCCGCGGTCTTCGCGCCGCTCACCTCCGGGTTGGAGAACGTCAGGCCCGCCCAGGCGCTCTGGCCCGGCCGCAGCGTCACCGTCGTGGCGGAGCCGCCGTTGCGCCTGGGGTCCGGGCCGAGCTGCCGCCCGGAGGAGTCCACGAAGGCGGCGCCCGGGAAGCCGTGCACCGTGCAGGTGCGGCCGGAGCTGTTGGTCAGGACCACCGGGAAGTTCTCCTGCCCGGCGCCCGGGTCGTTGCGGCCCACCGTCGCCCTCAGCTCGGAGGTGTGGCAGCGGGTGCTGCGCGCCGCCGTGTCCGTCCCGCCGCTGCTGCGGCCGGCCGCGGCGGTGCCGGTGGTCGCCGGGGCGGCGGGCCGCGTGGTGCCCTGGCCGGGCGCGGCGGTGCTGTCACCGGGCGGCGGGGCGCTCGTGGTGGGCGCGGTGCCGGTCGTGGTGCCGCCGGTGGCGGGTGCGGCGGGGCCCGGCACCTTCTGCGGTCCGGCCGAGGAGCCGTCGGCGTTGCCGCAGGCGGTCAGCAGGCCGAGGACGGCCACCGAACCCGCGAACAGGGCCCGGCGACGGGAAGGGGTCGTGTGCGCCATGTTCCACACTCCTGGAATTCGTCGCACGCGCTCGGGGCGTGCGTCCGGCGCCTCGTGCGCCGACATGAGGGTCCGATGCGCGGACCGGCCGGAAAGTTCGCGGTTCCCGCGGATTCCTCCCGGAGGGTTCTTCCCGCCGCCGGCCCGCACGACGTCCACCCGTACGGGATCAGGTGACCCGCAGCGAGCGAAGTATGCGGTCCGTCGTGCCGTCGCCCTCGCGCCCGCGGATCTGCACGTACACCTGCGGCCGTCCGGCGCCACCGGCCGGGACCAGCGCGGCCTCGGTGAGGGCGCCCGCGCCGGGGCAGCCGTCCCAGGTGCGCACCCGGCCCCGCCACCGCTCGTCGGAGTAGGCCCGGCCGCCCTCGTAGCGGCAGCCGGGATGGTCCGCGGCCGCCACCCGGGCACTCACGTCGCCCTGCTCGCTCAGCCCGACGAACACGCCGCTCACCTCGGTGTCCAGGTCCTGCCAGTCCGCCAGGTCACCGGCGACCGCGAGCCCCGGCTCGTGCCCGGCGGGCAGCCCCAGCGACGCCGGGTCCCAGCCGGAGTCCCGCAGCTGCCGCCCCCAGCTCCTCGGCACCCGCACCTCCACCCGCCCGGTCGCGTCCGCCACCCGCACCTCAAAGGGCCCGTCGGCCCGCAACGTCAGCGCCAGCGCCACGCCCGCCCCGGCGACCGCCGCCAGCACCATGGCCGCCGTGAGCGCCACCGCCCTGCGCCGCCGCCGGACCGGGCGGCCCGCGGCGGCTGAGTCGCCAACGCCGCCCGCGCCCGCCGCGCCGCCCGCCGTGCCCGCGTCGTCCGTACCGGCCGTCGAGCCGGTACGGACCGCGCCCGGCGCACCGCCTGTGCCGCCCGCACCGCCCGTGCCCGCCGGACCCGACGTGCTGGGCGCCTCCGCCGCAGCGGGGCCCGGCCCGCCCGAGGCCGCCGCTCCCGCCGGGCCCGCCGCGCCCACCGGGTCCAGCACGGTCCACGGCTCCGCCGCAGCCGTCGGCCCGCCCGCGCCCGGCCGGGCGTGTCGCGGCTCCTCGGCGTCCGCGGCGGCGCCGTCCGCCTCCGCCGTCCGCTCCAGTTCCCGGGCGAGCGCCTCGGCGCTGGGCCAGCGCTGCTCCCGGTCCGGGGCGAGGGCGCGGAGGAGGATGTGACCGACGGCGGGATCCAGCCCGGGGCGCAGGCGCTCGGGCGGCACGACGCGGCCCGGGGCGGCCGGTACGGTGCCCGTCAGCAGGCGGTAGCCGACCGCGCCCAGGCTGTACACGTCGGCCCGCGCGTCGATGCCCGCGCCCGGTTCGGCCTGCTCGGGCGGCCGGTAACCGGCGGAGCCCGCGGCCAGGGTCAGGCCCGACGCCTCGGCCAGTGTCTTGGCCAGGCCCAGATCGGCGATCAGCACCCGCCGGGTGCCGTCGCGGGCCGTGCGCAGCAGCACATTGCTCGGCTTGACGTCCCGGTGCACGATGCCCGCCTCGTGCAGCGCGTGCGCGCCCCGCGCCGCCAGCGCGGTCAGCCGCAGCGCCTCGGGCACGGGCAGCGGCCCCGCTCCGGCCAGGTCGTCGAGGGTGCCGGCGTCGGCGTACTCCATGACGAAGTACGGCCTGCCGTCGGGCAGCTCCCCGATGTCGTGGACCTGCACCACCCGCGGCGAGCCCGCCTTGCGCAGCAGCCGCGCCTCGGACAGGAACCGCTCGCGCACATCCAGGCGGTGCGCCCAGTTCTCGGCGAGGACCTTGACGGCCACCGGCGCGTCCAGCTCGTCGTCGTGGGCCAGCCACACCGTGCCGAAGGCGCCGGTTCCCAGGCGCCGTTCGAGCCGGTAGCGGCCGATCCGTCCGACGGAGTGCATGGCACTATCATGCCTGCTGCGAGATCGACTCCGAGGAGGCCCGTCGTGCCGGATGCGGCGCCGACCGAAGAACACGCCCGGCGCGCCGCCACGGGCGACCCGGCCGCGCTGGAGGAGCTGCTCCAGGAGATCCGCCCCGAGGTGCTGCGGCGCTGCGCGCGCTTCCTGCCCTGCCGCGAGGACGCGGAGGAAGCGGCGCAGGACGTGCTGCTCCAGGTCGCCCGGCGTATCACCACGTTCGAGGGCCGCAGCCGCTTCAGCACCTGGCTGTACACGGTGGTCGCCAACTGCTGCCGGCAGAAGTACCGCGAACTCAAGCGGCGCGCCGCCGAACAGCCCACCGCCCTGGAACCGGCCCAGCACGTCGACCCGCGTACCACCAGCGTCATCGCGGGCTCCCGGGTGGACCTCCTGGAGGCGCTGGAGCGGCTGGAGCGGGAGCATCCGCATCTGGTGGCGCCGCTGGTCTACCGGGACATCTGCCAGCTGGAGTACGCGGAGGCCGCCGAGCGGGCCGGGATTCCGCTCGGCACCCTGAAGTCGCGGCTGCACGAGGCGCGCCGCCAGGTCAGGCCCTGGCTGACCGACGCGTCCTGACGCCGGGCCGGGCCCCCGGCGGCGTCACTCCTCGCCGAGCAGGTTCAGCTCCGCCCAGATGGTCTTGCCCTCGGTGGTGTGCCTGCTGCCCCAGCGCTGGGTGAGCTGGGCGACCAGCAGCAGCCCGCGGCCGCCCTCGTCCCAGGTCTTGGCCCGGCGCAGATGCGGGGCGGTGTTGCTGGTGTCGGAGACCTCGCAGATCAGATGGGTGTCGTCGTGGATCAGACGCAGCCTGATCGGCGGGGTGCCGTACCGGATGGCGTTGGTGACCAGCTCGCTCACCACCAGTTCGGCGGTGAACGCCACCAGGTCCAGGCCCCAGGTGCCGAGCTGGTCGACGACCTGCTTGCGGACCGGCGCGACCAGCGACGGGTCCGCCGGGATGTCCCAGGTGGCCACCTGGGAGGGCGGCAGGCCGCGGGTGCGGGCCAGCAGCAGCGCCACGTCGTCGGCCGGGCTGCCCGCCGGGAGCAGCGCGTGCAGGACGCGGTCGCAGGACTCCTCCAGGGACTCGCCCCCCTCGGCCAGCGTCTCGCGCAGCAGCAGCTGGCCCGCCTCCACGTTCCGCTCGCGGCTGTCGACCAGCCCGTCCGTGTAGAACGCCAGCACACTGCCCTCGTCGAGGTCCAGCTCGGCCGACTCGAACGGCAGTCCGCCCAGGCCGAGCGGCGGGCCGGGCGGCAGATCGATCCGGCGGGGCGGCCCGTCCGGCGGGACCAGCACCGGCGCGGGATGCCCCGCACGGGCCAGCGTGCAGCGCCGCGACACCGGGTCGTACACCGCGTACAGACAGGTCGCGCCGACCTCGCCGGGGCGGCCGTCCGCCTCGTCGCCGGCCTCGGCGGACATCCGTGCCACCACGTCGTCGAGGTGGGTGAGCAGTTCGTCGGGCGCGAGGTCGATGTCCGCGAGGGTGCGCACCGCCGTGCGCAGCCGCCCCATGGTGGCCGAGGCGCCCACCCCGTGCCCGATGACGTCCCCGACGACCAGGGCGACCCGCATCCCGGACAGCGGGATCACGTCGAACCAGTCGCCGCCCACGCCCGCACGGGCGGCCGGGAGATAGCGGGAGGCCGCCGCGACGGCGGCGGTGCGCGCCAGGGTGCGCGGCAGCAGGCTGCGCTGGAGCGCGAGGGCGGTCTCGCGCTCGCGCGAGTAGCGGCGGGCGTTGTCGATGCAGACGGCGGCGCGGGCCGTGACCTCCTCGGCCAGCAGCACGTCGTCGGGCAGGAACCGGGCGGGCTGGGCGAACCGGGTGAAGACGGCGACCCCGAGCGTCATCCCGCGCGCCCTGATCGGCACCGACATCGTGGAGTGGACGCCGAGCCGCCCCACCCGCAGGCTGCGCGCCGGGCTCCAGGCGAGCCACTTCGCCAGGTCGCCCGAGTTCTCCGAGACCACGATCGCGTGCCCCGACAGCAGGGAGGCGCCCTGCGGCGAGGCCGCCGGGTACACCTCGGTCCCGCCGGGCGGGGTCACCGCCTCGGGGTCGCCGGGCGTCACCGACCGGTGGGCGGCGCGCCGCAGCTCGACGGGCACGCTCAGGGTGCCGATGGGCAGCTCGCCGCCGTGCTCGGGCGGGTCCACCAGGTCGACGCTGACGAAGTCGGCGAGGGCGGGCACGCAGACGTCGGCGAGCTCCTGCGCGGTGCGGGTGACGTCGAGGGTGGTGCCGATGCGCACGCTGGCCTCGTTCACCAGTTGCAGCCGTTCGCGGGCCCGGTACTGCTCGGTGAAGTCGTGGGCGGCGACGCACACCCCGCGCACCCGGCCGGCGCCGTCGGTGATCGGGGACAGCCGGGCCATCCACGCGCTCGTCCGGCCGTCGCCGCCGACCGGCACGTACGCGCGCACGTCGTGGGGGCGGCCGGTGTCCAGCACCTGGAGCATGCGCCGCTCGATGTCGGCGCTCTGCGGTCCGGCGCCGATCTCGGAGTGGCGCAGGCCCCGCAGCCGGTCCCCGGAGACGCCGAGCACCTCGGCCATCGCGTCGTTGACGGCCCGCAGCCGCAGCCGGTCGTCGTAGAGCGCGACGGCGCACGGCGACTGGACGAGCCCGGCTTCCGTCAGCGGATCGTCGTCCGGGTCCCCGGGGACCGCGTCCTCCAGCGGGGTGACCGCGAGCCAGCCGCCGCCCTCCTGCGGGCGCCGCCGGTGCGCCAGCACCCAGACGGAGACGGTGTGCCCGTCGCGGTGACGCAGCGTGAGCATGCCCGACCAGCGGCCGCCGTCGGGCGGGGCGGCCCCGGAGCTGTCGGCCAGCAGGCCGGCGGCGGGCGCGGCCAGTACGTCGTCGGGCGCCCAGCCCAGCAGGCGGCGCGCGCCCTCGTTCCACTCGACGAGGATGCCGCGCTCGTCGACGACGGCCCGCGCCGTGGCGGCATCGTCGAACGGATAGACCGGACTCATCCTCGCCACTCCATCGCGCACACTCACAGTCATCAGGTGTGTCACTCGCGTTCCAGCCTAGTGCGTAGCGGCCCGGCGCGGTCGGCCGCCCCCCGCCGGAGTGGCGCGGGCGGCGCACCCGTCCGGCCCCGGCCGCCGCCGTCCGCCCCGTGGTACCGCCGTAAACCTTCCTGACCAGCGGCTATTTACGCGTCAGTACCCGAGCGGTACCGTATGGCCCATGCCAGCGCTCAATGTGGAGTTCAGCGACCGCGAGCTAGAGGACCTGCGGCAGATCGCCAAGGAACGCGGTACGTCGATGAAGGCGCTCGTACGCGAGGCGGCGGCCGCCGACATAGCCCGGCACCGTGCCCTCCAGGAGGGCGCCGAGGCGTTCCGCCGGTTCTTCGCGGGGCACGCCGACGAGTTCGCCGCGGCCTTCCCCGAGGACGAGCCGACCGGCAGGGGCGAGGGACGGGCCGCCTGAGCGATGACCCCCGTCCTGCACATCGACGTGCCCTGGCTCCTCCAGCGCCATGAGGAAGTACTCCCGGACCAGCCCACGGTCAACGACTTCTCCGCCCTGGTGGCCGCCGTCGCCCGGCATCGCGTGGACCCGCCCCGCCTGGGCGTCGACTCCGACCCGGCCTGGCGGGCCGCCGCCCTGCTGCACACCCTCGCCCTGCTCAAGCCCCTGCCCTCGGCCAACGCCCGCTTCGCCTGCGCCACGGCCGTCGCCTACATGTACGTCAGCGGCGTCGGCATCGACCCGCCCTACGGCGCGCTCGTCGACCTCGCCCGCGATCTGATGTCCGGCAAGACCGATGTCTACGGCGCCGCCGACCGGCTGCGCTCCTGGGAGATCTGAGCGGCGGCGCCCCGGGCCCGCCCGCCGCTCACCGGGCGTCCTCCACCAGGTCGGCGGCGCTCACGGTGGCCGATGCGGCGTGGCCCGACAGGGCGAGCGTGAGGTCGAACTCCGCCAGCACGCAGCGGATCACATGCTCCACGCCCGCCCGGCCGTCCAGACCGAGCCCGTAGACGTAGGGCCTGCCCAGCAGCACCGCCCGCGCGCCGAGCGCGAGCGCCTTGAAGACGTCGTCGCCGGTGCGCACGCCGCTGTCGAACAGCACACAGAGCCGGTCGCCGACCGCCGCCGCCACCCCGGGCAGCGCGTCGGCGGCGGCGATCGCACCGGCCACCTGGCGGCCGCCGTGGTTGGACACCACCACCCCGTCCATCCCGGCGTCGGCAGCCGCTCGGGCGTCGTCCGGGTGCAGGACGCCCTTCAGGACGATCGGACCGTCCCAGTGCTCCCGCAGGAACGCCAGGTCCGGCCAGGTCTTGCCGGGGTCGGCGAACAGGTCGACGAAGCGCAGCACCGCCGCGTCCAGATCTTCGTGCACCGGCCTGGCCAGGCCGGACAGGAAGGCCGGGTCGGTGAAGTAGTTCGCGGTGCCCACCCCGCGCAGGAACGGCAGGTACGCCTGGTCGAGGTCGCGGGGGCGCCAGGCCAGCAGCGGGGTGTCCAGGGTGACCACGAGGACGCCGAAGCCGCACGCGCGGGCCCGCTCCAGGAAGCTCCGGGTCACCTCGCGGTCCTTGGCCCAGTACAGCTGGAACCAGCGTTCGGCGTCCCCCATCGCCTCCGCCACCTGCTCCATGGGCGTGCTGGAGGCCGACGACAGCACGAACGGCACACCCTGCGCGGCGGCGGCCAGCGCCGCCGCCGTCTCCGCCTCCGGATGCATGATCGACAGCACCCCGACCGGCGCCAGGGCCAGCGGCGCGGACAGGGTGCGCCCCAGCACCTCGGCCGACAGGTCCCGCTCGTGCACGTCGCGCAGCACGCGCGGCACGATCCGCCGCCGGTCCAGGGCCGCCCGGTTGGCCCGCGCGGTACTGCCGTTGCCCGCGCTGCCCGCCACATAGCCGACCGGACCCGGGCCGAGCCGCCGCTCGGTCAGTTCCTCCAGGCGGCTCATGTCGGTGGGCAGCCGGGGCACCTCGCCCGTCATGCCGCGCAGATAGATCTCGTACTGGAAGTCCGCCCGGTGCCCCGCCATCCGTACGCCGCCTCTCGTCGTCCGCCGCCTGCCGGCCGCCGCCCATACTGGCGGGCAGGCGCGGGGGAGTCCATGGTCCGGGGCCGCGCACCGGGGCGCACGCGCCGGACGGCGGGATCGGGATACGGAGGCGGGGCGCGCGGGTGGCCGGGAGGTGAACCGGAGGCGGAACCGGTCCGGACCAACCGGAATGTTTCAGGCCGATTGCCGAACGCGCAGATCAGGCCATCCGGCCGGATTCCGTGATCGTCGGGCCCATGGATGGGGGCCCGGCGCGTGAAGATTCCGTGACTTCACGCCACTGATTCAACACGCAAGGTTACCGAAAGCAGTGGGTCCGATGTGAGTTTCCGCCGCGGACTCGGCAGACTCCCGCTCGCCGGGCCGGTACCGACCGTGCCGGACCCGCGACCCGACGACACCTTGCGGAAGGAAGCACACAATGCGGAACACCGCGCGCTGGGCAGCCACCCTCGCTCTGACGGCCACCGCCGTCTGCGGACCTCTCACCGGAGCCGCCCTGGCCGCTCCGTCCGGCGCCCCCGCCTCGCTCTACGCCCCCTCGGCCCTGGTGCTCACCGTGGGCCACGGCGACAGCGCCGCCACCGCGGCCCCGGAACGCGCCGTCACCCTGAGCTGCGCCCCCACCGCCTCCGGCACACACCCGGCCCCGGCCGACGCGTGCGCCGAACTGCGCGCCGCCGACGGCGACCTGGCGGCGCTGGCCGCCGGCACGGACACCGAGGTGCTGTGCACCCGGGAGTACGCCCCCGTGACGGTCACCGCCGACGGCGTCTGGCAGGGCCGACGGGTCTCCTTCCTGCACACCTATGCCAACGCGTGCGCGAAGAACGCCGCCCTGACGAGCGTCTTCGCCTTCTGAGACCGGGATCGCGCGGTCCCCGCGCAGCACTGAGGGTCCCGTGACTGGGGAGTGCGGGCCCCGGCGCGGGGACCGGCGGCGATCCCGCCCCAGGGGCCGGCGGGCGGAGTGGGGCCTCCCGCCGGCCCCTGGCATCGCGGCGTGTCACCCGGGCGCGTCCGGCACGGTACGGTCACGGCCTCCGACCGGCCCGCCGGACGGGCCCGGGGCGCGCCTGCGGTGACTCGTGTCGCACCACGGATAGCGGCGGCTGCGGTGGCAGGTGCACAGCGCCACCCGGAACCGGTCGGAGGAGACGGTGGTGCCGTCCTCCAGTTCCACCTCCACCGGGCCGTCGAGCAGGATCGGGCCCTGCCGCCGCACGGTCACCCGGCACGGCGGAGCCTCCGGCCGCGGCGCGGGCCCGGCGCTGTCACAGGGGTCGTTCGGCACGGATGACCACCAGCTCCTCCTGTTCCTCGGCCGCGTCCAGCAGCCCGCTGGCCCGCAGCCACTCCCGCCGCATCCGCAGCACCGGCCCGAATCCGATCCAGCGCCTGCGCACCACGGCCGCCTTGCAGCCGCCCGCCCGCAGCAGGTCCAGGGTGCGGTCCGGATCGCTCAGCGCCGAGTGGACCAGCAGCAGCACGCCCGCGGGGCGCAGCAGTGCGGGGCCGTCCCGGCAGATCCGGTCCAGGACGAGCCGCCCGTCGTGCCCGCCGTCCCAGGCGCGTGACCTGCCCCGCGGGGCGTGCCGGGCCGGGGGAGCGGGGACGTAGGGCGGATTGGCGAGGACGAGGCCGAAGGACCGCCCGCGCACCGGCCCGAACAGGTTGCCGCGGTGGGCGCGCACCGGCAGCCGGTTCAGCCGGGCGTTGAGCCGGGTGGTCCACACCGCCCGGCGCGACACGTCGACCGCGGTCACCCGGGCACCGCGCCGGGCGGCCGTCAGCGCCAGCTCACCGCTGCCCGTGCCCACGTCCAGGACCCGCGTCCCCGGCCCGAGGGTCTCGTCGGACAGGGCCTCGGCCAGCAGCGCGGTGTCCTCCTGCGGGGCGTACACACCCGGAAACACGAATCTGCTCACGCCCCGCGAGTACCCCGCGTCCCGCGTTCAGTGCCGCCCGCCCGCGAGGGCCGGTGCGGGCGCGCCGAGCGGGACGCGCAGCGCCGAGCGGCCCGCGCGCCAGTCGGTGAGGAGCCGGTCGCCGAGCCGGTCCTCCAGATGGCCGGTGGCGTCGATGCCGAAGGCGACGTCGGCCGCCAGGTGCGGTTCCTCCGCCAGCAGCCCGGCGATCACCTCGTGGCGCACCACCTGCTCGTGCACCGCGTCCGCCTCGACGTGCTCGTCGTAGAAGAAGACGGCGGCGGGTCCGGCGCCGGTGCGCCGCAGCGCTTCGGCGAGCCGCCGGGAGCCGGGC
Organism: Streptomyces sp. PsTaAH-124; assembly: GCF_000373685.1. NCBI lineage: Bacteria > Bacillati > Actinomycetota > Actinomycetes > Kitasatosporales > Streptomycetaceae > Streptomyces > Streptomyces sp. PsTaAH-124. Next base: position 388,160 of record NZ_KB892191.1, on the reverse strand, counting down.
GAGGAGGTGATCTCGACCGCGGCGAAATGCCCCACCAGCGCACCGCGCAGCGCGCGGTGCAGTCCGAACAGCGACATCAGGTTCACCGTGGCCAGCACCTGTGCCGTGCCCGCTTCCAGATAGCGGCCGTACGAGGTGTCGAGGTCCAGGTCCCGCATCAGGCCGGCGAAGAGCCGGGCGTGCACGCGTTCGGCCCGGCCGCCCCCGTACTCGTCGAACTCCACCGCCGCCATCGCCGCCTTGGCCCGGCCCCACAGCCGGGGCAGCACCCAGGCGTGCGGGTCGGCCTCCTTCAGGTGGTACAGGGAGCGCAGGGCGGCGTACTCGCGCAGCTGCCACAGCTCGCCCTCGTCCCGCAGATAGTGGGAGACGCCGGTGCCGTGCACCGGTTCGACCAGGAGGTCGTCGAGCGCGTCGTCGACACCGGCGTGGCGGGTCGCGTCGGCGCGCAGCGCGGTGAGGAAGCGCCGCTCCAGCGCGGCCCGCACGGTGAGGAGGGCCGGGTCCCACTCACGTTCGGCGGCGACACCGGCGAACGAGCGGTAGTGCAGCTCGTAGCAGAGGTAGAGGGCCAGGTGCAGATCGTCGCCGTACGGCGACGCGGCGGCGGCGTCCTCGGCGCGGGGGAGCGGGCCGGTGCCGCGCAGATACTCCCGCACGCCCGCGCTCAGCGGGCCGCGGGCGGACGGCAGCTCGGGTCCTCGGTGATCGTCGTCCATGGCGCACGGGTACCCGGCAACCGCCCCGCCACCCCGGCCCGGCCGGTTCCCCGGCCGTCCTGGCTCAGTCCGTCCCGGCGCCGTCGTCGTCCGCGGCCTCCTCCTGCGCCCGGGTGCTGGGGGTGACCGCCTCCCCGGCCTCGCCCCGGTGGCGCCGGTCGCGGCGCTCGCCCACATCCGTCTCGGCCTTCTCGAACTCGCGCAGCACTTCGCCGAGCGCCGTCTCGGGCCGCTGTCCGCCGTTCTTGTCCGGCATGACCGTCGCTCCTTCCGCTCCCGCTCTCTCTTCTCTCTTCCGTCCCGCTCCGTCTTCCCCGGACTTCCCGCCTCTCCCTCGTCTCTTTGGTGACATCAGCCCCTGGTGGTCGCCGGTGCCCGGGTGGCGGTCGCCGCGGCCAGCCGCAGGGGTACGGGGTCCAGGGGCGCGGCGGACTCCTCGCCGAGCCGGGACACCCGCTCCCACCAGGTCGCCCCGGCCGCGCCCTCCTCGATCTGGCGCAGCAGCACCCCCTCGCGGATGGCCCAGGGGCAGAGGGTGAGCGACTTCAGGCCCATCAGCTTCATCGCGGTGTGCCCCACCACGGCGCCGGCCAGGCTCTGCGCGGCGCGCGGCGCCGAGATGCCGGGCAGCGCGGAGCGTTCGGCGGCGGGCAGGGCGGCCAGCCGGCCGACCGCGCGGCGCAGCGCCGCCCGCTCCAGCCGCCGTTCCACGAACGGACCGTGCCGTCCGGGCGCGGCCCCGCACAGCCGGCCCAGTTGCTGGAAGGTGCGCGAGGTGCCCACGGCGGTGCGCGGTCCCTCCCAGCGGATCCGGGCGGCCACGTCCCGCAGCTGGTGCCGCACATGGCGCCGCAGCTCCTTGAGCCGCTCCGGGGACGGCGGGTCCGCGTCCGCCAGGAACTCATGGGTCAGCAGCCCCGCGCCCAGCGGCAGCGAGGCCGCGAAGTCGGGCAGCCGCCCACGCCCGAAGGCCACCTCGAAGCCGCCCCCGCCGATGTCGAGCAGGGCCAGCGGCCCGCACCGCCAGCCCATCCAGCGCCGGGCGCCGAGAAAGGTCAGCTCGGCCTCGACCTCACCGGGCAGGGTGCACAGCGCGACGCCGGTGCGGGACCGGACGGCGCGCAGCACCTGGAGCCGGTTGGGCGCGGCGCGCACCACGGCGGTCGCGAAGGCGGGCGGGCCGGGCGCGCCCCACCGGGCCGCCGTGCGCCCTGCCTCCGCGACCGCCCTCACCAGGCGTTCCACCGCCTCCTGCGGGATGTCCTCCCCGGGCCGCACCTGCTCGGAGAGCCGCAGCCGCCACTTGGCGGTGTGCACCGGCAACGGTGCTCCGCCCACGGCGTCCGCGACCACCAGCCGGACGGTGTTCGACCCCACGTCCATCACGCTGATTCGCATGGCCCCGTGGCTACCCAGCCCGGTGATCGCCCACGCCTGCCACCGGAGTGAACGGCGGACGAACACCGGGAGAACGGCCGGTTTCGTCCGGGTTGAGTCCTGGTGAAGCGAAGGGCCGCCGTCTCGTGGACGGCGGCCCCGGTTCGCGGTCGCGCACGGGCGCGGCTCCGGCGGGTCACATGTGCACGACCGGCTCCGCGTGCGTGTCCTGGCGCGGCACGCCGGGACGGAAGAGCAGGAAGGCGATCACCGCCCCGGCCGCGAAGAGACCGGCCGACCACCAGAAGGCGGTGGTGTAGCTCTCGATCGTGGCCTGGGCCCGGACGGCCGGGCTGGTCGCGTCGCGCCCGGTGAGATAGTCCGTGGCGGCGCTCGCGGCCAGCGTGTTCAGCAGCGCCGTACCGATCGAACCGCCCACCTGCTGCATGGCGTTGACCGTCGCGGAGGCGACACCGGCGTCCTCGGCGGCCACGTTGCCGGTGGCGAGCTGCATGGCGGGCGGCATGACCAGACCGAGGCCGACTCCGATCACCACGAGCTGCGGCAGCACCGCGCTCACGTAGTGCGAACCGGTGCCGATGCCGGTCAGCCAGGCCATGCCCGCGGTGGCGACGGCGAAGCCGAGCGGCAGCACGGTCTTCGGGCCGAGCCGGGGCACCAGGACGGTGGTGCCGAGCTGCGCGGTCACCATCAGCGCGCCGACCATCGGCAGGAACGCCGCACCGGTCCTGGTCGGGCTGAAGCCCAGGTTCAGCTGGAGGTAGTAGGTGAGGAAGAGGAACACGCCGAACATGCCGGCGCCGGTGATCAGCACGGTGACGAACGAGGCGGCGCGGTCGCGGTCGAGCAGGATGCGCAGCGGCATCAGCGGGTGCGCCGCCCGGGTCTGCCACCAGGCGAACGCCGCCAGCAGCACCCCGCCCGCCAGCAGGAAGCCCCAGGTCAGCGGGGAGCCCCAGGCATGGGTCTCGGCGTTGGAGAAGCCGTAGACCAGGGTGAAAAGACCGGAGGCGACCAGGACGGTGCCCGGTACGTCGAGCTTGGAGCCGGCGGCGTCGCGGTGGTTGCCGAGCAGGATCCAGCCGCCCGCGAAGGCCACGACCGCGATCACCACGTTGACGTACAGCGTCCAGCGCCAGTCCAGGGCGTCGGTGAGCAGACCGCCCAGGAGCAGGCCGACCGCGCCGCCGGCTCCGGCGATGGCGCCGTAGACGCTGAAGGCGCGGGCGCGTTCGCGCAGGTCGGTGAAGGTGGTGTTGAGCAGGGAGAGGGCCGCGGGGGCGAGCAGCGCGCCGAAGACGCCCTGGAGGGCGCGCGCGGTGACCAGCATGCCGAAGCCGCCCGCGGCGCCGCCCAGCGCGGAGGCCGCGGCGAAGCCGACGACGCCCACGAGGAAGGCGGTCCTGCGGCCGAACAGGTCGGCTATGCGCCCGCCGAGCAGCAGCAGGGAGGCGAAGGCGAGCGCGTACGCCGTCACGATCCACTGCCGGTTCCCGTCGGAGAAGCCGAGGTCACGCTGGGCGGAGGGCAGGGCGATGTTCACGATGGTGGCGTCCAGCACCACCATCAGCTGGGCGACGGCGACGACGGCGAGGATCCACCACCGCCGGGGCGAGGCGCCGGGCACGGTGTCGGGCGCGGCGCCGACGGCGGTCGCCGGGGTGCCGTCGGTCAGGGTCTTGTCGGGCATGTCGGGAACCCATTTCCGGTGAGGTCGGGCGGGGCGTCGCAGCGCCCGACCGGATAAAGGAAACGTAAACGAAACGGTTTCGTACACATCGAGCCTAGACGACCGCGAGCGAAACGGCAACGTTTCGCTGCGGCTCAGTCGTCCGGGCGGGCGCGCAGCAGGAGCACCGCCACGTCGTCGACCCGTTCCCGCGCCGCCGCGCTGTGCCGCAGCAGCAGATCGGCCAGGTCGCCCAGCGGCGCGTCACCCGCCTCGCCGAGCCGTCGGCCCAGCTCGGCGAGCGCGTCCTCGATGTCGGTGCCGGGCGATTCGACCAGTCCGTCGGTGTAGAGGACGAGCACCGAACCGGGCGGCAGCTCCACCCGGGTCGTCGGGTACGCCGCCGCCGGGTCGATCCCCAGCAGCGGGCCCCCGGCCAGGTCCAGCACCCGCACCCGCCCGTCCGGCCTGCGCAGCAGCGGCGGGGGATGCCCGGCCCGGGACATCACGGCACAGCGTTCGGCCGGGTCGAGCCGCAGATACAGGCAACTGGCGAACAGTTCGACGCCGAGGTCCATCAGCAGCCGGTTGGTGCTCGCCATGACGTCCTGCGGGTCCTGGCCGACCGTCGTGTACGCCCGCACCGCCGTGCGCAACTGCCCCATCAGCCCGGCGGCGGTCACGTTGTGCCCCTGCACGTCCCCGATCACGGCCGCGGCCCCCGGCCGGGTGGGCACCAGGTCGTAGAAGTCGCCGCCGATCTCCATCCCCTGGGTGGCCGGCAGATAGCGGGCGGCGGCGTCGAAGCCGGGCAGCCGCGGCAGCGTGTGCGGCAGCAGCGCCTGCTGGAGTCCGTGCGCCAGCCGGTGCTTGGCGTCGTACAGCCGGGCCCGTTCCAGCGCCTGCGCGATCAGGCTGCCCAGGCTCGTCAGGACGGCCCGCTCGTCCGCAGGGAAGGGGTGCGGTTCGGCGTAGGCGAGCACACAGGTGCCCACCGGGCGGCCGGACGCGATCAGCGGCAGATACGCCCAGGCCGCGAAGCCGTCGCGGACCGCCTGGCGCACCGGGTACAGCCGTTCGAGCTGCTGCCGGGACTCGAAGAAGGCCGGAGCGCCGGTGGACAGCACCCGGGCGCTCGGGGTCGGCGCGGTGAGCGGGGTGCCGTGGAAGTCCTCGACGGCGCGGAGGTTGTCGTAGCCGCGGTGTCCGAGCACATGCAACCGCCCCGCCTGGGAGCCGAGGATCATCAGCGCCCTGCTGCCCACGGCCGGCACGACCTCGTCCGCGACCAGCCGGACCACGTCCGCCACGCCCACCGCCTCGGTCAGCGCCCCGGCCAGGCCCAGCACCCGGGAGATGGTCACCAGACCGGCCGCGGGCACGCCCACGCCGGGCCGGGGCGTGCCGCGGCCCGGCTCCGCGACCGGCCGGGCCCGGCTGATCCGCACGGTCAGCCCGGTGGTGCTCGGATACATCCGGAACGACAGCCAGTCGCCCGGCGGGCGCAGCGCCACGAACGACGTCACATGCTGGCTGAGCAGGGCGGCCCGGTAGCGGTCCTCGTACATCGGGTCGTTCAGCCACGGCACCGACGCCCACAGCCGGGTGCCCAGCAGTTCGCCCGCGGGCAGGCCGAGCAGGTCGGCCGCGGCCGTGTTGGCGAAGGAGAGCCGGCCGTGCAGATCGAGCGAGACCAGCCCGTACGGCAGCCGGGCCGCCATACGGACCGCCTCCGCCGAGCCGAGCGTCCCGGCCACGCCCCCGGTCGGCGGCGCGGCCAGCAGATCGGGTTCCGGCAGGACCGGCCGGTGTTCCGCCGCCGCCCGTTGCAGCCGCAGCGCCAGCCGGTCGCAGGCCGCCGTCAGATGGTCGCGCTCCCAGTCGGACAGCACCGGCGGATGCGCGTCCGGCCAGGTCACGAAGACGGCCCCGTACGCGGTGGCGCCTGCGGCCAGCGGCATCGCGGCCAGCGCGAAGGGGTAGGGCAGGACCACGGCGATCCGCGGATAGCGGCGGGCCATCTCCTCCTCGCCGCCGACCCAGATCAGCCGCCGCTCGCGCACCGCCTGGGCCACCGGGATCGGCGCGCTCAGCCCGACCCGCTCCCAGGGCGCGGCGAAGGCCCGGGGCATGCCCGCCATGACGGCCATCTCCAGCACCGGCTGGTCGGGCGCCAGCAGATACACGGCACCCGAGTGCGCGTGCACCTCGTCCAGCAGGGCGGCGAGCGCGAGGGACAGCAGCGGACGGCCGAGCGGCCCGGTGGCGGCCGGGCGCTGTCCGGACGTCCGCCCGTCCGACACGGCGACCACCTCCTCGCGGGCCGTGCCATGGCTCCGGCCCCCAGACTCTCTCCTGACGGCCCGGCCCGCACGGCGAGCGGAACGGAGCGGCTGGTGAGGCGGCACCGGGACGGACGCGGTCGCGGCGCGGGCCGTCGCCGGGTGGGAGGGGCGGTCGGCGGGCGCGGGGCGCCACGGGACGGGGGGACGGCTGTCGGCGGGGCACCGGTCGCGGGCCCCGGCCGGGCGGCGGAGGCGGCCGCGCTTACCCCGATGGGGCGCTGTCCATGCACCCCCGCTCGGGCGCGTTGCGGCGGACGACCGCCGTGCGTGCGCCCCCGCGCCTCCCGTTGGCCGATTCTCCGTACCTCCGCCCTGTCCGTCCGCCCAACAATTGGGCACGCGCACACCACCATCACAGAACCCGCGCAAAGCGAACCGAGGGGGCGGCAGTGATACGGATACTTCTGGTGCACGACGCGTGTCTGGTGCGATCGGTCATGGCGGAGTGGCTGCGCCGGGAGCCCGGCCTGGGGGTGTACGACACGCCGTGGCGCGGCGCGCCAGGACTGGTGCGGTCGGTGCGGCCGGACGTGTGCGCCGCCGACCTCGACCACACCAGGGCCCGCGAACCCGTGCCCCTGGGCGAGCTCTGTCCGCGCGAGCCGGGCCACCGCCCGCCCCGCTTACTGGTGCTGACCACGGCGGACCGTCCCGGACTGCTGCGGCAGGCCATCGAGGCGGGCGCGCTCGGCTACGTCGACACGAAGGGCTCACCGGAGCGCCTGGTGAGAGGCATCCGGCGGGTCGCCGCGGGGGAACGTTTCGTCGACGAGTCGCTGGGCCTGGGCTTCCTCAAGGCCGCCGAGATGCCGCTGACCCAGCGCGAACTGAGCGTGCTGTCACTGGCCGCCGAGGGCGCCTCCGTCGCCGAGATCGCCGGCAGCCTGCACCTGTCCCACGGGACCGTGCGCAACTACATGGCGGCCATCACCCGCAAGACCGGGGCGCGCAACCGGATCGACGCCATCCGCATCTCCCAGGGGGAGGGCTGGCTGTGAAGCGGGCACGGCCCAGCCGCCGGTGAGTTCGCGGTAGAGCCGGGAGCCGCGCAGCAGCTCCTCGTGCGTCCCGTACGCCGTGTCCCGGCCGTCCATCACCAGGACCCGGTCCGCGCGGCGCGCCGAGCTGAGCCGGTGCGCCACCACCACCAGGGTGCCGCCCGCCCGGACGGCGAAGGCCCGCTCCGCGCGGGCCTCGGCGTCCGGGTCCAGGTGGCAGGTCGCCTCGTCGAGCAGGGCGAGCGGGGCGGCCGACAGATACGCCCGGGTCAGCGCGATCAGCTGGCGCTCCCCGGCCGACAGCGCCGCCGGGTCGACCTGGGCGCCGGGGCCGCCGAGGCGGCGCAGGAGCGGAGCGAGGCCCACCGCTTCCGCCGCGGCCAGCAGCTCCTCCTCCGGCACCGGGTCGGGGCGCAGCTGGCAGAGGTTCTCCGCGAGGGTGCCGCTGTGCACGTACGCCTCCTGCGGGATCAGCACCCGGCACTCCGCGGCGCCGGGCCGCCCGACCGGCCGCCCGCACACGCTGATCTCCCCGGCGGCCGGTGCCAGCAGCCCGGCCACCAGCGAGGTGAGGGTCGACTTGCCGATCCCGCTGGGTCCGACGACCGCCAGATGACCGCCTGGCGGGACGACGAGGTCGAGGTCGCGGACCACGGGCTCGCTGTGCGGGCCGTAGGCGAAGGTCACCCCGGCCAGGGCGAGGGCGGGCGCGGGCCGCGCCCCGGCGGGAGGGACGGGGACGGGGGCGTGCGCCGGGGGGTGTGCCGTGCGGTCCGGGCCGCACCGGGTGCCGTCGGCCGGGGTGAGGCGGCGCAGCACCACCGTCAGCCGGGCGCCGCCCGCGCCCAGGCCGTGGATGAGGTTCTGGAGGGCGGGCAGCAAGGACTGGGTGACATAGGCGAGGGCGCCCACCAGCGCGCCCGGCGAGACGTCGTGGGACAGCAGCCAGGGGGCGGTGACCAGGAGCAGGACGAGCGGCAGATGGCCGCCCACCGCGAGCGCCGCCACCCGCACGACCCCCCACCGGGCGAGCGCGCCCGCCGCCCGCCGCTCGGCGTCGACGCGTTCCGCGAGCGCCGCCGCGACCGGCGCCTCGGCACCGAAGGCCGTCACGTCGCGCAGCCCCGGGCACACCGCGCCCAGCCGCTCCGCCAGGGCCTCGTCCGCCTTCAGATACGCCTCCTGGCGCCGGGCGAGCGGGCGCAGGGTCGCCGCGAACAGCATGATCGCGGCGACCAGCGGCGGGGCGACCACCAGCGCGAGCAGCGGCGCCAGCGAGCACAGGCCGATGAGCGCACCGGCGGCGGCGACCACGAACGACCGGGAGACCAGCACAAGACCGGCGAAGGTGTCCCGCGCGATCTCCACCTGCTGGGTCAGCCCGGACAGCGCCCCGTCGTCCGCCTCGCGCACCCCGCGGGCGACGACCCGCTCCACCAGGTGGTCCCGCAGCGGCTCCACCAGCGCGGCGACCGACCGGTAGACCCGCCCGGTGCCGTACGCGCCGAGGACGGCCCCGGCCCCGGCGACCGCCAGCCAGCCGAGCCCGGTCCCGGCCCGGCCGGCCAGGAACCCCGAGTCCAGGGCGCGCGCCAGCGCGAAGCCGAGCAGGAACGTCTGCCCCGTCTCCAGCACCGACCACGCGCCCAGCCGGGCCAGCGCCCCCCACCGCCCGCGCAGCAGCCCGAGCCCCCGCCGGGCCCGTGCCCGGAGACCCACGCGCGCGGCGGCCTTCACGGGCGCGTCGGCGCGTACCGGCGCGCCGGGCGTGTCCGCCGGGCCACCCCGGCGCTCGTACGGCGTGTCGGCGGTGCCGGGGTCCGCGCCGTCCGGCGCGCCGCGCCGGAACGCGGCTCCGTGGAAGCGCTTGCCGCTCACGACCGGCGCCCTCCGGCCGTGCCGACGGCACCGTCGGCCGGACTCCCGGGTTCCCCGGCTGGACTCCCGGCCTCCGCCACGGACCGTTCGTTTTCGGCCACCTCAAGCCCCTTGGCCACCTCAAGCCCCTCGTCCGGGGCGCCGTCCCCGCCGAAGACCTGCCGGTAGCCCGCGTGCCGCCACAGCTCCGCGTGCGGGCCCACGGCGCGTACGCGGCCGCCGTCCAGCCAGGCGACGGCGTCCGCGCGGGCCGCCGTCGCGGCGCGGTGGGCGACGACGAGGCGGGTGGTGGAGGTGCCGCCCCGGGTGAGGGCGTGGGCGATGCGGTGCTCGGTGACGGTGTCGAGGCTGGACAGGGCGTCGTCGAGGACGAGCAGCCGCCCCCCGTGCGCGAAGGCGCGGGCCAGCCCGAGCCGCTGCGACTCGCCGCCCGAACGGGGCGCGTCGGCGAGCCGGGTCGCGTATCCCTCGGGCAGGCGGCGCACGAAGTCGTCCGCGCAGGCGGTGCGGGCCGCCCGCCGGACCCGGCCGGGGGCGGGCGCGGCGGGACCGAGTCCGATCGCGTCCTCGACGGTCGTCCCGATCAGCACGGGCCGTTCGAAGGCGTGCCCGATGGCGCCGCGCAGCTCGGCGTGGCGCAGTGCGCGCAGCGGCACCCCGTCCAGCAGCACGTCCCCGGCGTCCGGGTCGCACAGGCGTCCGGCGACCGCGGCGAGCAGGGACTTGCCGGAGCCGGACCGGCCGACCACGGCGAGGGTCGTGCCGCCGGGCACCGTGAGGTCCACGCCGTCCAGGACGGTACGGCCGCCGCGCCGCGCGGTGACCCCGCGCAGCTCCAGGTGTCCGGGCCCGTCGGGCAGCGCGCGGTGGCCGTGGGCCGGGGCGGGCTCGGCCAGCACCTCGGCCAGGCGCCCGGCCGCCGCCCGCGCCCGTACCAGCGCCGAGAGCTGTCCGACCAGCACACCGATGCCGCCGGCCAGGACCGCGTACCGCGAGGCGGCCAGCACATCGCCCACGGACAGCCGGTGCCGGGCGAGCAGCCAGCCGGCCACGGCGACCACGCCCAGGTGCAGCAGCGGGGCCACGGCGACCGCCCGCGCGGCGGCCCGGCCCTGCGCGTGCCACATGGCGTGCCCGGCCCGCGACAGTTCGGGCAGCGGGCGCAGGATCCGTGCCGTCTCCCGGTCGGCGGTACCGGCCGCCCGGATGGTGCGGGCGCCGCCGACGGCCTCGGCCAGCGCCCCCGCCAGCCGCCCCTGGATCTCCTGGTAGCGGGCCACGCACGCCGACGCGTCCCGGGCGAAGGCCCGCAGCAGCAGCGCGAGCAGCGGCGCCCCGGCGAGGAAGGCGACCGCGAGCCACACGTCGAGCAGACCGAGGGCGACGACGGCGCCGACCGGTCCGGCCACCGCCGCGACCGTCGCGGCCAGCGAGGCGGGCGCGGTACCGGCCTGGGCGGCGCTGCCCACCAGCCGGGCGGTGAGTTCCCCGGAGCCGAAGCGGGCACCGGCCCGCGGGCCGAGCGCCAGGACGTGCCGGTTCAGCCGCAGCCGCAGCCACGCGGTGGCGCGGGCGGAGGTGGTGCCGTCGAGCACGGTCTCGGCCATGTCGAGGGCGGTGAGCAGCGCCAGCAGGCCGGTGGAGTATCCGACCCAGCGCCCGGCGGGGGCGCGGGTCAGCAGCAGATCGAGGGTGCGGCCCAGCACCGCGGGCAGCAGCAGCCCGGCGCCGGTCGCCGCCGTGCTCACCAGGACCAGGGCGGCGCAGCGCACCGCGCCGTGCCGCACGGCGCCGCGCAGCACCGCGCCGGGCGTCGCCTCGGGCGCGACCGCGGCGCGGTCGGCGGGGTCCGCCGCCGGGGCGGGCGTCGTCGTACGGCTGCTGCCGGGCATCCGCGGCATCCTCCTGGCCTCCTCGCGCGCGACGGGCTCCGGAGGGCCCGCCCCCGTGTGGGGAGCGGGCCGCCCGGAGCCATGGGTCGTACGGTGTGCGTCAGAGGCAGAGCAGGACGCTGACCGCGCTCACACAGGAGAGCAGGCTCGCGGTGCTGGCGCCGCCGCCACCGCCGTGGTTCTCGTCGGACTCCATCGTCTGCAGGTCGAGCAGGGCCATGTCGTGTCCTTTCGTCGGCCCCGGCGGTGCCGGGGTCCCGGTCGATACCCCATCGGGGACGGGGGTTGAATCACGACTCCGTCAGTCGCGGAGCCGCGTCTGTGAGGGCCGCGCGGGCGGCGGCAGGAAGGGCAGCTGGGCCCCGGTCCCGGTGTCGAGGGCCGCCGCGAGCGCGAGCAGGCACCCGGCCGTGCCGGTGGCGAGGTCCATGGACAGCCGCATCATCTGGTGGCCGGGGAAGGCCAGTTGGCCCTGGTAGGCCATCGCGTACCAGCCGAGCGTGCCGACCTGCTCGGCCAGCCGCTGTGGCGTCGCCCCGGGCGCCGTGCTGCGGCTGAGGTGCAGGATCATCCCGGCGCGGCCCTGGAACAGGCCGGGCTGGGCGTAGAAGCGGGAGGTGGCGGCGGTGAGCACGGCGTCGCGGGCCCGGGAGAACTCCTCGTCGGGCGCGTGCGCCAGATACTCGTCCAGGACCATGCCGATGCCCGCGCTGCCGTCGCCGAGGTACGGCAGGGTCCGCCAGCCCTCGTCGACCTCCAGGCCGCCGCCGCTGGGCTGGACGACGCACTGCTCCAGGTCGCGGCGGAGCGCGGTGGCGGCGGCGTCCAGCAGGGCGCGCTCGCCGGTCCACTCGTACTGCCGCAGCAGGAACAGCGCGGGCCCGCTGGCGCCCCGCAGCAGCCCGGCGCGGCGCCGGGGCGTGTCGGGCAGCGGCTCGGCGAGCCGGGCGGCGAGCAGACGCGCCGCCTCGGCGGCCCGCTCGCCCAGTTCCGCCTCGCCCGTCGTGCGGGCCAGGGAGCCGAGCACCAGGCCGAGCCCGGCGAGCCCGCCGCGCAGATCGGAGGAGAGCTTCTGCCAGCGTTCGGCGAGGATCCTCTCGGCCAGGTCGAGGGCGCGCTGCCGGTGGCCGAGCCGGTCCAGGACATGGGCGACGCCCGCGAGCCCGTCGTACAGGCCGAACGGTGTGCCCGGCGGCGCGGACGCGGTCCGTTCCAGCAGCCAGCGCTCGCCCTCCTCGTGGCGCCCGGCGCCCGACTCGGCCAGCGCGTACAGGACACCGGCGGCGCCGTGCGCCAGACCGAGCCCGCCGCCGTCGGAGAACTGCGCGATGTCGCCGGGATAGAGCCGGTCCTCGCGCTCCGGGGTGGCCGAGGCGAGCAGCGCCTTGGCCATCGAGTCGCGGGCGGCCGGCCAGTCGGCCGGGTCGGGGTAGGCGGTGGCGCCGGACACCGGCGCGGCGGTGCCCGCGGGACCCTCCGCCGGGCGGACGTCCCGGGTGATCTCCGCGACGGCCTCGTCGAGGAACTCCCGCGGCACGTCCGGGAACTGCTCGGCGATCACCTCGGCCAGATGCGCCGCCTTGCCCCGGTCGATCACGAACAGCGTGGTCACCGGCAGGAACAGGGCGAGCCGCAGACACGCCAGCGCGTAGCGGTCCACATCGGGTCCGGTGCGGTCCGGCGGGGCGAAGAAGCCCGGGTGGGCCACGACCTGGCGGCCGTTCTCCTCGGCCGGTGCGGCGGCCTCGAAGTCCAGCAGGGACACCGACTCGTCGTCGGGCCCCACGACGATGTTGAACACATGCAGGTCGTTGAAGACGATCCCGCGTCCGTGCACCGCCGCCACGGCCCGCTCGACGGCCCGGTGCACCCGCAGCGCCCACGCCGTGTACGCGGCGACGGCCTCGGGGTCGGGGTCGGGGGTGAGCAGCGGATGCCGGTCGCCGAAGTAGGAGTTGAGGGTCCGGCCCTCGACGAAGTCCATGACCAGGAAGCGGTGGTCGCCGAGCGTGAACCAGTCCCGCACCTCCGGCACGACCCCGGTCCCGGCGACCTGTTCCAGGGCGGCCCTCTCCCGCTCAAGACGGGTCACGGCGTCGGCGCCGTCGGCGGCGAGCCCGGCGTGCGGCCGGCCCTCCTTCAGGACGACCCGCCGGCCGTCGCGGGAGTCGGTGCCCGCGTAGACCCCGCCGCCGTTGGAGAAGTGCAGCGCCTTCTCGATGCGGTACGGCAGTTCGCCGACCGTCGTGGTGTTGCGCGCCGCCAGGTGCGGCTCCAGGAACGAGGGCAGCGTCACCCACTCCGGCACCTGGAACGACGGGCTGCGCCGGTCCGGGACCAGCCGCCCCTCGCCGTCGCGCACCGCCGGGACCAGCGAGCCGCGCTCGTCGACGACGAAGGCCCGCGCGAAGGCGCCGTAGCGGACGTACAGCGGCCCCTCGCCCCAGCGCAGATCGGTCAGGATGTACGGCCCCTCGAAGCCTTCGAGGAGGGCGCCCAGCTCGGTGAGCACCTGGTGCAATTGCTCCTCGCCGTCCGGGTAGACGGTGACGAACTTGCCGCTCGTGTCGCGGGCCGCGTACTTGGTGTTCCGCAGGTGCAGCAGATGCGCGCCCGGCACGAACTTGAAGGGGATCCGGCGCGGCACGCAGTAGTCCCAGACGATCGCCGCGATCCGCTCGGCGTTGTCGCGGGTGGCCGAGGCGTGGATCTTCCAGCCCTGCGCCGGGCCGGGCGCGGCGCGGCCGTCGTCGCCGAGCGGGGTCAGCGTCAGCCAGTCGCCGACGCGGGTCGCGTCCCACCCCTGCGGCACCGCGCGCCGGGCCGTCTCGTACAGCGGCGCGGCGACCCGCCCCTCCTCGGACAGCCGGTCGGGCGTGTCGTAGAAGTGCGGATCGGCGAGCGCGTACACCTCGTAGCGCTGGTCCATGTCCGTCCCCTCCCTGGTCGGCACCGAGCCTTCCAGCCGGGCGGGGCCCGCCGACAGTCACGTCTGTCACGAGACCACCGTGCGGAACGCACGCGTCAAGACCCGTTCGTAAAGAACAGTTCGAACAGCGCCGGGCCCGCGGTCCCGCCCGCCCCGGGGCACGGCGGAACCGGCACCGGGCCCGCGCAACCGGGCCGGACGCGCAGGCGTGGCCGCCGTGGCCGGTGACGGGGCGGCCGCGGCACGCGGATCGAGGACGCTGCGCGCCGGACTCGCCCTCGGCACGCCCGCCGCCGGTCCCCCGGCGGCCCGCCGCCGCTGAGCCGCCATGACGGCACGGCCGTACGTCCGCTGCGGGAGAGCCGGACGGTGCGGCGGGTGCCGGAGGCGGTCCGGCACGCCCGCCGCTCCACCCGGCGCACACTGCGCCCCGGGGCGTGGGCGAGGAGACCGGCGCCGCCCTCCTCGTCGTCTCCGAAGTGGTCCGGCCGGCACCACCGACGCGCTGGTGCACACCGGGGCCATGCACACCGGGGCCAGGTCCGGAGCGGACTGTCCCTGACCCGCTGACGGTTCCGCCGGACCCGCCCGCCGGGCCGCCGACCCGCCACACGGGTGCGCCGCGCCCCCGGCACGGCAGGTCTCAGCCGCGGACCGGGCCGCCGTGCTTAGGGTCCTGGGCTGTGTCACACACCTTCGAAGAGCTTGTGGCGAAACAGCGCGCCGCCCACGAGGCGCACACCCGGGTCGAACAGCTCCGGGAGACCTACGGGCCGCCCGCGCAGGAGCGGTGGACCGGGACGCAGAGCGGGACCTACGAGACGGCCCTGCGCGCCTGGCGCGACCTCGCCCGCGATCTCCGGAGCGCGCTGAGCGAGTACGCGAGCGAGGAGGGGAGGCCCCGTCCCGAGATCGAGGCCGAGGTGGAGCGGGCGGCCCGCTCGGGCCCGGCCGACGGCGGGGTGTCCGGGACGGACGGCGTCTGAATCCGCGCGGACGGCACGGATCCGCGGGCCGCGTGCGGGTACCCGCGCGCCATGGACACCTTCCGCCTGCAAGCAGCCGCGAGCGCCGGTTCCGTCTTCGGCACCGTCGTGATCGTCGTCGGCGCCCTCGTCGTCGTCGGCGCCCTCATCTGGGCCGTCCGGTTCGGCATCAGGGTCAAACAGCACGAGCCGCGCACGCCCAGGAGCGGCGAGCATCCGACGCTGCCGGACTCCGGGCCGGTGCACGAGACCCGGCAGCGGCGTGAACCCGACGAGGTGCCGCGCGCCGAGGAGACCGGCCGCCGGCTCACCCCGCACGAACTCGGCTCGCCCGGCAGCCGCCGCAGCGAGGACCAGTCCCGCCCGCGCTGGGACAGCGGCACCGGCGGCACCGGCGGTTCCTTCGGCAGCGGCGGGCCGGGCGGCACCTGACCTGCCGGTCCGCGGGTTTGCCCGCGACGCGCCCGGGGACCCGGACGGCCTGGGACGAGCGGGTCCGGGCACGGCCCGGGGCGCCGTTCCCGCACACCTCACGCTCATGCGGAAGGAAGTCGAGAAGCCGTGGCCGCGCACATGACCGAGAAACCGGCCGCCCAGCCCGCCGAGACGGGCTGGGCCAGATCCCGTCGGCTCAGGCGCGACACCGTACGCACCTGCCTGCCGGCGGTCGCCGTCGAGGACCGCGGCCGGGCGCGGGAGCGCGCCGGGGACGCGGAGGCCAACATCGTCCGCGGCGAGGACTGAGACAGGGGACGGGCAGGGGACAAGAGGTCCGAGAAAGTCCGAGAAAGTCCGGGAAGGGCCGGGAGGGCCCGAGAAGGTCCGAGGGTGGGCCCGGCGCCGTGTACCGCGCCGGGCCCACCCTCTGGGCGCGTTCAGCCGTGGGTCTTGGCCAGCAGTTCCAGGACCTCGTCGGTGGTGCCCGTCTCGCCGAGGCGCGGGAAGATCCGCCGCAGGCTGCCCTCATGGGCCTCGGCGTCCATGTCGGCCATCGCGTCCGTGGCCAGCGTGACGTGGTAGCCGTGCTCGTGGGCGGCGCGCGCGGTGGACTCCACGCCGATGCTGGTGGCGATGCCGGTCAGCACGATCTGCGTCACCCCGCGGCGGCGCAGCTGCACATCGAGGTCGGTGCCGTGGAAGGCGCCCCAGTTGTGCTTGGTGACGGTGATGTCGCCTGCGTGCCCGGCCAGTTCGGGCACGATCACGTCCCAGCCGTCGGGCCGGGCGCCGCCGCCCCCGCGCGTCGCCTCCGTACGGCCGGGCACCACGTCGCCCTGGTCGTCGGCGAAGGACACCCGGACCAGGACGACGGGCAGGTCACGGGCGCGGAACGCCTCGGCGAGCCGCACGGAACGGGCGACGACCTCGGCACCGGAGTGGGGCACGACCGGCGCGGCGGCGATGCCCGCCTGGAGGTCGATCACCACGAGGGCGGTACGGGGGTCGAGGGCAGTGAGTGCCATGAGGGGTCAGGCCTTTCCGGGCTTGCGGGGGGTGAGACGGACGAGTGACCGGTCGGTCAGGCTGCTCACCAGGAGCAGCACCGACCCGGCGGTCATGAACAGGGCCAGGCCGTGCAGGCCGCCCGTGTCGGCGCGGTGCGGGAAGTACCCGGCGGTGGCCGCCGAGGCGCCCAGCGCGCCGAGGTACATGAAGGTGCGCAGCAGCCCGGCGGCCGAGGCGATCCGCGCGGGATCGGCCTGCCGGTACAGCGCGTTCTGGTTGGCGAGGGTGAGCAGCCCCTGGGGTACGCCCATCACCAGACCGGCGGCGAGCAGCAGCGGCAGCGGACTCGTGGCGCCGATCAGCAGCAGCACGGCACAGGCGGCGACCTGGGTGGCGGCGCCCACCACGAGCTTCGCCCGCACGGCCTCGCGGCGCCCGGTCAGCGTGGAGACGACGAGCGCGGCACCCGACAGGGGCAGCAGCGTCAGCCCGGCCGTGGACGCGCTGAGTCCGCGTCCCTCCTCCAGCCACTGCGTGTAGCCGTACATGAAGGCGTAGGAGGTGAGGGCGCCGAGCAACTGGCGCACATAGGTGCCGATCAGCGGCCCGTTGCCGCCGAGCACCCGCAGGTCCACGAAGGGCTGCGCGACCCGCAGCTCGCGCACCGCGAAGGCGGCGCCCACCGCGGCGGCGAGCACCGGCAGGTACCAGCGGTCGGCGCGCGGCGCCATCAGGAACAGCATCAGCGACACCAGCGTCCCGGCGAACAGCACCATCCCCGGCACGTCGACGTCGCGCAGCCCGTGCCCGGCGTCCCGCCGCGGCTCCCGGGGCAGCCGCAGCGCGCCCAGGACCAGGCAGGCGGCGGACAGCGGCACGTTCACCGTGAACACGGCGCGCCAGCCGCCCACCCCGATCAGCAGCCCGCCGAGCGCGGGGCCGATCACGGCCACCGTCTGGTTGGCGACGGCGAGCGCGGTGAGGACGCCCGCCGGACTGTCCTGTCCCGTCCGCTCGGCCTCGCGCCGGGTGAGCTGCATGGCCGCCGGATACGCGGCGGAGGTCCCGAACCCGAGCAGCACCCGCGCGCCGATGAGCACGCCCAGCGAGGGGGCGAGCGCCCCGAGCAGACCCGCGGCCCCGACCAGGGCCGTCCCCGTGAGATAGAGCCGCCGGGGCCCGAACATGTCCGTCAGCCGGCCGATGACGGGCTGTCCGACGGCGGTCGCCAGATAGAGCGCCGAGACCAGCCAGACGGTCTGCGCCGGGGGAGCCCCGAACGCGGCGCCGATCGGGACCAGGGCCACCGCGATCATCGACGAGTTGATCGGGTTCAGCACCGAACCCAGGACCATCGGCGCGATCAGCCTGCGGTCGAAGGCGTCCGGCGCCGGGCGCACGGCGGCGTCCTCGCCGCCCGGCCGCCGGGCGAGCCGGGGCCTCACGGCCTGCTCAGCCGTTCCAGCAGGGCGAACGCCTCGATGATGGTCCGCCGTTCGTCCTCGGTGTACCGCTCGTGCAGGGCCCGGGTCAGCCACTCCGCACGGGTCTGCCGGTCGCCCTCGATGCGCTCGTGTCCGCCGTCCGTCAGGGTCACCAGCTGGCGCCGGCCGTCGTCGGGGTCGGGGCTGCGCCGGATGAGCCCGCGCTGCTCCAGGACGGCGAGCGTGGCGGCCATCGACTGCGGCCGGACTCCCTCGGCGGAGGCGAGGGCACTGGCGGTGGCGGCGCCGTGCTTGCCGACCAGGGTGAGCGCCGACACCTGGGACGGGGTGAGGTCCTCGTCCCGGGCGACCTCCCGTATCCGGCGCCGCAACCGGCTGAACACCACGCGCAGATCGCGCGCGGCCCGCGCTGCGGAGGCGGAGATGCCCTCGGGCACCTCGGTGGGCTGGTGGTCCATGGCAGCACCGTAGATCTGCCAGGCGGAACTGTCCAGCCAAGACTGTCCAGCCAAGACTGTTCAGTCTTGGCTGTTTATTTACCTGTCCATTGATCTGTCCACCAGCTGATCTGTCCATCAGCCTGCCGATCGCCACCCGCCCGTCTCCGGGCCCGGTCCGCAGTACGCTGACCAGGTGCGTCTGCTCCTCATGTCGGACACCCACCTCCCGCGCCGCGCCCGGGAGCTGCCCGCCCCGCTGCTCGCCGAACTGCCGCGCGCCGACGTCGTCGTCCACGCGGGGGACTGGGTCGACACCGCGACCCTCGACCTGCTCCGGGCGCGCAGCCGCCGGCTCCTCGCGGTGTACGGCAACAACGACGGCCCCGAGCTGCGCGCCCGGCTCCCCGAGGTGGCCCGCGCGGAACTGGGCGGGCTGCGCTTCGGCGTCGTGCACGAGACCGGGGCCGCGCAGGGCCGCGAGGCCCGCTGCGCCGCCCGCTTCCCGGACCTGGACGTGCTGGTCTTCGGCCACAGCCACATCCCCTGGGACACCACCGCCCCCTCCGGGCTGCGCCTGCTCAACCCAGGTTCCCCCACCGACCGCCGCCGCCAGCCCCACTGCATCTACCTGACCGCCACCGTCACCGGCGGCGCCCTCACCGAGGTCGAACTCCACCGGCTGCCGCCGCGCGGGACCCGCTGACGACGTGACGTGCGCGGGCACAGAGACAGGGACGTGAGGCGCGCGGGCGCAGAAGGCACAGAGAGCACAGAGGGCACAGAGGGCACAGAAGAGGGCGGCCCGGCGAAAGGGGCCGCCCCGAGGTCACACTTCCCTTTCTCGTTTCCGAATTCTCGGCGAGATCCGGGCCGATCCGTGCGCGGAAGCGGCCCGGTGGCTGTGAGTATGCGCTGTCACGGACCTCCTTCCGGAGAGGTGTGCCGCACATGTGCCGCGGAGGCGATGCATGCCTCATCCGCTGTCTGCCGCCTACCCCTTCCGGGGAAGCCGAACCATCTCAGAACAGGAATAAGGGCTCATTTCCTCCGTCGACGGAGTGCGCGCGCCCCAGGAGCGCGCTCCCCACTCACCGGCCCCACCGGCACCGGCGACACGCGCCCGCCCCCCGCCCGGCGGACCGCAGCCGCCGTACCCCCGCCAAGAGCAGCACCGCCGCCACCACGGCCCCGGCCGCCGCCGCTGCCCGCCGGGCGAGGGGCACACCGGCCTCCCGCAGCAGATCCAGCGGCTCGGCCTCCCGGCCGCCCGCCACGCTTCCCGCCGTGGCCTCCGCCGCACTCCCTGCCGGTGCCTCCGCCGCGGCGGCCCCGGCCAGCACCATCCGCCGGGCTCGCGCGTCCTGCTCCTCGAAGACCCCCGTCCCCTTGTACGCCACGGTGACCGGCCCCAGCCGCACCTTGACCGAACCGGTGACGGTCCGGCCGTCGTACGACTCCAGGACGGCACCCGGCAGGCACGGCGCGACGCCCTCGATGTCCAGCAGCGCCCGCCAGGCGTCGTCGGCGGGTACGGGCACGGTGAACGTGTGGTGCAGTTCCATGGCTTCGTCCGTCCTCCTGCTCAGGGCCGGGCGCGGGCGGGACCGTGCGCGTGGATGGCGCCCGCGGTCGCGGTCAGGGGCGTCCCACTGCCGCCCCAGCGCAGCGAGACGATCTCGGCGGCGACCGACACCGCGACCTCCTCGGGCGTACGGGCACCGAGGTCCAGGCCGACCGGGGAGCGCAGCCGGGACAGCTCGGCCGGGGTCACACCGGCCTCCAGCAGCCGTTCCACCCGGTCGTGGTGGGTGCGGCGGCTGCCCATCGCGCCGATGTACGCGGCGGGCCTGCGCAGCGCCTCCTCCAGCAGCGGCACATCGAACTTCGGGTCGTGCGTGAGGACGCAGATCACCGTGCGCTCGTCGGTGTCCGTGGTGCGCAGATAGCGGTGCGGCCAGTCCACGACCACCTCTACCGCGTCCGGGAAGCGCCGGGGGGTGGCGAAGACCGGGCGCGCGTCGCACACCGTCACCCGGTAGCCGAGGAAGGCGCCGATCCGGGCCACCGCGGCGGCGTAGTCGATGGCGCCGAACACCAGCATCCGCGGCGGCGGCGCGAAGGAGTGCAGGAACACCGAGACGGCGTCCTCGCGCCGCTCGCCGTGTGCCCCGTAGTGCCGTGTCCCCGTCGCCCCGAGCGCGAGTCCGCCGCGGGCGTCCGCGGTGACCGCCGCGTCCAGGCCGGGGGTGCCCAGCGTCCCCGCCACCGAGTCCGGCCACACGGCGAGCGTCGCCCCGCGCGGCGCGGGACCGTCGGCCACGGTCGCCAGGGTCACCGGCGCCCCGGCGGCGACCGACGCGGCGACCGCGCCGAAGGCCGGGTCCGACTCCGGGGTCACCGGCCTGACCAGCACCCCGATCTCGCCCCCGCAGGTGAGCCCGACCGCGAACGCGTCCTCGTCGCTGTACCCGAAGACGGCGAGCCGGGCCTCGCCGTCCGCCACCACCTCCTTGGCCAGCTCGAAGACCGCGCCCTCCACACAGCCGCCGGAGACACTGCCCACCACCTCGTCGTCCGGGCCCACCGCCATCGCCGCGCCGGGGTCGCGCGGCGCGCTGCGGCTGACCGTGACGACCGTGGCGAGACCGAACGGCTGCCGCGCCGCGTACCAGCGCCCGAGCACCGGAAGGATGTCACGCACGCTCTCGTCCCTTCGCACCACCGGCACCGGCCCCGGCCCCGGCCCCGGCCCCACCCTCTACCTCGACCCCGGCACCCGCGCCCGTCCCGGCGCCGCCGTCCGCGCCCCGGACCACCGCGGCCAGCCGCTCCGGCGCGGCCAGGCTGTGGTCCTCGACGAAGGCGTCCACGCTCGGCAGGGCGGCGGCCATCCCGGCCGCCAGGGGCGCGTAACCCGGGCGCGCCTTGCGCGGGTCGGCCCGGACCACCCGGTGGGCCACCCGGTGCAGCCGGCGCATCTGGCCGTCCGACAACCGGGGATCGCCGCGCTCCCACCCGTCGGACAGGACGAGCAGCACCACCCGCCGGGGCCGCTCCGTGCGCGCGTGGAGCCGGGGCGGCGCAGGTTCGCCGCCGTGCCGTAGCAGCTCCCTTGCGGTGCGGCGCGCGTCGATGTCCCGGCGCCGGACCGGGCGCCGCCGCGCGAACGCGGCCGGCAGCCCGCGCACCTGGGCGCGTTCGGCGGGGTCGAGCCCGGCCACGTCGCGTTTGCGCAGCACCTCCGCCGAACCGGCGAGCGAGGCGACGCCCCGCGCCCCGGTAGGCGTCCGTCGGGGTGCGGGTGGTGAACACCCCGGTGCAGTTGAACGCGTAGGAGTCCATCGTGCAGATCGCCGGGTACATGAACGCGCCCAGGATCGAGATGCCCGGTGTGACCAGCATCAGACAGGCGCCCATGTCGGCGAGCAGCCGGACCCGGAGGCCGAGCAGCCTCCCCTCGCGGGTCCAGGTGCACCGGCACAGGTTGCCCTCCAGGGCCCGGCGCACCTCGGCCGCGTCCGGCCGCGGGTTCTCCCGCAGCAGGTCACGCGCGGCCATGAGCATGCCCGGGATGCAGGAGCCGCAGATAGTGCACCAGCAGCAGCCGGGGCTCCACCTCGTCCTCGTACGCGGTGCCGTCCACCGTGACCGAGATGTGCGTCATGTGCCCTCCAGGGGCCGAACGGGCGTACGCGAGGGATGTCAGCGACCAGCGTGACGTACGTCACTCTATGACCGGGTCTGTGGCACGGCGAGCGGTGCGGTGCGAACCGCCGGGGGCGTCGGCTCGGCAAGAGAGCACGTCCAGCCTGCTGCCCGGGTTCACCACCCGCGCCCGGAGCGCCGTGTGCGCCCTGGAGGGTGAGGCGTAGACCCCCGTCCGGCGTTTGACCCTGCCCTTGCGTCAGGCCGCACGCTGTACGCCGACGGAGCCGACGAAAGGGCAGGTGGATGAGCTACTCCGTGGGACAGGTGGCGGCGTTTGCCGGAGTGACGGTGCGCACGCTGCACCACTACGACCGGGCGGGGCTGCTGTCGCCGGGCGGCCGCAGCCGCGCCGGGTACCGGCTGTACGACGACGCCGACCTGGCACGCCTCCAGCAGATCCTCTTCTACCGCGAACTCGGCTTCTCCCTCGACGAGATCGCCGACATCCTCAAGGACCCGCAGGCCAACGCGCTCGCACACCTGCGGGCCCGGCAGCGGCGGCTCGGCGAGGAGATCACCCGGCTCCAGCGGCTCGCCGAGGTCGCCGAACGGGCCATCGAGGTCCAGCAGACCGGAGTGACCCTCACCCCCGCCGAACGCTTCGAGGTCTTCGGCGAGATCGCCTTCGACCTCAGCTACGCCACCGAGGCCCAGCTCAAATGGGCCGGCTCGGAAGGACAGCGGGAGTCCATGGCACGGGCCGCCGCGCACAGCAAGGACGACTGGCGGCGGCTGATGCGCGAGGCCGCGGCGTGGCGCGCCGAACTGCTCGCCGCCTTCGACGACGGCGAGAGCGCCGACGGTGAACGCGCCATGGACCTCGCCGAGGAGCACCGGCTGCACATCTCCCGCTGGTTCACCTCCTGCCCGCCCGCCATGCACCGGCGCATCGCGGACGACATCGTGGCCGACCCGCGCGCCTTCGCCCTGGTCGTACCGCCCTCCCAGCAGCGCCCCGGCCTCGCCGCCTATCTGGGCAGGGCCGTGCACGCCAACGCGGCCCGCCGCACCGACCCCGAGGGGGACCGATGAGAATCCTGATCGCCGCCGCCGGATCACGGGGCGACGTCGACCCCTACACCGGCCTCGGCGCCGGGCTGCGCCGGGCCGGACACGAGGTCGTGCTCGCCGCCCCGGACACCTTCGCGCCGCTGGTCCGCAGGGCCGGACTGGAGTTCCGCGGACTGCCCGGCCGACCCGAGGCCCAGGGCGGCACCCCGGACCGGCGGGGCCTGATGCGCGGCGCCGCCGCGTTCGTGAACCGGCTCGCGGGAGGCTTCGCCGCAGCGGTCGGCGACGGCACCGAGCTGCTGGTGCTGTCCACCACCACCGCCCCGCTCGGCTGGCACCTCGCCGAGGCCACCGGCCTGCCGAGCGTCGGCGCCTACCTCCAGCCCACCGCGCCCACCGGCGCCTTCCCGCCCGTCGTCACCGGCATCCGCTCCCTGGGCCGCCTCGGCAACCGCGCCGCGGGCCGCCTCGGACTGCGGACGGCCGACCGCCTCTACGGCGACGCGGTCGCCGCCCTCCGCCGCGAGCTGGGCCTGCCCGCGCGTACCCCGGCCGCCGAGCGGCGCCGCCGGGAGGCCGCGCACTGGCCCGTGCTGCACGGCTTCAGCGAGCACGTGGTGCCCCGCCCGCCCGACTGGCGCCCCGGTCTCGACGTCGTCGGCAACTGGTGGCCGTACACCGACCCGGACGCCCGGCTGCCCGCGGACCTGGCGGACTTCCTCGCCGCCGGACCCCCGCCGGTGTTCATCGGGTTCGGCTCCATGGCCGGCGGCCACGGGGAGCGCCTGAGCGGGACCGTCGTACGGGCGCTGCGCCGGGCCGGGCTGCGCGGCGTCCTCCAGTCCGGCGCCGCCGGGCTCGCCGCCGAGGGGGACGACGTCCTCACGGTCGGCGACGTGCCGCACGCCCTGCTGTTCCCGCGCATGGCCGCCGTCGTGCACCACGCGGGCGCGGGCACCTCGGCGGCGGTCCTGCGCGCCGGGGTGCCCTCCGTCCCCGTACCGGTCACCGCCGACCAGCCGTTCTGGGCCGCCCGCCTCACCTCTCTCGGTGCCGCCCCCGCCGCGATCCCCTTCGCGGGCCTGACCCCCGAGCGCCTGGCGGACGCTCTCGACCGCGCGGTACGGGACCCGGCCCCCACCCGGTCCGCCGCCACCGTCGCCGGGCGCCTCGCGGAGGAGGACGGGGTGGGACGTGTGGTGGAGGCAGTGGAGACGGCGGGGCGGCTGAAGAACTGAGGGGCAGGCGGGGGCCGACGGGGGCGGGGCGGGCGGCCTGCGCGGGCCTCCGCCCGTGCCGTCGGCGGGGCCGGGCGGGACGGGCGGCCGGTGGTGCTTCGGCGTCGCCCCGGCCCGGTGCTTCGCGCGCGGGTGACTGCCGGGCGCCGGGGGGTGGCCCCGGCCGTGCGGCGGGGGGTGCCCGGCGCGACCGGGCAGGCGGACCGGCGGCCGGACCGCGGCCCGGGAGGGCCGGTAGTGCTTCGGCGTCGCCAGGGGCCGGTGCTCCGCGCGCGGGTGACCGCCGGGCGTCAGGGGGCGACCCCGGCCGTGCGGCGGGGGGGGGGTGCCCGGTGCGACCAGGCGGGCGGACCGGCGGACCGGGCGGGTCCGGGCCCGGCGCGGTGCCGATGCCGGTGCCGCGCATGGCGTCCGGCGTGGTGCGGGACGCCGAAGGGCCGCGTGGCCGCAGGGGCGCCCGGCCACTGGGATCCGGCCGGCCGGGGGCGCCCGGCACCCCCGGTCCCTCGTCCCTCAGCGTGCCAGCAGGTCGACCGCCCGCAGCACCGGCGCGACGCCGTCCTCCTCGCGGATGCGGGCGCCCAGGGTCTCGGCGCGCTCCCGGTGGAGAGGGTTGCGGGTGGCCCGCGCGAGGGCCGCGGCGAGGCCGTTCGCGGTGAGCCCGCGCAGCGGGACGGCGTGAGGGGCCACCCCGAGGGACACCAGGCGTTCGGCCCAGAAGCCCTCGTCGAACTGGACCGGCAGCGGCACGGCGGGCACCCCGGCGCGCAGCCCGGCCGCGGTGGTGCCCGCGCCCGCGTGGTGCACCACGGCCGCCATCCGCGGGAACAGCGCCGCGTGCGGCACCTCGTCGATGGTCAGCATGTCCTCGCCGGTCGCCGCGAGCCCGCCCCACCCGCGCTGCACCACTCCGCGCAGCCCGGCCAGCCGCAGCGCGCGCACGATGGTCCCGCTCAGCCGGGCCGGGTCGGGCACCGTCGCACTGCCGAGGCCGACGAAGACCGGCGCGGGCCCCGCGTCCAGGAACCGCCGCACATACGCGGGCAGCCCGTCCTCACGGTCGTACGGCCACCAGTAGCCGCACACCCGCAGGCCGGGCCGCCAGTCGCGCGGCCGGGGCACCACCAGCGGACTGAACCCGTGGAACACCGGCTGCCGCAGCCCCGCCCGGATGCGGCGGGCGGTGCCGCGCCGGGCGGCCGGAAGACCCAGCCGGGCCCGCACGGTGGGCACGGCCGCCGAGAAGACCCGCTCCATGGCGAGGTTCACCCCGTGGCCCGCGAGCCGGTTCGCCGCCGCGCCCCAGTGGCCGCCGCCGAGCAGCGGAGGGGCGAACTCCCGGGTGGGGGAGAGGGGTTGCAGATGCGTGCCGATGCTGGGCACGCCCAGCGCCTCGGCGATCGCGTGCCCGACCGGTCCCAGCGACCCGGACAGCAGCAGTACGTCGCTCTTCTCGGCCGCCGCGACCAGGTCGTCCGTCATCCGGGCGAGCGCCGCGCGCACCAGACCGACGGCGCGCAGCATCTTGCCCGTGTCCGTCGCGCTGCGGTGCAGCCCCCGGCCGCGGGTGGACTCCAGTTCGGCCCGCGGATCCACCGGCAGAGCGTGGAAGTCCAGGCCCGAACCGGCGACCAGCGGCTCGAAGCACCCGTGGGTGACCAGGGTGACCGCGTGGCCCGCGCGGGCCAGACCGTGCCCCAGCCCGGTGAAGGGGGCCACGTCACCCCGGGAACCCGCCGTCATGATCGTTACGCGCACGTCGGCCAGTATGGCCGCGCGCGGCCCCGCCGACGGCGAACGACCCGGCCATGTCGGCGCGCCCACCCCCACGCGCCCGCAACGGCCGCACCCGTCCGGACGCCGTACCCGCTCGGGCCGTTCGGCCGGGGGGCCGGGATCATACCCCGAGCTGCCGGGTGGCCGCGTCCACCGTCTGCTCCAGCAGCGTGGCGATGGTCATCGGGCCGACCCCGCCCGGCACCGGCGTGATCAGCGAGGCGCGCTCCACCGCGGTCTCGAAGTCCACGTCCCCGACATTGCCCGCGTTGTAGCCCGCGTCGATCACGACCGCGCCCGGCTTGACGTCCTCGCCGCGCACCAGCCGCGGCCGGCCCGCGGCCGCCACCACGATGTCCGCCTCGCGGACCACGGACGACAGCTCCCGGGTCCGGGAGTGGCAGTACGTCACCGTGGCGTCCCGGGCCAGCAGCAGCATGCCGACCGGCTTGCCGAGGATCGCGCTGCGCCCCACCACCACGGCCCGCTTCCCGGCCGGATCGACGTCATAGGCGTCCAGCAGCCGCATGATGCCGCCGGGCGTGCAGGAGACGAACCCGGGCAGGGCGAAGCTCATCGTGGCGAAGGAGGCGAAGGTGACGCCGTCGACGTCCTTCTCGGGCGCGATCGCCTCGAACGCGGCTCGCTCGTCGATGTGGTCGCCGACCGGGTGCTGGAGCAGGATGCCGTGGACCGACGGGTCCGCCGAGAGGTCCCGCAGCGTCTGCACGAGCCGCGCGGTGGTGGTCGCGGCGGGCAGCTCCACGTGCCGGGAGGCGATGTTCGCGGTGCGGCACCGGTTCTGCTTCATCCGGACGTAGGTGACCGAGGCCGGATCCTCGCCGACCAGCACCGTGGCCAGGCACGGCCGGACGCCCGTGCGGGAGATGAGGTCGGCGGCCCGGTGCGCGGTGCGCTCGACGATGCGGCGGGCGAGGGCGGTGCCGTCCATGAGACGGGCCTGGGACATGTCCACTCCTGAGCATGCGGCGGATCGCCCAGGCGCGCGGCTGTGACGTCGGCTGGGGCCGCTCCCCGGTGGTGCTCCACCTCAGCGCCAGTCACGGCCCGCCCCCAGCTTAGGCGAGGACCGCGCAAGCCCTTCGCCGGGGGTGCGGCCCGCTCACCGGAGCCTGCCCCGCCGTGACCGCCGGGCCCGTGCCGCGGCGGGCCGCGCGCCGGGCCGGGCCGCGCGCAGCACCGACCGCAGCAGCGCGGTGGACAGGCACCGGGCCGCCGCCGTGGCCGTCCGGGCCGGACCGGAGCGCCGCGCCAGCGGGGAACGCGCCCGCCCCAGTCCACCGCGGGCCGAAAAGGACCAGGTCAGCCGGGAGCTGACCTGGAATCCCGCGGTCCTCCTCGTCACTCGTCCCATGCCTGGACCATGATCTGGTCGGTGATCCTGCCGTCGCGCAGCGAGACCATGGACTCCGCGAGCACCCGGACACCGTCCGGATACGCGCAGGACTCCACGTACGCCGCGTGGTCGCCCTCGACGACGCACCGCTCCAGCCGGTGCGTCATGTCCCGGCCGTAGACGTCGTCGAGCATCGCGCCGATCTCCGCCCGGCCCCGCAGGACCCTGGGGTGGCTCGGCCTGCTGTCGCGGTCCACGATGCGGATCTCCGCGTCGTCCGCGTACAGCGACAGCAGCGTGGGCGCCGCGTGTTCCTCGATGCCCCGGCGCAGCGCGCCGGTGTCGAAGGCGGGACCTGCCGTGGTCGCCATGGTGGCCTCCTACGAGCCCCGGCGCCCCGGAGCAGGAGCCGCTTCCGGGGCCTCTCCTTCGAGCGTCCTCCGGGGCGCCGGGACCGGCAAGTGCGGCCGGGGCGACGCGCCGGTACCCGCCCCGCGCCCGTCCTGTGCCGCCCGCCCCCACTCGTGCCGTACTCGTGCCGTACTCGTCCCGTGCTCGCTGTGTACTCGTCCTGACGGGTGAGCGGGCGGGCGCGCCCGTGACCGGGCGGGACCGGGCGCCGTTGCTCAGGACATGATCTCCACTCGACGTATCGTCGCCGTCGCCTCCCTCGCTGCCTCGCTCACCGGGCTCGCCGCACTCCCCGCGAGCGCCGCCGGTTCGTCCGTGCCGGTGGTCGGCCGGGCGCTGCCCGTGGGCGTGCTCGACTCGCTGGCCCGCACCGGGCTGCCCGCCGACCGGCAGGACGCGGTGCCGCCGGTCTCCGACCAGCTCTCCTCGCTCCAGCACGTCCAGGACCTGAACGAGCTGAGCCGGCTGAACGCGGTCGCCGGTCTTGTCTCCCCCCTGTTCGGGCTGGTCCCCGCCATCCCGAGCTGAGCCGGAGCGGGCCCGCCGGACACCCGGTGGCGGCGCGGGGTTCGCGCCGCCGCCGGCCGGTCACGGCGTAGGGTCGCGGGGACGGACGAACGGCCGACGGAAGGGAACTCCACCATGGCGCAGGAAGTGCGCGGCGTGATCGCACCCGGGAAGAACGAACCCGTACGGGTCGAGACCATCGTCGTGCCGGACCCCGGGCCCGGCGAGGCCGTCGTACGGGTCCAGGCCTGCGGCGTGTGCCACACCGACCTGCACTACAAACAGGGCGGAATCAACGACGAGTTCCCGTTCCTGCTCGGCCACGAGGCCGCGGGCATCGTGGAGTCGGTCGGCGACGGCGTCACCGAGGTGGCGCCCGGCGACTTCGTCGTCCTCAACTGGCGTGCGGTGTGCGGCAGGTGCCGCGCCTGTCTGCGCGGACGGCCCTGGTACTGCTTCGACACCCACAACGCGCGGCAGCGGATGACCCTCACCGACGGCACCGAGCTGTCCCCGGCGCTGGGCATCGGCGCCTTCGCGGAGAAGACGCTCGTGGCCGCCGGGCAGTGCACCAAGGTCGACCCGGCCGTCTCCCCGGCCGTGGCCGGACTGCTGGGCTGCGGGGTGATGGCCGGCATCGGCGCCGCCATCAACACCGGGAACGTCGGCCGCGGCGACAGCGTCGCCGTCATCGGCTGCGGCGGTGTCGGCGACGCGGCGATCGCCGGGGCGCATCTGGCGGGCGCGGCGAAGGTCATCGCCGTCGACATCGACGACCGCAAGCTGGAGACCGCCCGCACCATGGGCGCCACGCACACCGTCAACTCCGAGGACCACGACCCGGTCGCCGCGATCCGCGACCTGACCGGAGGCTTCGGCGCCGACGTCGTCATCGACGCGGTCGGCCGCCCCGAGACCTACAAGCAGGCGTTCTACGCCCGCGACCTGGCCGGGACCGTCGTCCTGGTCGGTGTGCCCACCCCCGAGATGAAGCTCGAACTGCCGCTGCTGGACGTCTTCGGACGCGGCGGCGCGCTCAAGTCGAGCTGGTACGGCGACTGCCTGCCCTCGCGCGACTTCCCGATGCTCGTCGACCTGCATCTGCAAGGACGGCTGCCGCTCGACAAGTTCGTGTCCGAGACCATCCGACTCGACGAGGTGGAGCAGGCGTTCGAGCGGATGCACCGCGGCGAGGTGCTGCGCTCGGTGGTGGTCCTCTGATGGCCGCCCGCATCGAACGCCTCGTCACCGCCGGGCAGTTCACCCTGGACGGCGGCACCTGGGACGTCGAGAACAATGTGTGGATCGTCGGCGACGACCACGAGGCGATCGTCATCGACGCCGCCCATGACGCCGAGGCCATCGCCGCCGCCGTGGGCGACCGCCGGCTCACCGCCATCGTCTGCACCCACGCCCACAACGACCACATCGACGCCGCCCCGGCGCTCGCGGACCTCACCGGCGCGGTGATCTGGCTGCACCGCGACGACCTGCCGCTGTGGCGGGCGACCCACCCCGACCGGGAACCGGACGAGCACCTCGTCGACGGCCAGGTGATCGAGGCGGCGGGCGCCGACCTCACGGTCCTGCACACCCCCGGTCACGCGCCGGGCGCGGTGTGCCTGTACGACCCCGGGCTCGGCGTCGTCTTCACCGGCGACACCCTCTTCCAGGGCGGCCCCGGCGCCACCGGCCGGTCCTACTCCCACTTCCCGACCATCATCGACTCGATCCGCGACCGTCTGCTGACGCTGCCGCCCGGGACGAAGGTGCTCACCGGGCACGGCGACACCACCACCATCGGCGTGGAGGCCCCGCACCTCCAGGAGTGGATCGCCCGCGGCCACTGAGCCGCCGCCGGGGCCCGCCCCCGCCGGAAATACCTGACAGGAGATGTCCGGCTTCCCCGCGATGCTCGGCGTGCACACCGCGCGGACCCACCGCGCGCCGCACGCACCAGCGAGCACAGGGGAGGCCGGGCATGTCACGTCCACTGGAGGGCAGGGTCGCGCTGGTCGCGGGCGCGACCCGCGGGGCGGGCCGCGGGATCGCGGTGGAACTCGGCGCCGCCGGGGCCACCGTGTACGTCACCGGCCGCAGCACCCGCGCCCGCCGCTCCGAGTACGACCGCCCCGAGACCGTCGAGGACACCGCCGACCTGGTCACCGCGGCCGGCGGATGCGGCATCGCCGTCCCCGTCGACCACCTGGAGCCCGGCCGGGTCCGTGCCCTGGTCGACCGCGTCGACCGCGAACAGGGCCGCCTCGACGTGCTCGTCAACGACATCTGGGGCGGCGAGCACCTCTTCGAGTGGGACACCCCGGTGTGGGAGCACGACCTGGACAACGGGCTGCGGCTGCTCCGCCTCGCCGTGGAGACGCACCTCGTCACCAGCCACCACGCGCTGCCGCTGCTGCTGCGCCGGCCCGGCGGCCTGGTCGTGGAGATGACCGACGGCACCGCCGAGTACAACCGGGACACCTACCGGGTCAGCCTCTTCTACGACCTGGCCAAGGCGTCCGTGCTGCGTATGGCCTTCGCCCTCGGCCACGAACTCGGGCCGCGCGGCGCCACCGCCGTCGCGCTCACCCCCGGCTGGCTCCGCTCGGAACTGATGCTCGACCACTTCGGGGTGCGCGAGGACAACTGGCGCGACGCCCTGGCGGAGGTCCCGCACTTCGCGATCTCCGAGACCCCCCGCTACGTGGGCCGCGCCGTCGCCGCGCTCGCCGCCGACCCGGACGCGACCCGCTGGAACGGCCGGTCCCTGTCCAGCGGCGCCCTCGCCCGCGAGTACGGCTTCACCGACCTGGACGGCAGCCGCCCCGACGCCTGGCGCTACCTCGCCGAGGTCCAGGACAGGAACCTCCCCGCCGACACCACCGGCTACCGCTGAACGCACACACACGGAACAGAACAGCGGCCTGCTCGGCCGCCGGGCCGTCGGCCCACTCGCTCACCGCGCCCCCGGTACCGGCGGCTGTGTCGGCCCGGGGACCTGCCAGCGGGCCGGGTGGCCCGGCGGGAGGGCGAGGTCGGTGCGTACGGCGGCGTAGTAGCCCTGGCGCGCCTCGCGCTGGCGGGTCAGCAGGGCCTGCCAAGCCTCGGGGGCGTGCCGCTCCTCGCGCAGGAACCGCTCCATGTCCATCGCCACCAGGACCCACACCCGGGCCCGCTCCACGACCTCGGGCGCGCCCAGCATGATCAGTGCCTCGCCCGCCGGGTCCCGGGCGAGGGCGGCCTCCGCCAGGAGCGGCTCGGCCTCGGCGAGGGGCAGCGGATGCGGGTGCGGGTCGTCGCCGAGGTGGGCGGCGACCCGGTAGGACAGCGTGACGGCCTTCTTCAGCACCCGCGCGTAGTCGGCGTACACCGCGAGGCGCCGTTCCTCCCAGCGGGTCGCGCGCTCGCGCTCGAACCGGGCGCGGTCGCTGCGCACCACCGCCAGGTACGAGCCGAGTGCGCCGATCACCACACCGATGAGCGCGGGGAGTTGCTGGAGAAAGGCGGACATGTGCTGCACCGTATCTGCCCGGAAGGGGCGCGGCCGCACTAGGTTCGGGGCATGACGGACACAAGGCGGTTCGAGGGGTACGGAGTTGTCGTCACCGGCGGGGCGCGCGGCATCGGCGCGGCCACCGCGCGCCGGCTCGCCGAGGAGGGGGCGCGGGTCCTGGTGACCGACGCGGACGGGGACGCGGCCGAGGAGACCGCGGCGGGCCTGCGGGAGAAGGGGCTCGACGCACGCGCGCGCCCGTGCGACGTGGCGGACCGGGACGCGGTCGAGGCGGCCGTGGCACACGCGGTGGACGCCTTCGGCTCGCTCGACGTGCTGGTCACCGCCGCGGCGCACTGCTCCCCGGACACCCCGCTCTTCGAGGACGACCCGGACGAGGCGTGGGCCCGCGACCTCGACATCACCCTGCACGGGGCCCGCCGCTGCTTCCGCGCCGCGCTGCCCCACCTCGCGGCCTCGGGCCGGGGCGCGATCGTCGGCATCGGCTCGGTCAACGGCCTCCAGGACTTCGGCAACCACGCCTACAGCGCGGCGAAGGCGGGCCTGATCTCGCTCGCCCGCACCCTCGCCGGGCACGCGGGCGCGCGCGGGGTGCGGGTCAACGTCGTCCTTCCCGGCACCGTCCGCACCTCGGCCTGGCAGGGGCGCGAGGCCGCGCTCGACCGGCTCGGCGCCCTGTATCCGCTGGGCCGGATCGGCGAGCCCGACGACATCGCCGCCGCCGTCGCCTTCCTCGCCTCCCGCGACGCGGCCTGGATCACCGGCACCGCCCTGACCGTGGACGGCGGCCTGACCGCCGTGAACACGGGCTTCCACACCGCGGTGGGGACACCCGGCCGCACCGGGTGAGGCCGCCGCGCGGCGCCGAGTGTCACCGTTCCGTCTCGATGCGGACCGTTCCACAACCGGCACGGTCCCGAGGCGGTCTAGCTGTCCGGAAGTGTCCGGAAAGCGCGGACACACGACTGAACCGAGGGGGAAGCCCAGCATGAGGCAGATGGGCAGACGAGGCGCCGTGGTGCTGGGCGTCACCGGACTGGTGACGCCGCTCGCACTCGCGCTCGGCACGGCACCGGCCCAGGCGGCGTCGAGCTGCACGGCGTCGACCGGGCCGTACCAGAAGAAGGTCGAGAAGTTCCTCGGCCGTCCCGCCGACGGCCGGCAGTCGGCCGCCGACTGCAAGGCGATCAAGGCCTTCCAGAGCAAGCACGGCATCACCCCCACGATCGGGTACGCGGGTCCGGTCACCTGGGGCGTGATGGATCTCATGAACAAGCAGAAGGCCGTCGGGAAGAACCCGAACAAGGACGGCAGGTGCCCGACCAACAAGGGCCGCATAGCCTGTGTGAACCTCACGCTCCAGCTCAGCTGGATCCAGGACGGCAAGCGGCTGGTGTACGGTCCCGTGCCGGTGCGCACCGGGCGCGACAAGTACGAGACCCGCACCGGTCTGAAGAAGATCTACTGGCGGCACATCGACCACGTGTCGACGCTGTACCACGTGAAGATGCCCTACAGCCAGTTCTTCGACGGCGGCCAGGCCTTCCACTCGGTCGGCGTGAGCGTGTGGAACCCGCCGGGCTCGCACGGCTGCGTCAACATGACCACCAAGGACGCCAAGAAGTACTGGTCGCTGCTGAAGAAGGGCGACGACGTCTTCGTCTACGGCCGCAAGCCGGGCACCTGAGGGACCGGGCGCGGGAGGGGCGGGGCGCCCCGGATCGACGTGAGCAGCAACACGGTCCGTTATGTCCGGTTCGAGCGCACTTACTCACTCCGCCTTCACATCGATCGGCATATGCTTCACAGCATGTCCACCACTGTTGAAGCCGCCTCCGAGCGATCGGCCGCGGAGGTCAACGAGGAGATCCGTGCCTTGTGGCGCAGGTCCGGCGGGACACTGACCACCGAGCAGCGCGAGGTGTACCAGCGCCTCGTGATGGAGTGGGCCACGGCCGCTCCGGTCTCGGACCAGGCGGCCTGACCCGCCGCCGCCCCGGTCGGTGCCCCTGGCCGCCGCCGGGCACCGGTTCCCCGCTCCTCCCGCAGCCCCCGTCCCGCACGCCCCGGCCCTTCCGGCCGGGGCGCACTGTCAGCACCCCCGCACCCGCCGCGCGGCCGCCGCCGAGGCCACCGCGCCCGCCGTTCCCTGTTCCGGGACCCGGCGCCGAGGACCAGCCTAGGATGCCAGGCATGGACGTGGATCCGGTGGCACGGCTCGGGGCCGGCAAGTATGTGCTGATCACCAGCTACCGCAAGAACGGCACACCCGTGGCGACGCCCGTCTGGGTCGTGCGCGACGGCGCCGCGCTCGGCGTGTGGACGGCCGCCGACTCCTGGAAGGTCAAGCGGATCCGCGCCCGCCCCGACGTGCTGGTCGGCCCGTGCGATGTGCGCGGGCACCCGACCGGCGACCAGTTGCCCGCCACCGCGGAGATCTGCGACCGGGACACCACCGCGCGCTACCGGGGCCTCATCGCCCGCAAGTACGGGCTGATCGGCCGCCTCACCCTGCTCGGCAGCAGGCTGCGCCGGGGCGAGCGGGGCACCGTGGGGATCCGGGTGACCCCCGCGCGCTGATCCGCGCACGGGAGCCACCCGGGGTGCGGCGCCGCCTACGAGGCGTCGAGCACGGTGCCCGTCACCACCGGCAGACCCTCGTGCACCTGCCCGTCGTCGCCGGTCAGCGCGATGCGGACCCGCTCGGGCTGCTCCGCCGCCTGGTCCCGGACCGTGGGGACGCTCAGCTCGGTGCTCAGCTCGCCCGCCGGCACGTCGGCCCACAGGTACATGTCC
The DNA here is from genome assembly GCF_000373685.1 of Streptomyces sp. PsTaAH-124. NCBI lineage: Bacteria > Bacillati > Actinomycetota > Actinomycetes > Kitasatosporales > Streptomycetaceae > Streptomyces > Streptomyces sp. PsTaAH-124. The sequence goes on along the minus strand of NZ_KB892191.1, from coordinate 353,697 downwards.
AGGGAGGACAGCGGACGCTCGGGGTCGGGCGACTCACCGGTGGTGTCCGACAGCCACTGCGGGTCGACGTCCTTGGTGGACAGCTCCGGGCCGTCCGGGAGGGGCTGCACGACGAAGATGGCCACGATGTCCGAGTCGGCGGCCGCGGACAGGTTCACCCGCCACTTCAGCGTCTCGCCCTCGGTGACCCGGTCGGCGACGGGTGTCACCGTGATCGTCGGCGCCGGGTCGTCGTTCAGGGCGGTCACCCCGCCCCGGTGGGAGCCGACCACCGCGCCGTGCACCGCCTTGACGACGATGTCGGTGGCCACGTCCGCGCCGTAGCGGGTGTTGCCCCGCACCAGGACCGGCACGTCGATCGAGTGCCCGCCGGGCCGCACCGTCACCAGCCGGCCCTTCGCCTCGTTCGTCACCGGATCGATGACGTACACCCGGACCTGGCCGCTGCCCTGCCCGGACACCCGCACGGGCACCCGGTAGGTGCGCTCGCCCGAGTCGCCCTCCTTGACCGTGAGCCGGCCGACGTCCACGCGGGGCAGTGCGGCGGCCCGCACCGCCGGGGTGCCCGGACGCCAGCCCCAGGCGTCCATGAGCCAGGCCTGCCCGGAACGCGTGCGCGGGGTCAGCTCCAGCGACGCGATCCGCCGCAGATCGAGCCCGGCGCGGGTGGCGGCGGCCAGCGGGACGCGTACCTCGCGCGCCCAGTAGGAGGCGGTGCGCTCGGTGCCCGGCAGGCCGTCGGCACGGACCGTGCCGAGGGCCGCGCGGTGTCCGGCGGCGTCGGTGACGGCCACGTCGAGCCGGGTGCCGGTGGTGTTCGGCGGGACGAAGACGCGCAGCGCGAGCTGTTCGGCGCCCTTCAAGGACACCGGGGAGCCGGGCCGGATCCGTACCGCCGAACCGGCGGCGGACCAGCGCAGCGCGATCGCGCGGCGGCCCGCCTCCCGGTCGGTGTCCCACTGTGCGAAGTGCGGCGAGCGGCCGGGCGTGTCCTCGTCGAGGCAGGCGACGGACGCGTCGGGGTCCACCGCCGAGCACAGCCGGGCACCGCCGCCGGTCACGGTGAGCGGGCCGTCGGGCAGCAGACCGCCGGTACGGCCGGCGCCGACCGCGTGGGTCAGCACCCGCGCCGGGTCGGCGGAGGGCGCCCGGACCCCGGAGCCGTCCAGCAGCGGACGCACCCGGTCGTCCCCGGCGACGAACAGCCGCGCGGCGGCGGCGATGTAGGTGGCGCCGGCCCGGTGCTGCTGGTCCGCGGTCAGCCGGGTGGCGGTCCCGGGGGAGCAGACCGGGTCGCGCTGGTCCGGGTCCTCGTAGAAGTCGTCGTCGGCGGGCGCCACGGCCTTGCCCGGCGTCCACTCGGTGTTGAAGAAGTTGTGGTCGGCGCCGACCACGTACACGGCGCTGTGCAGGGCGGTGCCGCGGCTGACCCCGCGGGTGCCGTCCACGTACACCTCGCCCTGGAGGTCGGAGACGTCACCGTCGCAGCCGGGCAGCAGCGTGGCGGACGGGACGTCGGCGACCGGATTCTGGCCGAAGACCGTCGGACCGATCAGCACGGTGCCGCTGATGTGCCAGCGGGTCTTTCCGTGATAGCCGTCCTGGTCGGCGGCGGGCGGGTACAGGCTGTCCATGGCCGCGCGGTTGACGCCCTCGCCGCCGCGCGAGTGCCCGACGAGCAGGACCCGCGACAGATCGGCCACCGGGCCCCGGCGTACGGCGGCGGGTGCCGTGGCCGGGTGCGCGGCCCAGTCCGCCCAGCGGGCCAGGTGCTGCCGGACGAGCGAGGAACGCGCCTGGGCGCCGCCGTCCTCGGCCTGCCAGTCCTGGCCGTTGATGCCGTTGGCCGCGATGGACACGGTCACATACCCCTGCGAGGCCAGCAGTTTCTGGTCCTGGAGGTAGCCGCGGTGACTGGGGATCGGCAGCGATCCGGCCGGGCACGGCCAGTCGCCGGACACCTCGTCGCTGTGCGGGGTGTAGCAGGGGGCGTGGCGGCCGTGCAGGAACAGCGCGAGCGGGCGGCGGCCGGTGGCGCCCTGCGGCGTCACCACCACGGCCTGCATCTCCACCGGGGCCGGGAAGCCGGGCAGCCGGACCGACCCCAGCCGGTACTCGCCGGTCGTGGTGCGGTAGGTGCCCGGCTTGCCCGGATCGACCTTGCCCGCCGGGAGCGGGGCGGGCGGCTGAACCGCCGCCAGGGCGCCGCTGCGGCCCGGCGCCTGCGCGGCCCCGGACGTGTCCTCGGCGTCCAGTCTGCGGCCGGACGCGCGGACCTGGAGGTCCGTCAGCTTCTTGAGGCCCTTCGTGCGGGCCGCGCCCAGGTCCAGCCGGAACGTACGGCCGTCCCCGCCGGGCCGCGGCCGGCCCAGCAGGCGGTCGCCCGCGTAGAACTCGACGCGCGCGTCGCCCATGGGCACCGGGGTGCCCGTGTGCCACTCCAACTGCCGGGCGTCGCCCGACCCGGTGACGCGCCAGCCGGGCGGGAGCCCGGTGCCGCTGTCACCGGCCGCCGCCGACTGCCGTGCGGCGGACGGCAGTCGGTCCTGCGCCGCCCGCGCCGCCTGTGCGGACGCGGGCGCGGCTCCCGCCATGGCGAGCAACGCCACGGCGGTGACCCCTATTCGACGGACGCGGATCAACGGTCCCCTCCTCGGAACACTCCTCGGAACACGGACTTCCTCCGGTGCTCGGACGCGGCGCCCCGTCGGTACCGGGGGCCACTGATGCCCCGGAGGACGGGGCAGGTGGGCTGTGGGTTGCCTGTGAGGCGTGAGTGGCGCGACGTCAGCGACATGATCACGCCAGTGTCAACACGGCGCGGCCGCCGCGCGGTTCGCGTCCTCGGCCCGTCGTCGGCCGCGGGCCGCCCGGAGTACACCCGCACCACACTCCGTCGGCGTATCACCGGTGACGCCGGTGGGCCACCGGTCGTTCCTGGGGCGGGACACGGACGAGGCGGGCGGCCGGGGCGACCGGTGGCGCGGAGGCGACGGAGCTGGTGCGGTGAAGAGGATCGCGGTCCACGGGCGGCGCGCGGGCCGGTGGCTGACGCGCCGGGCCGGGTGGTGTCTGGCCGGATCCCTCGCGCTGTACGTGCTGACCGCGCTCCTGAGTCCGGCCGAGCCGCTGGACCTGCGTGTCTACCACGAGGCCGCGCCGCACGTCCTGACCGGCGGCCTCTACGACCAGGTGGTGCGCACCGGGCCGCCCATCCCCGAACTCCCCTTCACCTACCCGCCGTTCGCCGCGCTGGTGCTGCTGCCGCTGGCACACCTGCCCTGGACGGCGGCGGTGGTGCTCTGGCGGGCCGCCTCCCTGGCCGCGGTGCTCGTCGTCACGGCGGGCGCGCTCCGGCTGCTGCCGCACAGGTTTGGCGGCGACCGGGACCGCGCCCTGCTCTGGGCCGCCGCCGCGCCCTGGCTCGAACCCGTGCGCCACACCCTCGACCAGGGCCAGATCAACCTGCTGCTGGGCGCGGCCGTCGTCGGGGGCCTGGCGTTCGGCCACCGCGCGGCCGTCCGGGGCACGTCCGTCGCACTCGCCGCCTCGCTGAAACTGACCCCGGCCGTCGCGGGCGCGTATCTGCTGGCCACACGGCAGTGGCGGGCGGCCGGCTGGGCGGTCGCCACCGGCGGCGCGGCCGTGGGGCTCGCCTGGTGGATCGCCCCGGGCGAGTCGGAACGCTACTGGTCGGGTCTGGTGACGGACACACGGCGCGTCGGCCCGGTGTGGTCGGTGCGCAACCAGTCGCTGCGCGGCGCGCTCACCCGGCTCCTCGGCCACGACGCGGGCGGCACCGCGCTCTGGTGGGCCGCGCTCGCCCTGGTCACCCTGGCGGCGGCCGGTGCCCTGCGCGCCGCCCTGCGCCGTGACGACCCGCTGGGCGTCCTCGTCACGGTGGAGCTGTACGGGCTGCTGGTGTGCCCGGTCTCCTGGAGCCACCACTGGATCTGGTGCCTGCCCGCCATGATCTGGCTGGCACACGGCCCGCACCGCACCCGGGCGGCGGCCCGGACCGTGCTCGTCCTGTGGGCGGCCGTCACCGGGGCCCGGCTGGTGCCGCGGCTGATCGGCGCCGAGGACCGGCTCTCCCGGCCCGACCCGTATCCGTGGACGCTGGCCTGGCCCGGATGTGTCTACGCGGGCTGCGCGCTGCTGACCTTCCTCGTGCTCGCCCTCGCCGCCCGGCGCACGGGACCCGCCGGGTCCCCGGAGTACGACCGCGACGCCGCCGCAGGGCGCTCACCGCTCCGGCCGGACGGGGCCGCCGTCAGCTCCAGGCGCGGTAGGGCTCGTCCAGCAACTGGAAGACCGGTTCGCCGCGCACCGGATCCTTGGCGGTGGTCAGCCGGACCCGGTCGCCGCCGTGGATGGAGATGAGCGGCCCCATGACCCTGCCCCGCACGACGAAGCCCTCGCTCATCTCCACCATCGACACATTGCGCGCGGCGGGGGTGTTGCGGTGCACGATCGCGGCGTGCCGGACCGTGCCGGTGCCCGCGCTGCGCTCGGTGCGCAGTTCGCTGCCCCCGCACACCGGACACAGCAGCCGGTGGTACATCGCCGTACCGCACCAGGTACAGCGCTGGAAGGTCAGCGCCTCCCGGTCACCGGCCGCGGGTTCGAGCAGAGCGGTCGCGGAGCCGGCCGCCGCACCGGTCTCGTTTCCAGAGGGGTGGTACACGCTGGTCAACTCCCTGCGCTGGGCCGGAATCCCGCGTGCCGGGGAACCCGTGCACGGGCGGGGGCGGCTCGCGGTGCCGCCGTGCACACGACAGAGTATGGCACTCAGTGCCCCCCGTAAAGGTACTGGGTACCACCTCGCGGGGGCGGGGGCGGGGGCGGGGGCGGGGGCGGGACATGCGGGACGCACCGGGTGCACCCCCGGCCTGCCCGTCGCGCGGGTACGCCGTTCGCGCCGGGTGCGCAGGCCGCGCCGACTACGCGGGTCCGCCCGGTACGCGTACGTCCAGCACGCACACGTCGTCGCGCCGTTCGCCCTCCAGCATCGACCCCAGGAGCGGCACCAGGGAGCCGGGCGCGTCCGCGTGGTGGGCGGCCGCGTTCCGGGCGAGCCGCTCCAGACCCCGCTGGATGTTCTCGCCGGGCCGTTCGACCAGTCCGTCCGTGTAGAACAGCAGCCGGTCCCCGGGTTCGAGGCGGCACTCGGCCTCCGCGTAGACCGGTGTCTCGGTCGCCCCCAGCAGCACGCCGGACGGACGCTCCAGGTACCGCGGTTCGCCCCGGCGCAGCAGCAGCGGCGGCAGGTGGCCCGCCTGGGCCCAGACGAGGCGGCGCTCGCGCGGTGCGTAGCGCGCCAGGACGAGGGTGGCGGTGCCCTTGGTGTCCCGGGAGTGCAGCAGCAGTGTGTTGAGGCGGGCCAGCGCCCCGGTGAGCGACGAGCCGGTGAAGATCATGCCCTTGGCGGTGAACCGGAGCTGTGCCATCGTCGCCACCGCGTCGATCCCGTGCCCGGCGACGTCGCCGACCACGAACAGCGCGTCCCCGTCCGGCAGTTCGACCGCGCTGAACCAGTCGCCGCCGACGTGGATCCCGGACTCGGCGGGCAGATAGGTGACGTCGACCCGCAGCCCGGCCAGGCGCACCGCGTGGCGGGGGAGCGGCAGCAGCGCGTGCTGGAGGCGGCCCGCGAGCATCCGCTCGGCCCGCAGGACCCCGTCCTGGGCGAGCATCGTCCGCTCACTCTCCACCAGGGCCAGCTCCGCGCTGCGCTGCGCGGTGAGATCCTGGACGAAGCCGTGCACCTCCACCGGCCGGCCCCCGCTGTCCACGACGGTCTCGGCGACCGCCCGCAGATGCCGCAGCCCCGCCGTCGTCCGCACCCGGAACGGCACGTCGAAGGGTGTGCCGTCGCGCAGCAGCTCCCGTACGGCCCGGCCGAGCGCCGGTCCGTCCTCCGGCACGGCGAGGTCCGGCAGGTGCTCCACCGGGACCGGGCCGAGCGCGGGGTCGCGGTCGAGCAGCAGGTGGACCTGGTCCGACCAGGCCGCCTCGTGCGTGTCCAGGTTCCAGACGGCCCAGCCCAGACGGCCGAGACGCTGTAGCTCGGCCAGGCGCTGCGCCTGCCGGTCCGAGGCGTCGTGCCGCAGCCAGCTCACCACCAGCGCGTCGCCCAGCGGGGCCGCCCGCACCACGTACCGCGGCGGCTCCCGCCGGTCGGTGCCCGGCCCCGGCCGGGTGAACGGTTCGCCCTCGCGGGGTTCCCCGGTGTCGAGGACCGCGAGCCAGCTCTGCCACAGCGGTTCCCCGGCGGCGTTCGGCCAGCACTCCAGGAGCCGCCGCCCGACGAGGTCGCCCGCGTCGCGACCGAGCACGTCGGCGCCCTGCGCGGTGGCGGCGTCCACGCGGTAGTCCGCCACGTCACCCGAGGGCGAGCGCAGCGGGGAGAGCAGCAGGACCGCGCCGGGCAGCGCCGCGAACAGGCCGTCCACCGGCAGGGACGCGGGCGCGGGAACCGGCGGCCGCGACGATCCGGAGGAGCCGGGCCGGCTCTGTCCCGCGCCGAGGTCGCGCAGCCGCCCCGCGCACAGCCAGGAGACGTGGCGCAGCAGCTCCCGGGCGCGGGGAGTGAACGGGTCCGCCCGCTCCCGCAGCACACCGATGACGACCTCGGCGTCGTCCGTACCGCCCACGGGCAGCCAGACGGCGTTCTCCGTCCGGCGCGGGGCGTGGCCGGTGCGGTCCCCGGCGCCGCCGGTCCCGGCCGGTGGCGGCATGTCCCGCCACCGCCGCGCCCGCGTCCCGTCGATGTCCGCGTACCCGATCGGCACCGGCTCGCCCGACGGCGGACGGCGATGGATCAGCACGGCGTCGGCGCCGACGGGCCCGGCGAGGTGGGCCAGCAGGCACCGGGCGAGGTCCGGCGGGGTCTCCACATGGGTCAGCGCCCGCCCGAGCCCGGCCAGGACGGCGCCCTCGGCCTCCTCGTCGGCGGTCGCGGCCCCGGCGGCATGGCTCAGCGGCGGGACCAGCGTGCCCAGGGCGATCCAGCACTCCTCGGTCAGGGTGCGGTGCGCGGCCTTGGCCCGCCGCAGAAGATCCTCGTGCGCGGCCTCGGGGGAGCAGCCGGTGAGCGCCATCAGCGCGCCCTTGGCCCGCTCGACCACGGCAGCCGTACCGGTCGGCGCGGCCGGGCCGGGCGCGCCGCCGGACTCCCCGGGGAACACGGATTCGCCGGTCACGGGACGAGCATCGCACAGATGACCTGATCCGATCACGGCCCGATCGGATACTTGTGCGAGCGGGCGTTCCGGCTGTGTTCCGGCTGTGTTGCCGGGTGCGTTGCGGCTGAGTTCTGGCTGCGTTCCAGGTGCGTTCCGGCCGGAGGTCGGCGGGGGAGAGGGGGTGCGGCGGGCCCCGGCGGCCGCGCCTCAGCGGCTCGCGCCGCCGTGCCGCATCAGGGCCTCGGTGACCGCCCGGACGCTGCGCGCGATGTGCTGGAGCTGGAGCAGCTCCCCGGCGTACAGCTTGATCGTGTGCTCGATCACCGACTCGGGCAGACCCAGCCGGGGCAGGTCGGCGCGCGCGGTCTGCAAAGCGGTGCGGGCCACCCTGACCTCCTGCTGCACCTGGATCTGCGCATGCCGTGCGAGGAGTACGGGATGGCGCAGCAGCGCGGGGTAGCTGCCGTAGCGGGCGGGGACCAGGTCCCGCAGCCATCTGACCGCCGAGCGCTCCCAGTCGTAGCTGCCGGGCGGCTTGACCTGGCAGGGCCAGTCCGGGCTGACACGCGTGGTGGTCACAGGCATGGTCATCGCTTCCGGGTGTGCGGCGTGCGTCGTGGAGGGGGCCGACGCAGGGAGCCGGGCCGCGATCCGTGAGCAGTATTTATATATGCCATCCGCTTTGCAAGGCGTATGAAAACATTCATGCCGGGTTTACGGGGGCTGGTCCGCGTACGTTCCGACCACCGCGGCGCGCCTGTGTTGCGGCCACCGCGGCGCCGGACCGGCCCGAGGACCGGGGCCGGTCAGTCCTTCAGGAAGAACTGGTGCTGGTCGGCGACCTGCTCGTACTCCTCCAGCCGGGCCTGGGTCCGCTCGGGGTCGGCGTCCGTCATGGCCTGGAGCAGGGCGGCGCAGACGATGCCGGGCGCCGCGTAGGAGTCGAAGACCAGCCGGGAACCGGTGCCGGTCGCGAAGGTCACGTCGGCCTCGTCCGCCACCGGCCCCAGCGCCAGATCCGTCACCAGGGCCACCTTGAGCCCGGCGCCGCGCGCGACCCGGACCGCGGTCAGCGTCTCCTGGGCGTGCCGGGGCATGGAGAACGCCAGCACCCAGGTCCCGCCGGCCTCCCGGGACTGGAGCAGCGCGTCGTAGGCGACGCTGCCGCCGTGGGTCACCAGCCGCACGTCCGGGTGGATGCGCCGGGCCGCGTAGGCGAAGTACTCGGCGAGCGAGACCGAGATGCGCAGCCCCAGCACGGTCAGCGGCGCCGACCGGGACAGCGCGCGGCCCACGCTGATCACCCGCTCGGGGTCGGCCAGGTCGCGGCGCAGGTTCTCCAGGTTCTCGATCTCGGCGTCGACGGCCGCCTGGAGTTCGTTGCCCCGGTCCTCCTCGACCGGTCCGGGACCGCCGGCGAGCCCGGCCAGCGCGAGGGACTGGAGCCGCTCGCGCAGCGCCGGGTAGCCGCTGAAGCCGACCGCCCCCGCGAACCGCGTCACCGAGGGCTGGCTGACCCCCACCCGGTCCGCCAGTTCGGTGACCGACAGGAAGGCCGCCTCGGCGAGGTTCTCGATCAGGTACTGGGCGATGCGGCGCTGCCCGGGGGACAGCTGGGGGCCGTCGAAGAGCGCCCTGAGCTGCGAGGCCGGTGCGGCCTGCGTCCGCGGGACCGACTTGCCCGAGGTGATCGCGGACGCCTGGGCGCGGGCCTGCTGCGGCGATGGCACCGAGGCGCCTCCTTTGTCTCCCACAGCGCTTCAACATAGCTCACTCACCGTCATGACCGGTGGTCGCGCGGGCGGATCCGTACGGGTCAGGGCCACACTGGCAGGGCGGTCGCCGGGACGAGGAGATCCGCGCGGACGCGGGTCGCGGCCACCAGCTCGGCGTTGCGCGCGTCGCTCCGGCGCACCCAGGCCACGGCCTCCGCGTGCCCCTTGCCGAACCGCTCGTGCCGGGCCACCAGGCGCCGCACCCGCTCGGCCTCGTCCAGCTCGCAGAACCACACCTCGTCCAGCCGGGCCCGCACCCGCCTCCAGGGGCCGGAGTCCAGCAGCAGGTAGTTGCCCTCCGTCACGACCAGCCGGGCGGACGGCGGCACCGGGACCGCGCCCGCGAGCGGCTGTTCGAGGACGCGTTCGAATCCGGGCGCGTAGACGGTCTCGCCGTCCGTCTCGCTCCCGCCCGCCACGCTGCCCGGGTACTCCTCGCGCAGCCGCCGCAGCAGCGCCGCGTACCCCGCCGCGTCGAAGGTGTCCGGTGCGCCCTTGCGGTCCCGGCGCCCGAGCCGGTCGAGTTCGGCGTCGGCCAGGTGGAAGCCGTCCATCGGGACATGCGCCACCCAGGGCTCGGCCGTGCCGTTCAGGGCCCGTACCAGCCGCTCGGCCAGGGTCGACTTGCCCGCGCCGGGGCTGCCCGCGATGCCGAGGATCGCGCGGTGGCCGGGGCGGGGCAGGGCGCGGGCACGGGCCAGGAGGTCGTCGAAGGCGAGCGGCACATCCGCCAGTGTGTCACCCGGCCGGACGCGCTCCCCGGCGGGCGGCGGGCGCCCGAAGGCCGGAAAGTGACCCCGGGGCAGGGATGAAGTCCGCCGGATGTGGCATGCGACACTCCGTCGACACCGCGTCGCGGGGAAGGGTGCCTGTATGACACAGCTCGGACTGCCCGATGAGATCCTGGCCTGCCTCTTCGACCTCGACGGGGTCGTCACCAGGACGGCCGTGGTGCACGCGGCCGCCTGGAAGGAGGCGTTCGACGCGTTCCTGCGCGAGCGGGGCGGTGACCAGCGGCCCTTCGACGCGGCCGCCGACTACGACGAGTACGTCGACGGACGGCCCCGCGCCGACGGGGTGCGCACCTTCCTCGCCTCCCGCGGCATCGAACTGCCCGAGGGCACCCCCGACGACCCGCCGGACGCGCAGACGGTCAACGGCCTCGGCAACCGCAAGAACGCGCTCGTCCTGGAGAAGATCCGCACCGAGGGCGTCCAGCCCTACGAGGGCACGCTGCGCTACATCGACGCGGTCCGGGCCGCGGGCCTGAAGACCGCGATCGTCTCCTCCAGCGCCAACACCGTCGACGTGCTGCGCTCCATCGACGCCGAGCACCTGTTCGACGTACGGATCGACGGGGTGGTCGCCCGCGAGCGCGCGCTGCCCGGCAAACCGCATCCGGACACCTTCCTCGCCGCCGCCCGTGACCTGGGTGTCGACGCCGCACGGGCCACCGTCTTCGAGGACGCCCTGGCCGGGATGGACGCGGGCCGCTCCGGCAGCTTCGGGTACGTCGTCGGCGTCGACCGCGTCGGCCAGCGCGACGCCCTGTACGCGCACGGCGCCGACGTGGTCGTGGACGACCTCGCCGAACTCCTCGCCGGACCCGCCGGGCCCGCCGGACCCGCCGCGAAGGGAGGCGCCGCGTGATCACCCACCGCTCGTACGCCGTCGAACCCTGGTCCGTGCGCGAGACCGAACTGAGCCTGGACGTCCTCGCCCAGAGCGAGTCGGTCTTCGCGCTCTCCAACGGCCACGTCGGCTGGCGCGGCAACCTCGACGAGGGCGAGCCGCACGGCCTGCCCGGCTCCTACCTCAACGGCGTGTACGAGGTGCACCCGCTGCCGTACGCGGAGGCCGGCTACGGCTACCCCGAGTCCGGCCAGACCGTCATCAACGTCACCAACGGCAAGGTGCTGCGGCTGCTCGTCGACGACGAGCCGTTCGACCTGCGCTACGGCCGGCTCCTCTCCCACGAGCGCGTCCTGGACCTGCGCCGCGGGGTGATGGAGCGGACCTGCGAGTGGATCTCCCCGGCCGGCACCAAGGTCCGGGTGCGCGCCACCCGCATGATCTCCCTGACCCAGCGCTCCATCGGCGCCATCGCCTACGAGGTGGAGCCGGTCGACTGCCAGGCCCGGGTGGTCATCCAGTCCGAACTGGTCGCCAACGAGCAGCTGCCGCAGGCCGACGGCGACCCGCGCGCGGCGATGGCGCTCCAGGCCCCGCTGGAACCGGAGGAGGACTTCGCCTCCGGCCACCGGCTGCGGCTGGTGCACCGCACCCGGCGCAGCGGACTGCGGGTGGCCGTCGCCGCCGACCACGTCGTCTCCGGCCCCGAACGCACCTCCACCAGCAGCGAGAGCCACCCCGACCTGGCCCGGCTGACGGTCGCCGCCGTCCTGGAGGCGGGGCAGACGCTGCGGGTGGAGAAGCTCGTCGCGCACGGCTGGTCCGGCACCCGCTCGCTGCCCGCCATGAGCGACCAGGTCGACGCCGCCCTGGCCGCCGCCGCGCACGGCGGCTGGTCGGGCCTGGTCGCCGAGCAGTGCGCCTACCTCGACGACTTCTGGGCCCGCGCCGACGTCGAGGTGGACGGCGACGAGGAGATCCAGCAGGCCGTCAGGTTCGCGCTGTTCCATGTGCTCCAGGCCGGTGCCCGCGCCGAGGAGCGCGCCATCCCGGCCAAGGGGCTGACCGGCTCGGGCTACGACGGGCACGCCTTCTGGGACACCGAGATGTTCGTGCTGCCGGTGCTCACCTACACCTCGCCCGACGCGGTGGCCGAGGCGCTGCGCTGGCGGCACAGCACCCTGCCCGCGGCCCGCGAACGGGCGGCCCAGCTCGGCCTCGGCGGCGCCGCGTTCCCCTGGCGCACCATCGAGGGCCAGGAGGGATCCGCGTACTGGCCCGCCGGGACCGCCGCCTTCCACGTCAACGCCGACATCGCGCACGCCGTGGTGCGCTACGTCGCGGGGACCGGCGACGAGGACTTCGAACGCGACACCGGACTCGAACTCCTGGTGGAGACCGCCCGGCTGTGGCGCTCGCTGGGCCACCACGACCACCGCGGCACCTTCCACATCGACGGCGTCACCGGCCCCGACGAGTACAGCGCCGTCGCCGACGACAACACGTACACCAACCTGATGGCGCGGGCGAACCTGCTGGCCGCCGCCGACGTGGTCGAACGCCACCCCAAGGAGGCCGAACTCCTCGGTGCCGACGACGAGGAGAGCGCGGCCTGGCGGGACGCCGCCGAGGCCATGAACATCCCCTACAACGCCGAACTGCGGGTGCACGAGCAGAGCGCGGGCTTCACCCGCTACCAGCGCTGGGACTTCGCCGGCACCCGCGCCGACCAGTACCCGCTGATGCTGCACTTCCCCTACTTCGACCTGTACCGCAAGCAGGTGGTCAAGCAGGCCGACCTGGTGCTGGCGATGTACACCTGCGGCGCCGAGTTCGACGACGAGCACATCGCCCGCAACTTCGCCTACTACGAACCGCTGACCGTGCGGGACTCCTCGCTGTCCGCGTGCGTCCAGGCGGTCATCGCCGCGCAGGCCGGTCATCTGCGGCTCGCCTACGACTACGCCGCCGAGGCGGCCCTGATGGACCTGGCGGACCTGGAGCACAACACCCGCGACGGGCTGCACATCGCCTCGCTGGCCGGGACCTGGATGGCGCTGGTGACCGGCTTCGGCGGCACCCGCAGGAAGGGCGAAACCCTCCAGTTCTCCCCGCGGCTGCCGGAGAAGTTCAGCCGGCTGGCCTTCACGCTCCAGTTCCGCGGCAGCCTGCTGCGTGTGGAGATCACCCAGCAGAACGCCACGTACACCCTGCTGTCGGGCCCCGCCCTGACGGTCCGCCACCACGGCGAGGACGTACCGCTGCGCCCGGACGCGCCCGCGGTCCGCGCGGTCCCGCCGCCCCGGCACCTGCCGGCCCCGGAACAGCCCCCGCACCGCAGCCCGGGAGCCCACTGACCCGGGCGCCGCGCGCAGGACGCCCGGTCCGCGTACGGGACCGGGCACGCGCCGGTCCTACGCGGGCCGGGCGGCGAGCAGTTCGCGCAGGGCCCGCTCGCGGTCGGGACTCAGGCCGGTCACGAACTGCCGCAGCGCCGCGACCGGGTCGGGGCCGCGGTCCAGGGCCTCGTGCATGGCCTGGGCGGTCAGTTCGGCGGCGTCCTTCGCGGGCCGGTAGGCGCCGCGGCGCCCGTCGACCTCCCGCAGCACCAGACCCTTGTCGTAGAGCCGCTTCAGGATGGTGTGCACGGTGTTGTAGGCGAGGTCCCCGGCGATCTCCACCTGGATCTCGGCCGGTGTCAACGGACGCTCCGTGGACCACAGCGCGGCGAGGACCTCGCCCTCCAGCTCACCCGGGCTGCGCCGTTCCGTCCTGCCGTGAGGCCCTCTACCAGCCATGCCCTCAACCTTACAGCGCGTAGGGGTGCCGGATGTCCGGCGGTGTCCCGCCCGGCACGGGGCCCGGAGCGGGTTAGCTTGTCCCTGATCCACGAGCGATCCACGAGCGATCCACGAGCGACCGCACGAGGGAGGCCCGCGCCGCGCCGAGCCCGCCGCCAGGGTTCGCGGATTCTTCCGCGACGTTTTCCCGGGGGTTCCCCGGCGTCTTGCCGGCTCCCGCGCGCGGTCGCGCACACTGAGGAGTGGAAGACCCTACAGTGCGTAGGGACGAGGGGTGGACATGGCCGACCACACGCAAGCCGTTCTCGCCGGGCCCCGGCGCACCGCGCCGAGCCCCGGCACCGGCCGGGCGGCCCGCCGCCGCGGCGATCCGCTGCTCGCCGCGGTGGCCGCCGCCTTCGTCCTGGCCCAGCTCCTCCTGGTCGGCCCCGCGACGGGCCTCGGCTGGGACGAGGTCGTCTACGTCAGCCAGGTCAGCCCGCACGCCCCGGCCGCCTTCTTCAGCGCCCCGCGCGCCCGCGGCGTCCCGCTGCTGGTCGCCCCCGTCGCCGCCTGGTCGTCCTCCACCGTGCTGCTGCGCTGCTACCTCGCGCTGCTGTCGGGCCTCGCCCTCTACCTCGCGCTGCGGGTGTGGCGCCACCACTTCCCGGCCCGCGTCCTGGCCCTCGCGGGCGCCCTGTTCGCCTCCCTGTGGGTGACCCTCTTCTACGGCCCCCAGGCCATGCCCAACTACTGGGTCGCCGTCGGCGCGCTCGGCTGCGCGGGCTGCCTGCTGCGCGCTCGCGCCGACCGGCACGACCGGGCGGCGCTGTGGGGCCTGGCGGCCGGTGGCCTCCTGATGGCGCTGATGCGCCCCATGGACGCCGTCTGGGCGGCCCTCCCGCTGCTGCTCCTCGCCCTGGCCGGACGCCACTGGCGAGCGCTGTCCGCGCTCCTGGCCGGGACGGTCGCGGGCGGCGCCGAGTGGATCGCCGAGTCCTACGCCGGCCACGGCGGCCCGCTGCGGCGCCTCGCGGACGCCTCCGCCATCCAGGGCGACCTCGGCTGGCACGTCGCCGTGACCGACCAGCTGCGCAGCCTCGGCGGGCGCACCCTGTGCCGCCCGTGCACCGGAGCCCTGCCGGGCCCGCTGGTCACCGCCTGGTGGTACGCCCTGCCGGTGCTCGCCCTGCTGGGCCTGCTCGCCGCCCGCCGCGCCCGGCGCACCACGCCCACCCTGGTCGCGCTGGCCTGCGCCGCCACGGCCGCCTTCCCCTACCTGTTCCTCATCGGCTACGCCGCGCCCCGCTTCCTGCTGCCCGCCTACGCCCTGCTCGCCGTCCCCGTCGCCGACGGCATCGTCCACCGCGTCACCACCCCGGCGGGCACCTGGCGGCCACGGGCCCTGACCCTCACCGCGCTGGCACTCGCCGTGCACCTCGGGACCCAGTACACCGTCCTGGACCGCACCGCCGAGCGCACCGCGGCCGACCGCCGTGCCTGGGACCGCACCGCCGACGCGCTGCACGCCCTGGGCGTGCGCCCGCCCTGCCTGCTCACCGGCGAGGAGGCCATCCCGCTCGCCTTCCACACCGGCTGCGGCTCCGCCGCGACCGGCGGCCACAACGCCAACTCCACCTCCGCCGCCATCGAGGAGACCGCGCGGCACACCCCGGTCGCCGCGCTCGTCCCGCCGGGCGGCCAGCCGCCCGCGTACGCCCGCGGCTGGCCCGCCCACCGACTCGGCGACGTACTCGCGTACGTCGCGCCGACGGCGCAGAAGGGTCCCGGCACATGACCTCCCCGCTGCTCACTCCCGCCGCTCCCGCCCCGCCCGCCGCCGCCCCCCGGCGCCGCACCCGGTGGCACACCGCGGCCCTGCTCGCGGTCCTGCTCTGCGCCGCCTACCTCGGGCAGCGGCACTGGCCGGTGGTCGCCTCCGGCGCCGACCGGCTCGCCGCCGCCGACCGGGGCTGGCTGCTGCTGGCCGCCACCGCCGCCCTGGCCACCTGGGCGTGCGCGGCCCTCGCCCAGCAGGGCGCCGTCGCCGAACGGCTGCCGCGCGGGCGGCTGCTGGCCGCGCAGTTCGCCGCCTCGGCCGCCAACCATGTGCTGCCCGCCGGGCTGGGCGCGGGCGCGGTCAACCTGCGGTTCCTGATGCGCTGCGGGCTGCCCGCGGGACGCTCGGCGGGCGCCCTCGCCGTCAAGGCCGCGGCCGGGGCGCTGGCCAGAGGCGTCCTGATCGCCGTGCTCGCCGTGCTCTGTCCGGGCGTACTGAGCCTGCCCGAGGTCCCGGTCACCGCGCTGGCGGCGGCCGGGGCGGTGGCGGTGCTGGCGGCGGTCCTGCTGTGCGGCCCGCTGCGCGCCCGGTGGGGGCGCGCGGTCGGCGCGGTGGGGGCGGACATCCGGGCCGTGCACGCCCGGCCGCACCGGGCCGCCGCCCTGTGGGGCGGCTCGTTCGCTTTCGCCGCGGCGCACGCGCTGGTGGTGATCGCCGTCGTCCAGGCCGTCGGGCTGCCCCTGTCCCCGCTGCGGGTGGCGCTCCTCTACCTCGCCGCGAGCAGCGCCGCCGCCCTGCTGCCCACCCCCGGCGGCCTCGGCTCGCTGGACGCGGCGCTCGCCTTCGCGCTGACCTCCGCGGGCGCGCCCGGCACCGCGGCGGCCTCCGCCGTCCTCGGCTACCGCCTCCTGACGGTCTGGCTGCCCCTGATCCCCGGACTGCTGGTCCTCGGCGTCCTGATCCGCCGCCGGGCGGTGTGAGCGGCCCGCACCTCGGCCCGCACCCCGGCCCGCGCCGTGTGTGCGCCGGGCGCCGTCCGCGGCTCAGCGCGCCTGCGAGCGCCCGAGCCCCTCGGGCGTCCGCGGCGGGTTCGGCCCGCCCGCCGTCGCCGGTCCGCGCGCGGTGAACGCCGCGACGCAGCGGGCGGGCAGCCACCGCAGCGCCGCGCACAGGCACACCCCGGACCAGCCGGCCGCGAACAGCCAGCCTCCGGCCACGTCGGTGCCCCAGTGGACCCCGAGATACACCCGGCTCACCCCCACCAGGACGGCCCAGCAACCCGCCGCCGCGCACAGCGCCGTACGGCCGCGCGGGGCGCGCAGGAGCACCGCGAGCACCAGCAGCGCGGCGGTCAGCGCCGATGTGGTGGTGTGCCCCGAGGGGAAGGCCCAGCCCGAGGCGTGCGTCGCCCAGTCGGGGCGCGGCGGACGCGGGCGGGCGACCAGTTCCCTCACGCCCCGGCGCGCCAGCTGCCCCGTGGCCAGGCAGACCAGGCCCAGCAGTGCGGCGACCGCGCGCCGCCGCGCCGTCCGTCCGGCGACCGCACCGGCCACGGCGACCAGCGCATAGGGGACGACGCCCGTCCCGGTGGCGGTCACGCCCCGGGCCACGGCCACCGCCGTCGCGGGCCGGTGGCCGACCGACCAGGACAGCAGCGTCTCGTCGACCCGCAGCGGTGCGCCGTGCCCGCCGGCCACCACCAGCGCGACGACGGTGAACGCGGCCCAGGCGCCGACCGCGGCGCTGCCCGCCAGATCGGCGGCGTCCCGGCGCCTCATGGGCGCGCGGGCGCGGACGCGGCGGCAGGGGCCGGTGTCATCCGCCCGCCTCCTCGGTCTTCGCCGCGCGCCGGGAGCGCACCACCTCGGCGGCGACCGGGATCAGCGAGACCGCCACGATCAGCGCGATCACCGGCAGCAGATACCGGTCGACGTCCGGCACCGACGAGCCGAGCGCGTACCCCGCGAGGGTGAGACCGATGCTCCACAGCAGGCCGCCGGCCACCTGCCACACCGTGAACGTCCGGACCGGCACGCCCAGGGCGCCCGCCATCGGATTGAGCACGGTGCGCACCACCGGCACGAAGCGGGCCAGCACGATCGCCTTGGCGTGCCCGTACCGGCCGAGCAGTTCCTCGGCGCGCCGCGCGCCCTCGTGCAGGCGCCGCGAGCGGCTGCGCGCCAGCAGCGCGCCCCCGGCCCTGCGGCCCAGCACGAACCCGCACTGCGACCCGGCGAGCGCGCCCGCCGCGGCGGCGAGCAGCAGCGGCAGGAGGGAGAGCCGTACGCCCCGGTCCGCCGTGCCCGTGCACAGCAGGCCCGCGGTGAACAGCAGCGAGTCGCCGGGCAGGAAGAAGCCGATCAGCAGTCCGGTCTCGGCGAACATCACGGCACCGACGCCCAGCACGCCGAAGGCGGCCAGCAGCGACTGGGCGTCGAGCACGTTCACGGCGAGCGGTGACGACAGGAGCGGGGAGGGGTTCATCGGCGCGGGGCTCATTTCGTCCGGGTGACGAGCGACGGTGGCCGGTGGCGACCGACTACAGGCCGGTAGACCGTCTACGCCACTGTAGACGATATCGTCCGTCGTGGACGGCCCCCCGATCGGCCGGACGGGTGAAGACCTGGCGCCCGGCGCACCGGACCGCTTCCCACCTGGACTTTTCCGTCCCATGGTCAAGAACGGTGGTCGCCTTTACTGCACACGGTGCGCAGGTGGGTGACGATGGCAGAAGGCGGCCCCGGCCCGGGTCCGCCCGCACGACCCCACCCGAAGGAACACCTCTCCCATGACGGCCGCCCCTGGTTCCGCTCCGCCCCTCCCCGCCACGACCGGACCGAAGGGCCCGCTCTGGCACCGCGTCCGCACCTCGATGACGCGGCAGGAGTGGACCAGGGTCGGCGGGATGGCCGCCTTCGTGCTCGCCCTGCATGTGATCGGCTGGTTCACGCTCGTCTGGATCGTGGCGCCGCAGCACTACAGCCTGGGCACGAAGTCGTTCGGCATCGGCATCGGCGTGACCGCCTACACCCTGGGCATGCGGCACGCCTTCGACGCCGACCACATCGCCGCCATCGACAACACCACCCGCAAGCTGATGCACGAGGGGCAGCGCCCGCTCTCCGTCGGCTTCTGGTTCTCCCTCGGCCACTCCAGCGTCGTCTTCGGCCTGGCCTTCCTGCTCTCCCTCGGCATCCGGGCGCTGGCCGGACCCGTGCAGAACGACGACTCCCGGCTGCACGACATCACCGGCCTGATCGGCACGACGGTCTCCGGCGCCTTCCTGTACGTCATCGCCGCCGTCAACCTGGTCATCCTGGCCGGCATCTGGAAGGTGTTCCGCGAGATGCGCTCGGGCCACTTCGACGAGGCCGCCCTGGAGGAGCAGCTGGGCAGCCGGGGCCTGATGAACCGCATCCTCGGCCGGTTCATGAAGTCGATCACCAAGCCGTGGCAGATGTACCCGCTCGGCCTGCTCTTCGGCCTCGGCTTCGACACGGCCACCGAGATCGCCCTGCTGGTGCTCGCGGGCTCCGGCGCCGCCTCCGGGCTGCCCTGGTACGCGATCCTGTGCCTGCCCGTGCTGTTCGCGGCCGGTATGTCGCTGCTGGACACGATCGACGGCTCGTTCATGAACTTCGCCTACGGCTGGGCGTTCTCCAAGCCGGTCCGCAAGGTGTACTACAACCTCACCATCACCGGTCTGTCCGTGGCCGTCGCCCTGATCATCGGCACGGTCGAACTGCTGGGCCTGCTCGCCGACAAACTCGATCTGCACGGCGCCTTCTGGGACTGGGTCGGCGGCCTGGACCTGAACGTCATCGGCTTCGTCGTCGTCGGCCTGTTCTTCGTCACCTGGGTGCTCGCCCTGGTCGTCTGGAAGGTCGGCCGGATCGAGGAGAAGTGGACGGCGGACCTGGCCGCCCCCGCCGACTCCCCGGCCGAGTGAGTCCGGGCGCCCGGAGCGGGCCGGGGTGATGGGAGCGGGCGCAGCGGGAAACGCGGAGCACGACACGACCGCGAGCCGCCACCAGGGAGGACACCCGTGAGCACCGATCCGATGGCCGACGACGTCTACCAGCCCACCGGAACGAACGAGGAGCAGGAGGACGCCGCGCCGCTGGACCTGGAGGACGCGGTCGGCGAGCGGACCTACGACGACATCCTCGACGAGGGCTGCTCGCCGCCGGAGAAGCCGCTCGGCGTCGACAGGTACGGCACGACCGCCACCGAGCAGCACGAGGGCGAGAGCCTCGACCAGCGGCTCGCCCAGGAGCGCCCCGACACGGACGAACCGGCCGGCGACGGCGTCGGCGACCTGCCCGGCGGCACGGGCGAACCGGTCGACCCGCAGGCGGGCGGCGCGCGCGCCGGGCGCCTGGTCGCCCCCGACGAGGGCGCGCACGCCGACACCACCGAGGAGGAGGTCGCCGCCGACGCCGGCATCGACGGGGGCGCCGCCGGAGCGGAGGAGGCCGCCGTGCACATCGTCGGGGACGACGGCGCCCTCCCCGGCGAGGACACCGCACCCTGAGGGGACCCGGCCCTGCGCTCAGTCCCCGAGCCGGTCGACCTGGCGCAGCTTGTTCGTCGCGTCCAGCGCGGCCACCTTGTACGACTCCGCGAGCGTCGGGTAGTTGAACACCGCGTTGACCAGGTAGTCCACGGTGCCGCCGCAGCCCATCACCGTCTGCCCGATGTGGATCAGCTCGGTGGCGCCGCTGCCGAAGCAGTGCACCCCGAGCAGGGTGCGGTCCTCGGGCGAGACCAGCAGCTTCAGCATGCCGTGCGAGTCGCCGACGATCTGCCCGCGCGCCAGCTCGCGATAGCGGGAGACACCCACCTCGAAGGGCACGCACTCCTCGGTGAGCTGGTCCTCGGTCCGCCCGACGAAGCTGATCTCCGGAATGGTGTAGATGCCGATGGGCTGGAGCCCGTCCATCCGGCCCGCCGGTTCCCCGCAGGCGTGGTAGGCGGCGGCCCGCCCCTGCTCCATGGAGGTCGCCGCCAGCGCCGGGAAGCCGATCACGTCACCGACGGCGTAGATGTGCGGCACCTTGGTCCGGTAGTGCTCGTCGACCGCGATCCGGCCGCGCCGGTCGGCCTCAAGACCGGCCCGGTGCAGATCGAGCCCGTCGGTCAGACCCTGCCGGCCCGCCGAGTACATCACCGCGTCCGCCGGTATCTTCTTGCCGCTCTCCAGCACCGTGAGCGTGCCGTTCTGATGCCGCTCGACGGCCGCCACCGTCTCCCCGAACCGGAAGGTGACGGCCAGGTCCCGCAGGTGGTAGCGGAGCGCCTCGACGATCTCGGCGTCGCACATGTCCAGCATCTGCGGCCGCTTCTCCACCACCGTCACCCGGGAACCGAGGGCGGCGAACATCGAGGCGTACTCCATGCCGATCACGCCCGCGCCGACGATGACCATCGAGCGCGGCACCCGCTCCAGCGCGAGCACGTTGTCGGAGTCCATGACGGTGCGCCCGTCGAACGCCACGCTGTCCGGCCGCGCCGGGCGGGTGCCGGTCGCGATCACGATGTGCTCCGCGCTCAGCAGCCGCTCCTCGCCCGAGGACTCCCGCAGGGCCACGGTGCGGTCGTCGACGAAGCGCCCGGTGCCCGCGAACAGCGCGACCTGGTTGCGGGAGAGCTGGCTGCGGACCACGTCCACCTCGCGGCCGACCACGTGCTGAGTGCGCGCGGTCAGGTCGGCGACGGTGATGTCCTCCTTGAGCCGGTAGCTCTGCCCGTACAGGTCGCGCTGGGTGAGGCCGGTCAGATACAGCACCGCCTCGCGCAGCGTCTTGGACGGGATGGTCCCGGTGTGGATGGAGACCCCGCCGACCATGTCGGGCCGGTCGACGACGGCGACCCGGCGGCCCAGCTTGGCCGCGGCGATGGCGGCCTTCTGGCCGCCCGGTCCGGATCCGATGACGAGCATGTCGTAGTCAGGCACGTGCGGAGTCTGCCAGCACGCCGACGCGGCGGGAAGGCCGGGCGGACAGCGGTGGGACCGGAGCGCGCGGCTCCGGTCCCACCGCTGTCCGCCCGGCGGCGGACCGGCTCAGGGCAGCAGCTTGTCCAGGGCGGCCGGGCCGTCCGTCTCGATCCTGCGCCTGGCCCACTCCAGGTTGCGCGGGGTGAGGTCGCGGCCCGCGGCCAGCACGACGTCCTCGGGCGAGACCTCGGTACCGGTACGGGCGTGGAGCACGGCGTCCGGTGTGCAGCGCTCCCCCGGGGGACGGGACGCTTCGGGCGAACGGGATGCTTCGGGCTGTGACGTCGACATGTGTCCTCCTCGGGTCCGGCCGGGTCCCCGCCCCGTGCCGCGCCGCCCGCGCCCAGGGACCGGGACCTCCTCCTACGATTGCCCGCCGCGCCGCACCCTGCATCCGGAAGGCCCCGCCGGACCCCTGGCCGGCTTCCCCGGCCGCCGCCCGGCGCCGCGCTCCGTAAGCTGGAACGACCACGCGGGCCGCCGCAGCGGCGGCCCGCGGCCGGGAGACCGGACAGGGAGGCCCAGCGATGGCCGACACACCGAGCCCGTCATCCGCGCCGGGCACCCGGCGCTACGTGCCGATCGCCGACCACGGCCTGATCGGCGACCTGCGCACCGTCGCCCTGGTCGGCACCGACGGCACCATCGACTGGTACTGCTGCCCCTCCTTCGACTCCCCGAGCGTCTTCGCCGCCGTGCTGGACGCCGAGAAGGGCGGCTGCTTCGAACTCGCCGCGGCCGACGAGGCCGCCCGGACCAAGCAGTTCTACTTCCCCGACACGAACGTGCTGATCACCCGCTTCTTCACCGAGGACGGCGTCGGCGAGGTGCAGGACTTCATGCCGGTGTGCGGCGACGACGGCGAGGCCGAACGGCACCGTCTGATCCGGCGCACGGTGTGCGTGCGCGGCACCGTGCGGTTCCGCGCGCGCGTCGCGCCGCGCTTCGGCTACGGCGCCGACCCGCACACCGTGCGCGTCCAGGGTCACCTGGCGCTGTTCGAGTCCGCGGGCTCGGCCCTCGCCCTGACGGCGACCGCGCCGCTGGAGACCGAGGGCCCGGACGTACGGGCCGACTTCAAACTCACCGAGGGCGAGTCCGCGGTCTTCGCCCTGGACCAGGTGGGCGGCGAGGTCGCCCCGCGCCGCTGCGCCCGCGCCGAGGCCGACGAGCAGTTCGCCGCCACCGTCGCCTACTGGCGGCGCTGGATCGCGCAGTCCCGCTACCGGGGCCGCTGGCGCGAGATGGTGCACCGCTCGGCGCTCACCCTGAAGCTCCTCACCTACGCGCCGACCGGCGCCATCGTCGCCGCGCCCACCACCAGCCTGCCCGAGCGGATCGGCGGCGAGCGCAACTGGGACTACCGCTACGTCTGGGTGCGCGACGCCGCGTTCGCCGTCTACGCTCTGCTGCGCCTCGGCTTCACCGGCGAGGCCGCCGCCTTCATGCGCTTCCTGACCCGCCACATCAGCCCCGGCGACGGCCGCGCCACGGGCCCGCTCCAGATCATGTACGGCATCGACGGCCGCACCGACCTGCCCGAGCGCGAACTGACCCATCTGGAGGGCCACCAGGGCTCCGCCCCGGTCCGGGTCGGCAACGCCGCCGCCGACCAGCTCCAGCTCGACATCTACGGCGCCCTGATCGACTCCATCTACCTCTACGACAAATGGGCCGAGCCGATCTCCAGCGCCCAGTGGGACGACGTGTGCGCGCTGGTCGACTGGGTGTGCGAGCACTGGGACCAGCCCGACGAGGGCGTCTGGGAGACCCGCGGCGGGCGCCGGAACTTCCTCTACTCGCGCCTGATGTGCTGGGTGGCCGTCGAACGCGCCGTCCGGCTGGCCAACCGCCGCGGCCTGCCCGCCGACCTGCCGCGCTGGCAGCGCGGCCGGGACGCGATCTACCGCCGGATCATGGACCGCGGCTGGTCCGAGCGGCGCGGGGCGTTCGTCCAGTACGAGGGCGGCGCCGTGCTGGACGCCGCCGTGCTGATGATGCCGCTGGCCAAGTTCATCGCGCCCACCGACCCCAAGTGGCTGTCCACCCTCGACGCCCTCACCGAGGACCTGGTCTCCGACTCGCTCGTCTACCGCTACGACCCGCGCACCAGCCCCGACGGACTGCGCGGCGAGGAGGGCACCTTCTCGATCTGCTCCTTCTGGTACGTGGAGGCGCTGACCCGCGCGGGCCGCCTGGACGAGGCCCGCCTCGCCTTCGAGAAGATGCTCACCTACGCCAACCACCTGGGCCTGTTCGCCGAGGAGATCGGCCGCACCGGCGAACAGCAGGGCAACTTCCCGCAGGCCTTCACCCATCTGTCCCTGATCAGCGCCGCCTACAACCTGGACCGCGCCCTCGGCTGACCCCGGCACCCGCGCGGCGGGCACCGGGGACGGCCGCCGGGCCTCAGCCGATGTGGTACGAGTCGCCGTACACCTTCCAGTCCAGCGGCGGCTTCAGGTCGAGGTTGCCCTTGCGCAGGAACACCCGCTGCGCGGTGTCGACCCTGCTGGTGTCGCTGTGCGCCTCCTCCTGCTTCATGGCCCACACCCGCGCGTCCAGGAACGCGTTCAGGTACGCCGTCTCGTCGCCGCCCTGCGCCGGCGGCTTGGCGCTGCGCAGCGCCCGCTTGCGGATGTTGCGGAAGCTGGTGGAGTCGTCGCCGTCGCCGTGCATGACGATGGCGTCGTAGTAGGCGAACTGGCCGAGTGCGCGCAGCCCGTCGCTCTTGCCCTGGGAGACCGCAGGGTTGAAGTACACCCGGTCCCGCTCGTCGTTCTGGGCCTGCTGGAAGGCGCTGTCCTTGGCCGCGGTGTGCCAGGCCGAGACGAACGCCGAGCCCAGACCGGAGTGCGAGTCGCTGCCGTTGACCTTGCGCAGCGCGGGCAGGTACTTCGCCAGGGCGTTGCCCGGCTTGCGGTCGGTGTAGAGCTGCACCAGGTCGAGCATGTCGCCGGTCCCGGAGCAGAAGCCGATGATGCCGGCGGTGTAGCCGCGGCCGTCGTCGATGTCCTCGATGTAGGTGTACTGGGCCTTCCAGTCGAGCGAGGAGTTCTCCGCGCTCGACACCAGCTTCATGGCGATCTCCTTCTTCGCCGGGTCGTCGAGGCCCGGCGCGGCGGCCGGGGCCGCCATCGCCTGCGGGGCGCCGCCGAGCAGCGGGACGGCGGCCAGCGAGGCGCCGAGGAGAGCGAGGACGGTACGGCGGGAGGCGCCGGCCGGTGTGGCCGAATCAGGGTTCGCGTGCACCACGGGGGCTCCAAGGGTGAGTGGGGGGAGGGCAGTTGGACCGGACGCCAACTGGTAGGAAGGTTTCCTATCAGAGGCCGTCAGGGCCCGGCACCCGTCGCGCGGGAAATTCGTAGGAACCTATGAGAAAGGCGGGGGAAGACCGGCAGGCCACCGCGGCCGACGGCGGAGGGCACCGTCTCAGGACAGGGACTGCTCCGCCCAGATGACCTTCCCGGTGGACGTGTAGCGCGTGCCCCAGCGGTCCGCGAGCTGCGCCACCAGGAACAGGCCCCGGCCGCCCTCGTCGGTGGAGGCCGCGTAGCGCAGATGCGGCGAGGTGTTGCTGCTGTCGAAGACCTCGCAGATCAGCGCGGTGTCCCGCAGCACCCGCACCCGGATGGGCGCGCTGCCGTACCGGATCGCGTTGGTGACCAGCTCGCTGAGGATCAGCTCCGTCGTGAAGGCCGCCTCGTCCAGACCCCACCGGGCCAGCCGGCGGCTCACCGCGGCCCGCACGTCCGCCACCGCCGCCGGATCCGCGGGCACCTCCCACTCGGCGACCCGGTCGGCGTCCAGCGCCCGGGTCCGCGCCACCAGCAGCGCGATGTCGTCCCCGGGCCGGAACGGCAGCCGCGAGTCCAGCACGGCACGGCACGTCTCCTCCGGCGATCCGCCCGCCGAGGCCAGCGCGGCCCGCAGCTCCTCCAGACCGGCGTCGATGTCCCGCTCCCGGTCCTCCACGAGCCCGTCCGTGTACAGCACCAGCCTGCTGCCCTCGGCGAGTTCCAGCTCGGCCGTCTCGAACGGCAGCCCGCCCAGGCCCAGCGGGGGACCGGCGGGGACCTCGGCGAACACCACCTCGCCGTCCGGGCCGATCACCGCGGGCGGCGGATGCCCGGCGCGCGCCATCACACAGCGCCGGGAGACCGGATCGTAGATCGCGTACAGACAGGTCGCGCCGATCACCGGCGCGCCGGCGCCGTCCGCGGCCTCGTCCTGGTCGATCCGGTCGACCATCTCGTCCAGCAGCCCGAGCAGCTCGTCCGGCGGCAGGTCCAGGGCGGAGAAGTTGTGCACCGCGGTACGCAGCCGCCCCATCGTGGCCGCCGCGTGCAGCCCGTGCCCGACCACGTCCCCCACGACGAGCGCCACCCGCGCCCCGGACAGCGGCAGCACGTCGAACCAGTCACCGCCCACCCCCGCCTGCGCGGGCAGATAGCGGTAGGCGACCTCCAGGGCGCCCTGCTCGGGCAGGCTGCGCGGCAGCAGACTGCGCTGGAGGGTCACCGCCATGCCGTGCTCGCGCGTGTACCGGCGGGCGTTGTCGATGGAGACCGCGGCCCGCGCCACCAGCTCCTCGGCGAGGGCCAGTTCCTCCGCGTCGAACGGCTCGTCCTTCTCCGAGCGCCAGAAGTCCACCAGACCCAGCACCACGGCGCCCGCCCGCACCGGCACGGCGATCAGCGAGTGGATGCCGTACCGCATCACCCGCGCGGCCCGCTCCTCGTCCTGCGCCTGCCAGCCCGGCGCGGCCTCCAGCCGGGGTTCGAGGACCGGCCTGCGCGTACGGAGGCTGTCCGCCTGCGGCGAGGACGCCACGAACCGGATCCGTGTCCCCACCGGGTACAGCGGCGTCTGAGCACGGATCCCGCCGGCCGCCGCCCGGCGCAGCCCGGCGCCCGGATCCGGTTCCTCGCCGCGCAGCACGGCGTCGTAGAGGTCCACCGTGACGAAGTCGGCGAAGCGCGGCACCGCCACCCGCACCAGCTCCTCGGCGGTCCGGGTCACGTCCAGGGTGGTGCCCACCCCGAGCCCGGCGTCGTAGAGCAGGCTGAGCCGCTCGCGGGCCACCTCCGCGCGGCCGGACAGGGCGCGCAGCTCCGTGGAGTCGCGCAGGGTGGCCACACTGCCCGACGGCCCGCCGTCCAGGTCGGTGGGCCGCTGGTTGACCGCCAGCAGCCGGTCGCCGACCAGGCGCACCTCGTCGGTGGCGATCCGCCCGGACGCCAGCAGCGCCGCCGTCTCCGGATCGAGCCCCAGATCGAGCACCCGGCGCCCCTCGGCATCGGCGGGCAGCCCGAGCAGGCGGTGCGCCTCGTCGTTGGCGAGGAGCAGCTCGCCCTCGTCGCCGACGATGATCACGCCCTCGCGCACCGCGTGCAGCACCGCGTCGTGGTGGTCGTACATCCGGGTCATCTCACCCGGCCCCAGCCCGTGCGTCTGCCGCAGCAACCGCCTGCTGACCAGTGCCGTCCCCGCCGTGGCCAGGGCGAGCGCGGCGGCGGCCGCGCCCAGCACGACGGGCAGCTGGCGGTCGGCGAGACCGCCCGCGTTCTGCGTGGTGATGCCGGAGGCCACCACGCCCACCACCCTGCCGTCCGGTGCCCTCAGCGGCACCACGGCCTGCACCAGCCGCCCGATGGTGCCGTTGATCTCCTCCACGACCGTCCGGCCGTGCAGCGCGGGTTCGAGGGTGCCGACGAACTTCTTGCCGATCCGGTTCGGCTCGGGGTGGGTGTAGCGGATCCCGGCGGCGTCCGTCACGACGACGAAGTCGACGTGCGCGGCCCTGCGGGTGGCCTCGGCGCGGGGCTGGAGCACGGCCGTCGGGTCCGGGGCGGCGAGCGCCGCTGCCGTGCCCGGCGCGTTGGCGAACGCCTCGGCGACCGCCAGCGAGCGGCTGCGGGCCTCGCCGGTGCTGTCCCGGCGCACCTGGAGCACCAGCGCGACCACCGCGGCCACCACCAGCAGCAGCACCACGACGACCTGGAGCACGAACACCTGCCGGGCCACACTGCGCCCGCGCAGCGCCGCCCACAGCCGCGTGGGCCGGCCGCCCGCGGCCCGGCTGCGCGCCGCGCGCTCACGCGCGCGACGGGCGGGGCCGGGCGTCGGCTGGACGCGCCGGCCACCGGGGCGGCGGGTCGACCGGGTACCGGCTCGACCCGGAAGTCGGACCATGTGCCATGTCTACACTGCCGGGCCCCGCCGGGCGAGGTCCGTCACACCCGCACCCCGGACCCGCCCGCACGGCCCGCACAGCCCGCGGATCCCGCCGGTGCCGCACGGCCCGTGGGCCCGGCGCGGCGGCCGGAGCGCCCACGGGCCGGGGGAGCGGGGGAGCGGGGCGCGGCGGCGCCGGGGACCCGGTACGGCCGTCCGGGTGGCCCCGCGGCCGCGGGCACGGGCGCGGCCGGGACCGCGGCGGGCGCCGGGATCAGGAGCGGCGGGGCTTCTCGTCGCGGATGTTCTGGGCGACGTCGCGGAGCTTGACGTTGTGGTGCTGGGAGATGCGGCGCAGCACCGCGAAGGCGTCGTCCTCGCTGAGCCGGTGGCGCTCGCGCAGTATGCCCATGGCCTCGCCGATGGCGTGCCGGGTCTCCAGCGCGTGTTCGAGCTGGTCGACGGTCCGGGCACCGGACAGGGCGACGGCGGCGTGCGAGGCCAGCAGCCAGCCGGCGGTCTCGCTCTCCGGGGTGAACGCGCCGGGACGGCGGGAGTAGCAGTCCAGCGCCCCGAAGTCCTCGTCCTCGGTGTACAGCAGGAAGCCCATCATGCTGCCGATGCCGAGCTCACGGGCGGCCGGCCCGTAGCGCGGCCAGTCCGGCTGCGGCTGGGACAGGTCGGTGATGCGGAAGACCCGGTCGCCGTTGACCCGGCGGGCGGCGTCGAAGCAGGGGCCCTCGCCCAGCTCGCCCTGGAGCCGGTCGGACTCCTCGACCATGCCCTCGGTGACGGCCAGGCTCACCGCGCGGCCCTTGCGCACGGCGAGGATCCCGGCGGCGTCGCACCCGTCGATGAGCTCGACCGCCGCCGAGGCGATCTCCTCAAGTGTCGCCCCGGTGGATTCCTGGGCCAGCAGACGCCGGGCGAGCTCGGCCATCTGTTCGGCGAAGACACGCCAGTCCATCCCTGCGCACCACCCTTCTCCCGGCCGCGTGCGCCGCTGCCGGGGACGCTGCCGCCCCCGGGCCCCGGCATCCGCAGCGTACCTCTCGGCCGTCGCCGCACCGCGTAACGCGATCATGGCATGCCGGTGCTCCGGCGGGGCGGGCCGGTACGACGGAGCGCGGTTATCCGGCGGCCGGGCCGAGGACGGCCGCGTGTTGCGCGCCCTGGCGTGTACACCGTACGGGAAGATCCGCACGACACCCGCACCATCGCAACGAGCGGGCCAAGTCCTGGTGTCGTGCCGGTGTGTTCGGTCATGGGTTGGCCAACCCCTTTCCACACGTTGGCCACTTGTTCACCCGCAGCCCCTGATGGCCCGCGCCGCGATGGGCAGAAAGTGGTCGGCGGTCCGGACACCCCCCGCCGGACCGCGACATCGTGAGAGCTTCACCCGTTCAAGAAGGAGCACAGATGGCCGAGTTGACACGCCGTAGACTCCTGGGTTCGGCCGCCGGCGCACTGGGCGGCGCGGCGGCGCTCTCCCTGCTCCCGCCGAGCGTCCAGAAGGCCGTGGCCGCCGAGCCGCCCCGGCACAGCTCGCTGCGCGACATCGAGCACGTCGTCCTGCTGATGCAGGAGAACCGGTCGTTCGACCACTACTTCGGCACGCTCAAGGGCGTCCGCGGCTTCGCCGACCCGCACGCGCTCAAGCTGGACACCGGGCGTTCGGTCTTCTACCAGCCGGACACCGAGAACCCCCGCGGCTACCTCCTGCCCTTCCACCTCGACACGCACACGTCGAGCGCCCAGGCCATCCCCTCCACGAGCCACGCCTGGTCGGTGCAGCACGAGGCGTGGAACAACGGGAAGATGGACCGCTGGCTGCCCGCGCACCGCAAGGCCGACGGCGTCAACGGCCCCTACGTGATGGGCTACTACACGCGCGAGGACATCCCGTTCCAGTTCGCGCTCGCCGAGACCTTCACCGTCTGCGACAACTACTTCTGCTCGGTGTTCGGCCCGACCTGGCCGAACCGGCTGATGTGGATGACCGGGTCCATCGACCCCGACGGCACCCACGGCGGCCCGATCACCAACAACACCGCGCCGACGCCGTACCGCTGGACGACGTACGCGGAGCGCCTCCAGGCGGCCGGGGTCAGCTGGAAGGTGTACCAGCAGGACGACGACTACGGCTGCAACCTGCTGGAGCAGTTCGCCGCCTTCAAGGACGCCCGGCCGGGCTCCGAGCTGTACGAGCGCGGGGTGCGTCCGCAGCCCGAGGGCACCTTCGAGGACGACGCCCGCAACGACCGGCTGCCCGCCGTCTCCTGGATCATGCCGACCAGCCACCAGTCCGAGCACCCGGACTACCTGCCCGCCGCCGGAGCGGACTTCGTCGCCTCGAAGATCGAGGCGATCGCCGCCAATCCGAAGGTGTGGCGCAAGACCGCGTTCATCCTCAACTACGACGAGAACGACGGCCTGTTCGACCACGTGCCCCCGCCGACACCGCCCGCGGGCACCCCCGGCGAGTTCATCAAGGGCCTGCCCATCGGCGGCGGCTTCCGCGTCCCCGCCATCGTCGTCTCGCCCTGGACGGTGGGCGGCTGGGTCGCCACGGAGACCTTCGACCACACCTCGGCCCTCCAGTTCCTGGAGCGCTTCACCGGTGTCGAGGAGCCCAACATCACCGACTGGCGGCGGGAGACCTTCGGCGACTTCACCTCGCCCTTCCGCTTCTCCCACAGCCGGCCGCGCCCGCCCCGGCTGCCGCACGACACGGCGGAGCAGCTGGAGAAGGCCAAGGAGGAGGTGGCGACGCTGCCGAAGCCGAAGCTGCCCGGCGCCGACCAGACCTTCCCCCGCCAGGAGCGGGGGCACCGGCCGCACCTGTGAGCAGCGGGTCCCGGACCCGTCCGCCGACGGGTCCGGGACCGCGGCCCGCCGGTCCTCGGGGGAGAGGACGTCAGAACCTGGGCACCGGTGCCTGGCTCTCCACCATCTCCGCCGCCTCCTCGGGGGTCGCCACGGAGGGCGGGGAGCCGGCCAGCGGACGGCGGGCCGTCTCCTTCATGCACACCACGGCGACCACGCCGACCAGGGCCGCGGCCATGGCGTAGTACGCGGGCATCAGCTCACTGCCGGTGACCGAGATCAGCGCGGTGATCACCAGGGGGGTGGTGCCGCCGAAGAGCGAGGTGGCGACGTTGTACCCGATGGACAGGGAGCCGTAGCGCACCTCGGTCGGGAACAGGGCGGGCAGCGCCGCCGACATCGTGCCCAGCATGCACACCAGGGACAGGCCGAGCAGCAGCATGCCCCCGGCCAGGGCCACCGGGCTGCCCTGCCCGACCAGCAGGAACGCGGGCAGCGACAGGAAGAGGTAGCCGAGCATGCCCGCCATCAGCACGGGCTTGCGGCCGATCCGGTCGGACAGCCGGCCCACCTGGTTGATCAGCAGCATCAGTACCACCATGGTGCCGATGAGGATCAGCAGGCCGTTGGTCTCGGAGTAGTGCATCTCGTCCGACAGGTAGGTCGGCATGTACGACAGCAGCATGTAGTCGGTGATGTTGTAGGCGCCGACCAGGCAGACGCACAGCAGCAGGGACGGCCAGTACTGGCGGAAGATCTTCGCCAGGTCGCCCTTCGCGGTCGTCTCCACCGCGGACGCCGCCTCCGAGGCCCGGTGCAGGGAGGCGTCCTCCAGCTTCTGGAACGCGGGCGTCTCGTCCAGGCGCAGCCGCAGGTACAGGCCGACCAGCCCGATCGGCCCGGCCACCAGGAACGGCACGCGCCAGCCCCACGACTCCATGCCGCCGCTGCCGAGGACGGTGGTCAGCACCGTCACCAGACCGGCGGCGCCGACATAGCCCGCCAGCGTGCCCAGCTCCAGGAAGCTGCCGAAGAAGCCCCGGCGCCGGTCGGGCGCGTACTCGGCGATGAACGTGGAGGCGCCGCCGTACTCGCCGCCCGTGGAGAAGCCCTGCACCAGCCGGAAGAAGATCAGCAGGGCCGGGGCCCAGAAGCCGATCGTGCCGTACGACGGGATCAGACCGATCGCGAACGTCCCGATGGCCATCATGATCATCGTCATGGCGAGGACCGATTTCCGGCCGATCTTGTCGCCCAGCGGCCCGAACACCATGCCGCCCAGCGGCCGCACCAGGAAGGAGACGGCGAAGGTCGCGAACGACGACAGCAGCTCGACCGTGGCGTTCCCGGACGGGAAGAACACATGGCCGATCGTGACCGCGAGATAGCTGTAGATGCCGAAGTCGAACCACTCCATGGCATTGCCCAGCGACGCCGCCTTCACCGCGCGCCGTACCGCGTGCTCGTCGGTGACGGTGATGTCGGTCCGCCGCAGCGGGGGATTCCTGCGGCGCTCCGCGGCGCGGAACAGCGTGCGGTGCCGTCTGCGGGCGCCCTGATCGGCCTCGCTCTCCCGGGAATCCTCTGCGTTGCCCGCCATGGGGGCTCCTTCCTGCCGGCGCACTGACATCCAGGAGACCGCCTGCTCACCCGTGGCGACGGCAAACGGGGCCGGGGCCCGGGAGCGAGATTCGCCACGTCGGCGGTATCGGCCGCCGAGGTGCCGCGGCCGGGAAGCAGCGACCGTCCGGCCCCGGCCCCGGGCCCTCGCCCTCGCCCCGCGGCGGCCGGCGGGCGCGGTGCCGTCAGCCGGCGGTCCGGGCCGCGGCGACCGCCTGCTCGCCGTACCCGCCGCCGGACAGCACCGCGTGCACCGGCAGCGGGAAGAGCCGGTGGATCCCGGCGCGTGCGGACCAGCCCTCCGCGAGGGGTGCCACCTCCTGGTAGCCCGCCGACACCCGGTCCAGATGCGGGCAGCCGAACAGGCGCGGCATCGCGAGGCCGGTCGCGCGGTGGCCGCCGTGCGCGGCCGGGTCGATCAGCCGGACCCGGCCCCCGGGGTCCCACAGCACGTTGCCGTCCGCAGGTCGCCGTGCAGCCCCGCCGGAGGTCCGGCGGGCCCCGCCGACTCGGGCAGCCGCTCCACGACGTCCTCGACGGCCGCCGCCCCGGCCGGTCACCGGCCACCGCGCGTCATGGCCGTGCACCGCCGGGATCCGTACGGTGCCGGCGGTGGCCGGCCAGCGCAGTCCGAGCGCCTCGGCGCACACCGCGCCGGGGGGCTCGTCGTGTTCGACCCTCACCACCCGGCCGTCGTCCAGCGCCACTTCGGTGAGCGCGGCGGACAGCGCGCGCCGCGCGGTGGCCCCGCACCGGTCAGCCGGACCGCGGCGACGCTGGCCCCGGCAGCCCCGGCAGCCCCGGCAGCCCCGGCAGCCCCGGCAGCCCCGGCAGCCCCGGCAGCCCCGGCAGCCCCGGCGGCACCGGGTCCGGGGCCGGAGCCGCCGGGCGGGCGGCCCGTCACGGCGTCAGGCGCTCCCGTGTCCAGGCGAGCAGGCCCGGCATCGCCGACTCGATCAGGGCGAGGACCTCCTCGAAGCCCTCCGCACCGCCGTAGTAGGGGTCGGGGACGTCGAGATCGCCGGTCGCGTCCGGGTCGAACGTGCGCAGCAGGCGCACCCGGGACGGATCGGGCACGAGGCGGCGCAGCGCCTTCTCGTGGCCGCGGTCCATGGCCAGGAACAGATCGGCGTCCAGATGCCCGGCGCCGATCTGCGCGGCCACGTGGTCGACCGGATAGCCGTGCCGGGCCAGCGTCCGCCCGGCCCGCTCGTCGATGGCCTCACCGGCGTGCCAGGGGCCGATGCCGGCGCTGGTGACCCGCACCGCGTCGGCGAGCCCTGCTCGGCGCAGCCGCTCCTCGAACACCAGGGCGGCGGACGGCGACCGGCAGATGTTCCCGGTGCAGACGAAACAGATGTGCACGGCACCAGCGTACGGAACCGGCGGGGAGTGCCGTACGGGCGGGCAGCGGCGGGTCCGGCCGCCCCGCCCGGACGCCCGGCCCGGCCGGGCCGATTTCCGCAGGGCTCGATCCGCCGCGTCCGGGTACGTGGGTGGGGCAGCCGGTCATGGCGGCGGGAGCGCGACGGGGGCCGGGAAGGCGGCGGGCACGGTGGCGGCGCCCCGGGGGAACGGGAGGTTCACCCCGTCGGGGCGGGCCCCGTGCGACGCACTCCGGGCCGTGAGAGATTGACAGGGCCGATGCCCGTAAAGGGCATTTTGTCTGAATCTCTCGGACCGAACGGCAGGACCGGCGCGAGCAGCCGGGTACGGCGGCCCCGTCGGGGCGACCGGCAATCGGAGAGTACGCGGGCCGCGCACGCATCTCGGTGACGGCCAGGAGTGGAGGAACGGTACGCATGAGCGAGGCCAACCCCATCAAGCAGGCGGCCCGGAAGGTGGCCGACGCACTCCGGGGCGACGGCGAGGGCCCGCAGGACGGCATCCCGGGGAAGCCGGGTGCCGAATCGCCCTCCGTCGACGAACCGACGCAGCCGAGGGAGCCGCTGCCGTCCAAGCCCGACCAGACCGGCCCCGAGACCGTCTCGCCCACGGGCCAGCCGACCGGCGCCGACCAGGCCCGCATGGCGCAGAGCGGGAGCTATCTGACCACCGCCCAGGGTGCCCGGCTGTACGACACGGACCACTCGCTCAAGGCGGGGCCACGCGGCCCGGTGCTGCTCCAGGACCACCATCTGCGCGAGAAGGTCATGCACTTCGACCACGAGCGCATCCCCGAGCGCGTGGTCCACGCCCGCGGCGCGGCGGCGCACGGCGTCTTCCAGAGCTACGGCACGGCGGCGTCGGTGACCAAGGCCGCGTTCCTCGCCGAGGACGTCGAGACACCGGTCTTCGTCCGCTTCTCCACGGTGCTGGGCTCGCGCGGCTCCGCCGACACGGTGCGCGACACCCGCGGGTTCGCGACCAAGTTCTACACCAGTGAGGGCGTCTTCGACCTGGTCGGCAACAACATCCCGGTGTTCTTCATCCAGGACGCCATCAAGTTCCCCGACGTCATCCACGCCGGCAAGCCGCAGCCCGACCGGGAGATCCCGCAGGCGCAGAGCGCCCACGACACCTTCTGGGACTTCGTCACCCTGCACACCGAGGCCGCCCACCACACCCTGTGGAACATGTCCGACCGGGCCCTCCCGCGCTCCTTCCGGATGATGGAGGGCTTCGGCATCCATACCTTCCGGCTGGTCGACGCGAGCGGCGGGACGACGCTGGTGAAGTTCCACTGGAAGCCCAAGCTGGGCGTCCACTCGCTGGTGTGGGAGGAGGCGCAGCTCGCAGGCGGCGTCGACCCCGACTTCCACCGCCGGGACCTCGCCGACGCCATCGAGGCGGGCGCGTACCCCGAATGGGAGCTGGGGATCCAGACCTTCCCCGACACCCCCGAGCAGACCTTCGAGGGCATCGACCTGCTCGACCCGACGAACATCGTCCCCGAGGAGATGGCCCCGGTGCAGCGGGTCGGACGGCTCGTCCTGGACCGCAACCCGTACAACTACTTCGCCGAGACCGAGCAGGTCGCCTTCCACCCGGGCCACCTCGTCCCCGGCATCGACATCACCGACGACCCGCTGCTCGCCGGGCGGCTGTTCTCCTACCTGGACACCCAGATCACCCGTCTCGGCGGCCCCAACTTCGGGCAGATCCCGATCAACCGCACGCACGCCCCGGTCAACGACATGCTGCGCGACAGCTTCCACCAGACGGCCGTGCACCGGGGTGTCGCGCCCTACCGGCCCAACTCCCTCGACGGCGGCTGCCCGTTCACCGCGGGCGCGGACACGGGCGCGTACATCGAGGCACCCGTGCGGGTCCCCGAGTCGAAGAAGGTCCGGGAGGCGCCCGAGTCCTTCGCGGACCACTTCAGCCAGCCCCGCCGGTTCTGGCTGTCCATGAGCCCGGTGGAGCGCGAGCACATCATCGGCGCGTACACCTTCGAGCTGAGCAAGTGCTACGAGCAGGCCATCCGGGAGCGGGGCCTACAGGTGCTGGCCAACATCGACCCCGAGCTGTGCGCGCAGGTCGCCGCCGGGCTCGGCCTGCCCGCGCCCGCGGCCACGGTGCCACCGGCGGAGGTGCAGCCCAGCCCCGCGCTGTCCCAGATCGGGCGGACCTGGCCCACGGAGGGCCGGGTCATCGGGATCGTCGCCGGTCCGGACGGCGACCTGGAGGGCGTACGGGCCGTACGCGAGGCCGTGCTCACCGCCGGGATGGTGCCCCTGGTCGTGGCGCCGGCCGGCGGCACCCTGGGCGACGGCGCCGACCCGCTGGCGGTGCAGCGCACCTACGCCAACGCGCGGTCCGTGGAGTTCGACGCGCTGCTGGTCGCCGGGGTCCCGGGCGTGGGCGCCGACGCCTACGGCGCCCGGGACGCCAAGTCCCCGCTGCCCTCCGCGCAGCAGGCGGCCCACGACCCGCGCGTCGGGCTGCTGCTGTCCGAGGCGTTCCGGCACGGCAAGGCGATCGGCGCCTGGAAGGGCGCCGAGGCCGCGCTCCAGGCGGCGGGCGTGCCCACCGACGCGCCCGGTGTGGTGCTCGTCGACAGCGGGACGGCCGCCCTGGAGCAGATCACCCGGCTGCTGGGCGCGCACCGCGTCTGGGAACGGTTCCCGGCGGAGGTCTGACCGGCCGCCGCCCCGCCCGTGCCCGTGTCCGCTCGGTCCCGCGGGCACGGGCACAGGCGCGCGCCCGCGGCCTGTGGCCTGTGGCCTGTGGCCAAGGCCACGCCCTCCGGGAGGCCCGCGCCATAGGCGGCGCGGGCGCCGCGGGCTTACGGTGCCGGGCAGCACCCGGCGCGGCCGGGTGCTGCCCCTGTGCCCGTGAACCAGCCCGAACGGCCCGGCAGTGCTCGAAGACCTCTCCCCGCTCATCGCGGCGACCGCCCAGTGGCTGACCGCCGCGTATCCCGCGTCCGGTGGCGCGCTGGCGTGCGCCCTGTGCGAGGTGCAGGCACGCCAGGCGGTCACGGTCGCGGCCTGGCTGCGCTATCCCACGCCGGTGGACGCCGCACTGGTCGGCATGGCGGGCCCCGGCGGCTGCGGCCGTCTGGACCGGGTGACCGGAGCGGACGGCATCGCGGCCGGCGATGCGGCGGATCCGGACGAACACGCCTGGCGCACCTGGGTCGACGAGGTCGTGGCGAGCTGGGCGGCCTGCCTGCTCGCCGATCCCGTGCTGGCCGGCCGGGCGGTGGCGGCGCTGGCCGGGAGCGGCCGTACGGCGCACCCGGAGGCCGAGTTCCGGCGCCTGCTCGGCCCCGACGAGCAGGACCGCCGGGCGGCGGCACTGCTGCGCCACCCCGATCTCCTCGCCCCCGTGGCCGCACTCCACCGCGCCCAGCTCCTGGACCGGCTGGAGCGGCTGGGCCCGGGTCCGGCCCTGGCGGCATGAGCCGCGGCGGGCGCCGCACCGGCCCGCTGTCCGGGCCGGTCCGGCTGAGTCCGAGCGCCGTCCCGCCCCGCGCTCAGCGCGAGCCCAGCGCTTCCCCCACCGCGGCACGGGCCGCGGGCAGGGCGGCGGTCCGGTCGGCGGGCACCAGGCCGATGCGGGTGCGGCGGTCGAGCAGGTCGGCCTCGTCGAGGGCGCCCTCGTGGCGTACCGCCCAGACGAGTTCGGCGCGGGTGACGGGGTGTCCCTCCAGCACGGGTTCGCGCAGCTCGGGGCGGTCGGCGCCGAGGGCGTGGACGGCGGGCGCCTCGGTGCCGTAGCGGCGGATCAGCCGGCGCGGCGCGGGCAGGGCGGCGAGGGCCGCGGGCGAGGCGGCGCCGACGAGCGGGAGGGCGGCGGTCGTAGAGGGCCCGGCGGACAGCCGGTGCGTGCGCACGG
Source organism: Streptomyces sp. PsTaAH-124 (assembly GCF_000373685.1). NCBI lineage: Bacteria > Bacillati > Actinomycetota > Actinomycetes > Kitasatosporales > Streptomycetaceae > Streptomyces > Streptomyces sp. PsTaAH-124. The sequence continues at coordinate 316,639 of NZ_KB892191.1, read as the reverse complement.
CGGCGTCGACGGCGTCCTCGGCCATCCGCCGGTAGGTGGTGAGCTTGCCGCCGACGACGGTGGTCACCCCGTCCGGTGAGGTGAGCACCGCGTGCCGTCGCGAGACGTCGGCGGTACGGACGGCCCCGGCCGCGCCCGCCTCGCCAAAGGCCGTGTCCAGGAGCGGGCGCAGCCCCGCGAACGCCCCCACCACGTCGTCGCGGTGGACCGGCACGTCCAGCGCGGAGCCCAGCACGTCCAGCAGGAACCCGATGTCCGTCTCGGGCACCTCGGGCACGTCCGGCACGCCGCCGTCCACGGGTTCGTCGGTGAGCCCGACGTAGACCCGTCCGTCGCCCTGGGGCAGCACCAGCACGAAGCGGTTGGTCTCGCCGGGCACCGGGATGTGCAGTCCGGCGGGCAGCGGCCCCAGCCGCTCGGCGCGCAGTACGAGGTGGGTGCCGCGGGAGGGCCGGATCCGGATGCCCTCGACGAGCCCGCCCGCCCACACGCCGGAGGCGTTGACCACGGCGCGGGCCCTGATCTCGCCCTGCTCGCCGGTGAGTTCGTCGCGGATCAGGGCCCCGGCGGAGGTCAGGGAGAGGGCGCGCACCCGGGTCAGGATCCGCGCGCCGCGTGCGGCGGCCGTACGGGCGACGGCGGTGACCAGGCGGGCGTCGTCGGTGAGCCGTCCGTCCCAGGACAGCAGGCCGCCGCGGAGCCCGGTGCCGCGCAGCGCGGGCGCCAGATGGCGGGTCTCCACGGCGGACAGGCGGCGCGGCGCGGGCAGGGTGGCGCGGGCGGTGCGCGCCGCGAGCCGCAGCCCGTCGCCCGCGCGGAATCCGGCCCGGGCCAGGGCCGCCTGACCGCGGGAGACCAGGGGCGTCAGCGGCAGCACGAACGGCTGCGCGCCGACCAGGTGCGGTGCGGTGCGCTCCATCAGCACCCCGCGCTCGACCGCGCTCTCGTGGGCGACGTCGAGCTGCGCCGAGGCGAGGTAGCGCAGCCCGCCGTGGACGAGTTTGGAGCTCCAGCGCGAGGTGCCGAAGGCCAGGTCGTGCGCGTCGATCGCGGCGACCGAGAGCCCGCGGGCGGCGGCGTCGAGGGCGACGCCCGCACCGGTGGCGCCCAGCCCGACCACCAGGACGTCCACGGCCGGACCCCCCGCGGTCAGGGCCAGTTCGCGCACCCGGCGCGCCGCGGTCAGCGAGGAGCCCGCGAGGGGGGCGGGAGTGGCGCGGGGACGGGCGGGGCTCATGGCGTGAGGGTCCTCTCCAGGATGGTCCGCAGCTCGGCGAGGAACGCCTCCGCGGACAGCTCGGGGTCGTCCTCGTCGGTCATCGTGCGCAGCGACAGGGTGAAGGACTGGACGACCAGCAGCAGCGACCGGGCCTGCCGGGCCGGGTGGATTGGGCGCACCGAGCCGTCGGCGTGGCCCTCGCGCAGGGCGTCGGCGACCAGGTCGAGCAGGGCCTCCTGGCTGGCGCCGCGCCGGTCGAGCACATAGGGGAGCAGCAGTTCGGGATCGACGTCGACGATCTTGCGGAAGAGCGGGTGCGCGCGGAACGCCGCCACCCCGGCCACCAGGCCGTCGACGATCAGGGCGCGCGCGCTCGTCCCGGGCCGGCGTTCCGGCAGGGCGCCGGTGGCGACCCCGATCCACTCCCGGGTCATCAGATCGCCCACCAGGGAGCGGACGTCGGGCCAGCGCCGGTAGAGCGTCATCCGGGAGACGCCCGCGCGCCGGGCCACGTCCGTCAGCGTCGTACGGCGGACCCCGACGGCCAGGACGCAGTCGCGCACGGCGTCGAGCACCGGATCCCCGGACGGAGCGGCCGGGCCGTCCCCGTTCTCCTGCTCCCCAGCATTGTGACGAATAGGCGTCATGTGTAACAGTGTAACGCCCCGAGCCGAACCCCGCCCCGCGCCCACGCCTGACGCGCCATCACCCCCACGCCCCGACCGGTGAGGAACAACCCATGGACATGCTGTGGAGCGGCTGGGGCGACCCGGCCGAGGCCGCACCGCTGCCCGAGCCCGTGACCGGCCTGCTGCGCGACCTGCTCGGCGTCGAGCCGGGCGCACCCGCACCGGTCGGCCCGGACGAGCTGAGCGTCCCCGCCTCCCCGCTGACCGCCGCCGCCCGCCGCGCCCTGGCCGACGCCGTGGGCGGGGAGGCGTACGTGCGCACCGACGCCGAGGCACGGATCCGCCACACCCGCGGCAAGTCCACCCCCGACCTGCTGCGCATCCGCGGCGGCGACCTCACCGACCTGCCCGCGGCCGTGGTGCTCCCGGACGGGCACGAGGAGGTGCTCGCCGTACTGCGGGCCTGCGCCGCGCACGGCCTGGCGCTCGTGCCGTTCGGCGGCGGCACCTCCGTCGTCGGCGGCCTGGCCCCCGAACACCGGGGGCGGTCGCGGCCCTTCGTCGCGCTGGACCTGCGCCGCATGAACCGTCTGCTGGACCTCGACCCGGTCTCGCGGACCGCCACCCTCCAGCCCGGTCTGCGCGGCCCGCGGGCCGAGGAACTGCTCGCCGCGCACGGATTCACCCTCGGCCACTTCCCGCAGTCCTACGAGTGGGCCACCCTCGGCGGGTTCGCCGCCGCCCGCTCCAGCGGCCAGGCGTCCGCGGGCTACGGCCGCTTCGACGAGATGGTGCTCGCGCTGACCCTCGCCACGCCCGAGGGGACCCTGGAGGCGGGCCGCGCCCCGCGCTCGGCCGCCGGACCCGACCTGCGCCAGCTCGTCCTCGGCTCCGAGGGCGCGTTCGGCGTCATCACGTCGGTGACGGTGCGGCTGCGTCCGCTGCCCGAGGTGCGCCGCTACGAGGGCTGGCGGTTCGCCTCCTTCGACGCGGGCGCCGCCGCCCTGCGCAGGCTCGCCCAGGACGGGCCCCGCCCGACCGTGCTGCGCCTGTCCGACGAGACCGAGACCCTGATCGGCCTGGCCCAGCCCGACGCCATCGGGGCCTCGCTCGGGCAGGAGTCCGCGGGCTGCCAGGCCGTCGCCGGCTACGAGGGCACCGCCGAGGACGTCGCCCACCGCGCCGGGCGGGCCGCCGCCGTGCTGCGTGAGTGCGGCGGCACGCCCCTCGGCGAGGAACCGGGGGAGCGCTGGGCGCGCGGCCGGTACTCGGCCCCGTATCTGCGCGACGCGCTGCTGGACGTGGGCGCGTTCGCCGAGACGCTGGAGACCGCCGCCTTCTGGTCCCGGATCCCCGCGCTGTACGCCGCCGTGCGCGACGCGCTCACCGGGACGCTCACCGGGGCGGGCACCCCGCCGCTGGTCATGTGCCACATCTCGCACGTCTACGAGAACGGCGCCTCGCTGTACTTCACCGTGGTCAGCGCCCAGGGCGAGGACCCCGTGGCGCACTGGGCGCCCGCCAAGCGCGCCGCGAACGAGGCGATCCTCGCCGCGGGCGGCACCATCAGCCACCACCACGGCGTCGGCACCGACCACCGCGACGCCTACGTCAGGGAGGCCGGACCGCTCGGCATCGGGGCCCTGCGCGCCGTCAAACAGCGGCTGGACCCGGCCGGACTGCTCAACCCCGGTGTCCTGCTGCCCCTCGATCCGCCCCGCGACTGACCCCCTCACCCGCGCCCCGGCCCACCGCCGCCCGCGCCGTCCGTCCCGTCCGTCCTGTCCGTCCCGTCCGTCCGCGCCCACCTCGCCGGAGGCCCACCGATGCGTCAGTTCACCGCCGTCGTCAACCCGACCGCGGGCGGTTCCGCCGGTGCCGCCGCGCTGCTGCGGGTGGGCAGGCTGCTCCGGGAGGCGGGTGCCCATCTGGAGACCGAGTACAGCCGCAGCCTCGCCCACGCCCAGGACCTGGCGCGGCGGGCCGGGGAGCGCGGCCGGGTGGTCCTCGCGGTGGGCGGCGACGGCATCGCGGGCGGGGTCGGCGGGGCGCTCAGCGGCACCGGGACCCTCTTCGGCCTGGTCCCGGCCGGCCGCGGCAACGACTTCGCGCGGGCGCTCGCACTGCCCGCCGACCCGGCCGGACTCGCCGCCGTGCTGCTCCACAACGCCCCGCGCCGGGTCGACACCATCGAGGTGGAGTCGGCGGTGCACGCCCGCACCGTCGTCCTCGGCAGCGTGTACGCGGGCGTCGACGCGCTCGCCAACCGGCACGCCAACCGCTCCCGGCTGCTGCGCGGCGCCGCCTCCTACTACGCGGGCGGACTGCGGGCCGTCGCCACCTGGCGGGCCGCGAGCTACCGGGTCACCGTCGACAGCGAGGAGCACCTGCACCGCGGATACACCGTGGTGGCCGCCAACTCCGCCTACTACGGCTCGGGCCGGATGATCGCGCCGGGCGCGCGGGTCGACGACGGCCTGCTCGACGTCGTGCTGATCCGCGCCGCCCCGCGCCGCCTGTTCTTCACCCTGATGAACGAACTGAAGTCCGGGGGACACGTGGACCGGCCCGAGGTGCGCGTGCTGCGCGGCCGGGAGATCCGTATCGAGGCCGACCGCGCCGTCCCCTACGGCGCCGACGGCGAGGTCGACGCCGTCCTCCCGGTCACGGCACGCGTCCTGCCGGGCGCGCTCGACGTGCTCTGCTGACCGGCGGACCGCACCGCCCCCGGCACACCGCGGACGGCCGCGTCAGGAGCAGCCCCAGGCCGACATGCCCTGGAGCGCGGCGAGCCGTCGGGCCACCGCGATCTGCTCCCGGCGCGTGGCCAGGTCCGCGCGGGGCGCGTACTGGAGGCCGCCGGCCGCGATCCAGCTCGACTGGGCGAACTGGAGCCCGCCGTAGTAGCCGTTGCCGGTGTTGGCGTTCCAGTCGCCGCCGGACTCGCACGCCGCGATGGAGTCCCAGTCGGCGGTGCGGGTGCCGAAGGGCGAGGCCGCCGCGGCGGGGCCGCCGGCCAGCGCGGCGGTGGTCACCGTGACCAGCAGTGCCCCGCGCAGTCCGCGACGACGTGAGTGACGAACGGGGGCCCGGTCCAGGCGGACGGGGGCCCTGTCGATGTTCTGCTGCCAGATCATGTGCAGACTGTCACATCATATGAACACGCTGTGACGGAGCGACGCGCCGCCGTTCACCCGCCGAGACCCGCGGAGATTCCATGCAGACCTTCCTGCCCCACCCCGGCTTCACCGAGTCGGCGCGGGTGCTCGACCGCCGCAGACTGGGCAAGCAGCGCGTCGAGGCCCTCCAGGTGCTGCGCGGTCTGACCGTCCCCGGCTACGGCTGGCGCAGACACCCGGCGGTGCGCATGTGGGCCGGGTACGAGGAGGCGCTGGTCCGCTACGGCCTGGACGTGTGCCGCGTCTGGCGCGAACACGGCCACCAGGACAGCTGCGCCGCCACGCTCGTCGCCGACCTGGCCGCCCACCGCCCCGGCGCGCGGGTGCGCGAGCAGTCCGAGCTGGCCGCCGCCGGTGAACTGCCGCCCTGGCTCGGTGACGAGGCCCTGCACCTCAGCCACCGGTCGGCGCTGGTGCGCAAGGACCCGGACCACTACGCGCGGCTGTTCCCCGGGGTGCCCGACGACCTGCCGTACGTGTGGCCCGGCTCGGACCGGCCCTCCGCCGTCTGACCCGCGTACCGCTCCCGTGGTCACCGCATGGAAATCCCTGGCCAGGGCACCCGCAAAAGGTGGCGTCCCGCGTCGGCGGACCCACGGCGGACCGTGTGGGAGAACGCATGGGAGTGCTGGCCCGGGTGGATTCCTACCAGCGGCGGCACCGCTGGGCGGGCCTGCCGCTGGCCGTCGTCTACAAGTTCTACGACGACCAGGCGGCCTATCTGGCCGCGCTGCTGACGTACTACGGCTTCCTGTCGCTCTTCCCGCTGCTGCTCTTCCTGGTCGCGGTGCTCAGCGCCGTCCTCAGCAGCAGCCCCCACCTCCAGCACGCGGTGCTCAACTCGGCGCTGAGCGAGTTCCCGGTGATCGGGGACCAGCTCGTCCACAACATCCACTCCTTCCAGGGCAACGCGGTCGCCGTCGCGGTGGGTGTGGCAGGCAGCCTCTACGGGGTGCTGAACGTCGCCCAGGCCGCCCAGCACGCGCTGAACAAGATCTTCGCGGTGCCCCGGCACGCCCGGCCCGACCCGTTCCGCTCCCGGCTGAAGGGCCTGAAGTTCCTGACCCTGCTCGCCCTCGGACTGTGCGTCACCACCGGTCTGTCCACCACCGCCGAGTGGGCCGCCGGCCTGTTCGAAGCCCGGCTCGCCGTCGGGGTGCGGGTCGCCGCCGAGGCCCTGGCCGTCGTGCTGAACGCCGCGCTGCTGATCGCCAGTTACCGGCTGCTGACCCGCAGACGGCTGCCGCTGCGCGTGCTGTACGGCCCGGCGCTGGGCGCCGCGTGCGCCTGGCAGGCGCTGCTGTGGGGCGGCACCTACTACGTCGACCACGTGCTCCAGGGCGCCACGGCGACGTACGGCCTGTTCGGCATCGTGCTCGGTCTGCTGGCGTGGATCTACCTGGGGGCGCTGGTGTACCTCGGCACGGCGGAGATCGGCGCCGTGCGGTGCATGCGGCTGTGGCCCCGGAGCCTGCTCACCCCCTTCACCGACCGCGTCCACCTCAGCGCGGGCGACCAGCGGGCCTACCGCTCCTACGCGACGACCGAGTCCTTCAAGGGCTTCGAGAAGATCACCGTCCACTTCGACCCGCCCCCGCACGCGCGCCCCGGCGACACGCACGAGCCGGGGGACCACGACCCCGGCCGCCCCGGCTGAGACCGGGCACCGGTGGCGGCGGTCACCGCGCGGCCGGGACCCGCAGCGCCAGCAGGGCCACATCGTCGTCGTACGTCTCGCGCCGGCTCACCAGCGCCTCGCACAGCACATGCGGCGGGGCCGCGGCCAGCGCGGCGGCGTGCGCGGCCAGGTCCCGCAGACCGGTGTCGATGTCCTGGCCGCGGCGCTCGATCAGACCGTCGGTGAACAGCAGCAGGGTGCTCGCCGCGGGCAGCGCGCGGCGGTGGTCGGGGCGGGGCAGAGAGGGATCCACCCCGACCGGGATGCCGTGCGGCTCGGGTGCCAGCACGCACACCGTGCCCTCGGCGGTGACCAGCAGCGGCGGCGGATGCCCGGCGTTGGTCCAGCACACGGAGTAGCCGGTGCCCGGCACCTGCTCGATCCGGGCCGCCACCAGGGTGGCCGCGGTCGCGTCGCCGTACAGGGCGAGCGCCCGGTCGAGCGCGTCCACGACGAGGCCGGGCGGCCCGCACCGGTCGAACGCCAGGGCGCGCAGCATGCTGCGGATCTGCGCCATCACCGGCGCCGCCTCCACGTCGTGCCCGGTGACGTCGCCGACGACGACGAAGACCGCGCCGTCCGGCAGCACCATGGCGTCGTACCAGTCCCCGCCGAGCCGGGGCGGCTCGGCCGCCGGTTCGTAGCGCGCCGCCACCCGCAGTGGCCCCAGATCGGGCAGCACGGGCAGCATCCGGCGCTGGAACTGTTCGGTGGCCCGCTTCAGCCGCTGGTACAGCCGGGCGTTCTCGATGCTGACGCCCGCCGCGCTGGCCAGCGCGGTCAGCAGGGCCTCGTCCTCGTCGCCGAACGGCCGGCCGTCCCTGCGGTCGGCGAGGTACAGATTGCCGTACACCGTGCCACGTACCGACAGGGGCACCCCGAGCAGTGTGGTCATCGGCGGGTGCCCGGCCGGGAAGCCGACCGAGCGGGGGTCGGCGCGCACATCGTCCACGCGCAGCGGCCTGCGGTCGGTGACGAGGCTGCCCAGCAGCCCGTGCCGCTGCGGCAGCCCGGCCTCGGCCTTGAGCCGTTCGGCCTCCGCGTCCAGGCCCACCGTGATCAGATCGGTGAAGTCCCCGCCCTCGCCGAGCACGCCCAGCGCGCCGTACCGGGCGCCGACGAGATCGGCGGCGACGTCCACGATGTGCTGGAGCAGGGTCCTGGTGTCCACCTCGGCGCTCATGGCCACCATGGCGTCCAGCAGCCGGTGCAGCCCGCGCCGGCCGGCTCCCTCGGCTGCGGGGGCCGTCCGTCCGGCCGTCTCGGCGCCCGGGACGGGCCGCCGTGGGTCGTCGGACATGCAGGTACCTCCCGCCAGGAGCCGGAGCCCGTTCCTTCCCCCGCAGTGCCCCGGCACGATCACCCTACGCCGACCCCCGTAGGGAAGCTTTCCGATGATTCGCACGATTGGCTGCTTGTGGGCTGATACCTCCCGATCAAGACTGGTCGACGGCCGGACACCGACATGCGCGGGGACGCGTCCGGCGGCATCCCGGCGCGAGAGAGGCAGGAGCGTGGGCACCGACCGCTCGGGTGAGGCCCTCGAACGTCTGATGCGCTCGGCGCAGTACTTCTTCCCCGGGGAGCAGTCGCCCGACCGGCGGGTCCTGTACCGGGACGGCGGCCGGGGGGCCGACGAGTTCTACCGGGAGCGCTGGCGGCACGACCGGGAGGTGCGCTCCACGCACGGGGTGAACTGCACGGGCTCCTGCTCCTGGCGGGTGTTCGTCAAGGACGGGATCATCACCTGGGAGACCCAGGCCACCGACTACCCGTCCGTGGGCCCCGACTCGCCCGAGTACGAGCCGCGCGGCTGCCCGCGCGGCGCGGCCTTCTCCTGGTACACCTACTCGCCGACCCGGATCCGCTACCCCTATGTGCGCGGCCCGCTGCTGGACCTGTGGCGCGAGGCCAGGGCGCGCACCGCCGACCCGGTGGCGGCCTGGGAGTGGCTGACCGCGGACCCGGGGCGCACCGCGGTCTACAAGCGGGCCCGCGGCAAGGGCGGCTTCGTGCGCTGCACCTGGCAGGAGGCCGTCGAACTGATGGCGGCCGCCCAGGTCCACACGGTCAAGCGGTACGGCCCCGACCGCATCGTCGGCTTCTCGCCGATCCCCGCGATGTCCATGGCCTCGTACTCGGCGGGCACCCGCTATCTGTCGATGATCGGCGGGACGATCTCCTCGTTCTACGACTGGTACGCCGATCTGCCGATGGCCTCGCCGCAGGTCTTCGGGGACCAGACGGACGTACCGGAGTCCGCCGACTGGTGGAACTGCGGCTATCTGATCGTGTGGGGCACCAACCTGCCGATCACCCGCACCCCCGACGCGCACTTCATGACCGAGGCCCGCTACCGCGGCCAGAAGGTGGTCGTGGTCTCCCCGGACTACGGCGACCACACCAAGTTCGCCGACGAATGGCTCGCGGCGGCGCCCGGCACCGACGGCGCGCTGGCCATGGCCATGGGCCATGTCATCCTCACCGAGTTCCACCGCGACCGGCCGGTGCCGCGCTTCATGGAGTACGCCAGGACCTACACGGACCTGCCCTTCCTGGTGCGGCTGCGGGAACGCGAGGGCATGCCGGGCGTGTACGTCCCGGACAAGTTCCTCACCGCCGCCGACCTGCCGGACCGCGCGGGCGAGGAGGCCGCCGCCTTCAAGACCGTGCTGCTGGACGCCCGCACCGGTGAGCCTGCCGTGCCCAACGGCTCGCTCGGTTTCCGCTGGACCGCTCCCGAGGACGGCCCCCGCTGGAACCTGCGCCTGGAGGGCACCGACCCGCTGCTGTCGCTGTACGGGCGGCCGGACGGCGAGGCGGTGGCGGTGGACCTGCCGCGCTTCGACGCGGGACCGGGCCAGGCGCAGGACACCGTGCGCCGCGGCGTGCCCGCGGCCCGCGTCGGCGGCCACCTCGTCACCACCGTCTACGACCTGGTCCTCGCCCAGTACGCGGTGGGCCGCCCCGGGCTGCCCGGCACCTGGCCCACCGGCTACGACGACGCGAGCGTGCCCTGCACCCCCGCCTGGCAGGAGGCGATCACCTCGGTGCCCGCGCGGGCGGCGGCCCGGATCGCCCAGGAGTTCGCCCGCAACGCCGAACGCACCGGCGGCCGGTCCATGATCGCCATGGGCGCGGGCACCAACCACTGGTTCCACTCCGACCAGATCTACCGCTCCTTCCTCTCCCTGCTGCTGCTCACCGGCTGCCAGGGTGTCAACGGCGGCGGCTGGGCGCACTACGTCGGCCAGGAGAAGGTCCGCCCGCTCACCGGCTGGTCCCACCTCGCCTTCGGCCTGGACTGGCAGCGGCCCACCCGGCACATGGCGGGCACCCCGCTCTTCTGGCTGGCCACCGACCAGTGGCGCTACGAGGCGTTCTCCGCCGACCTGCTCACCAGCCCGCTCGGCCGGGGCCGGCTCGCCGGCCGGACGCTGCCCGACTGCAACGCGCTCGCCGCCCGCCTGGGCTGGATGCCCTCCCACCCGGCGTTCGGCCGCAACCCGCTCGACCTGTGCGACGAGGCCGAACGCGCCGGCAAGGAGGTCGCCGACCACGTCGTGGACGAACTCAGGTCGGGGCGGCTGCGGTTCGCGGCCGAGGACCCCGACGACCCGGCCAACTTCCCCCGTGTCCTGCTCATCTGGCGCGCGAATCTCTTCGCGTCCTCGATGAAGGGCCACGAGTACATGCTGCGCCACCTGCTCGGCACCGACGACGCCGTGACGGCCGCCGAGACACCGCCCGGCCTGCGCCCCGAGGAGGTCACCTGGCGCGAGGAGGCACCGGTCGGCAAGCTCGACCTGTCGGTGGCCGTCGACTTCCGGATGACCAGCACCTGCCTGTTCTCCGACGTGGTGCTCCCGGCGGCCACCTGGTACGAGAAGTACGACCTGTCCTCCACCGACATGCACCCCTTCGTGCACGCCTTCAACCCGGCGATCGCACCGCCCTGGGAGACCCGCAGCGACTTCGACGTCTTCCACACGCTGGCCGCCGAGTTCTCCCGGCTCGCCGCCGCCCACCTCGGCGTGCGCCGGGACGTCATCGCCTCCCCGCTCGCCCACGACACCCCCGACGAACTGGCCCAGCCGCACGGACGGGTGCGCGACTGGCGGGCCGGCGAGTGCGAGCCCGTGCCCGGCCGGACCATGCCGCGGCTGACCGTCGTCGAACGCGACTACACCAAGGTCGCCGAGAAGATGGCCGCCGTCGGACCGCTGCTCGACACCCTCGGCACCTCCACCAAGGGCATCACCTGGAAACCCGGTCCGGAGATCGACGACCTGCGCTCGCGCAACGGCACCGTGCGCGGCGGCGTCGCCGACGGGCGGCCCTCCATCGCCCGCGACGACCAGTTCTGCGAGGCGCTGCTCGCGCTGTCCGGCACCACCAACGGACGGGTCGCCGTGCAGTCGCTGCGCGCCCTGGAGGAGAGGACCGGTGTGCCGCTCGCCGACCTGGCCGAGGAGCGCTCCGGCGACCGCATCACCTTCGAGGACACCCGCGTCCAGCCCCGCGCCGTCATCACCTCCGCCGAGTGGTCCGGCACCGAGTCCGGCGGCCGCCGCTACTCGCCCTTCACCGTCAACGTCGAACGCCTCACCCCCTGGCACACCCTGACGGGGCGTCAGCACTTCTTCCTGGACCACGACTGGATGGCCGAGTTCGGTGAGCAACTGCCCGTCTACCGGCCCCCGCTGAACCTGCTCGCCCAGTTCGGCGACCCGCGCAGACACCCGGCGGGCCACCCCGAACTCGTGGTCCGCTACCTCACCCCGCACTCGAAGTGGTCCATCCACTCCGAGTACCAGGAGAACCTGCTCATGCTCACCCTGTTCCGCGGCGGGCCGGTGATCTGGATGAGCCCCCTGGACGCGGAGAAGATCGGCGTCGCCGACAACGACTGGATCGAGTCCTACAACCGCAACGGCGTCGTCGCCTGCCGCGCCGTGGTCACCCACCGCATGCCCGAGGGCACCGTCTACATGCACCACACCATGGACCGCCATCTGAACGTCCCGCGCACCGAGACCTCCGGACTGCTCGGCGGCGGCGACAACTCCCTGACCCGGCTGCTGATCAAACCCACCCATCTGATCGGCGGCTACGCGCAGTTCACCTACGCCTTCAACTACATCGGTCCCACCGGCAACCAGCGGGACGAGTTCACCGTCATCCGCCGCCGCGCACAGGAGGTCGTCTTCCGGTGAAGGTCATGGCCCAGGTGGCGATGGTGATGAACCTCGACAAGTGCATCGGCTGCCACACCTGTTCGGTGACGTGCAAGCAGACCTGGACCAACCGGCCGGGCACCGAGTACGTCTGGTTCAACAACGTGGAGACCAAGCCGGGCACCGGCTATCCGCGCCGCTACGAGGACCAGGACCGCTGGAAGGGCGGCTGGACCCTGAACCGGCGCGGCAGACTGCGGCTGCGCTCCGGCGGCCGGGTGCGCAAGCTGCTCACCCTCTTCTACAACCCCGAACTGCCCGCGCTGGACGACTTCTACGAGCCGTGGACCTACGACTACCGCAGCCTGACCACCGCCCCGCTCTCCGACCGCTTCACCAGCGCCCGCCCCAAGTCCCAGCTGACCGGCCGCGACATGCGGCCCGTGCACGGCCCCAACTGGGACGACGACCTCGCCGGGGCGCAGGACCACGCCCGTTCGGACCCCAACCTGAAGGACCTGGGCGAACGGGTGCGGCTCGAGTTCGAGCACACCTTCATGTTCTATCTGCCGCGCATCTGCGAGCACTGCCTCAACCCGTCCTGCGTCGCCTCCTGCCCCTCGGGCGCGATGTACAAGCGGGAGGAGGACGGCATCGTCCTGGTCGACGAGGACCGCTGCCGCGGCTGGCGGATGTGTGTCTCCGGCTGCCCGTACAAGAAGGTGTACTTCAACCACCGCACCGGCAAGGCCGAGAAGTGCACCTTCTGCTACCCGCGCATCGAGGCCGGGCAGCCCACCATCTGCTCCGAGACCTGTGTGGGACGGCTGCGCCATCTCGGCGTCCTGCTCTACGACGCCGACGCCGTGCTGCACGCCGCCTCCGTGCCGGACGAGAAGGACCTCTACGAGGCCCAGCTGTCGGTCTTCCTGGACCCGGACGAACCCTGGGTGCGGGAGGCCGCCGCACGCGACGGCGTGCCACCCGACTGGATCGAGGCCGCCCGGCGCTCACCGGTGTACGACCTGGTCGAACGGCACCGGGTGGCGCTGCCCCTGCACCCGGAGTACCGCACCCTGCCCATGGTCTGGTACGTCCCGCCGCTCTCGCCGGTCGCCGACGCCGTGCACACCACCGGGCACCACGACGACGACCCCGACCGGATCTTCGCCGCCATCGACGAACTGCGCATCCCCGTCGAGTACCTGGCGAACCTCTTCACCGCCGGGGACACCGCCGTCGTCGAGGGCGTACTGCGCAAACTGACCGCGCTGCGCGCCCACATGCGCGCCCGGCAGCTCGGCGACCCCACCTCCGCCGCGCTGCTGGAGCGGGCCGGAGCGAGCGCCGCCGAGCTGGAGGACCTGTACCGGCTGCTCGCCGTCGCCAAGTACGACGAACGCTATGTCGTGCCCAAGGCGCACACCGAGGACTCCGGGGCGCTCATGGCCCAGCACTGCTCCCTCGACCGGCCCGGCGGTGTGGGCGACCGGGCGGCGGACGACGACCCGCTCGGCCCGCTGCCGCCGCCCGCGCTGCCCGGACTCGCCGCGCCGGGCGGCGGCGGCCACTTCCGCGACAGCGACGGACAGGTGCGCTTCAACCTGCTCGGCTGGAACGGCGACGGCCCCGCGCCGGGGCTCTTCGGCACCCCGGACGCCCCATGAGCCCCCGACTGGCCGGGCGCCGGGCCGCCGCCGGCACCCCGCTCGTGCACCGCCTCGCGAGCGTCCTGCTGCGCTACCCGGACCCGGCGGTGCTCGCCCGCCTCGACGACATCTCTGCCGTCCTGCCGGGCGTCGCCGCCCCCGCCGACCGGGCCCGGCTCGCCGCCGTCGCCGCGCATCTGCGCGCCCTGGCGCCGACCGAGGCCGCCGCCCGCTACGTGGCCACCTTCGACCACACCCGCAGCCGCAGCCTGCACCTGACGTACTACCGGCACGGCGACACCCGCGCCCGGGGCATGGCGCTGCTGGCCCTCAAGCACGCCTACCGCCGGGCGGGGCAGGACCCGCCCGAGGGGGAACTGCCCGACTTCCTGCCGCTGATGCTGGAGTTCGCGGCCCTCGCGCCCGAGCCGGGCCACCGCGTCCTCCTCCAGTGCCAGGCCGGTCTCGAACTGCTGCGCGGGGCGCTCGCCGAGCGCGGCGACCCGTACACACCCGTGCTGGACGCGGTGTGCGGGCGGCTGCCCCGGCCGGGCCGCCGCACGCTGGCCGACTGGCGGCGCCGGGCCGCCGAGGGACCGCCCGGCGAGGAGGTGGGCCTGGAGCCCTTCGCCCCGCCCGAGTACCTGGCCGCGGCCGGACCGTCCCCGGCGCACCGCCCGCCCGCCCCCGAACCCCTGCCGACCGGAGAGAGCCGATGAACTCCTGGGACCTGTGGTGGTGGGTCATCCTGCCCTACCTCGCCCTCGTCACCTTCGTCGTCGGCCACGTCTGGCGCTGGCGCTACGACCAGTTCGGCTGGACCAGCCGCTCCACCCAGCTCCAGGAGCACCGCCTGCTCAAGTGGGGCGGCCCGCTCTTCCACTACGGGACCTTCGCGGCCGTGGCGGGACATGTGCTGGGCATCCTGGTCCCGGAGTCCTTCACCCGGTGGCTGGGCGTCCCCGAGGGCGTCTACCGCTGGTTCTCCTCGATCGGCGGCACCGTCGCCGCGCTCGCCGTGCTCGCCGGAGTCGCGGTGCTCGCCCTGCGCCGCACCACCGTGCCCCGGGTGCGCGCCGCCACCAGCCCGGTCGACTGGGTGGCGCTGGTGCTGCTGGCGGTCGTGATCGTGCTCGGGGTCATCCCGACGCTGGGCATCAACCTGTTCGGCGCCGGCTACGACTACCGGCGCAGCGTGGCGCTCTGGTTCCGCGGGCTGTTCGCGGGCGACCCCGATGTCGCGGCCATCGCGCACGCCCCGCTGGTCTACCGGGTGCACGCCACCGCGGCCTGGGCGATCCTCGCGGTGTGGCCCTTCACCCGGCTGGTGCACGCCTGGAGCATCCCGCTGTGGTACCTGTGGCGTCCCTACGTCCTCTACCGGCGCCGTGTCCCGACCCGTCCGGCGGAGCCGGGCACCGGCGGACGCCGCTGGCGCCGCATCGGCGTCCGCTACTGAACACCCGCCGCCACCCTCACCGTTCTCAGGAGCGCCATGCAGAAGATCTCCCTCGACGCCCGCACCCGCGAGCACCTGGAACGGGCGGCACAGTCCTCCACGGGCCGCAGCGCGGAGACCGTCTACGGCGGCCATGAGCACGTGCTGCGGCAGACGCTGGTCACCCTGCGCGCCGGTACGGTCCTGGCCGAGCACGAGAACCCGGGGGAGGCGACCGTGCTGGTGCTGCGCGGCCGGGTCCGGCTGCGCAGCGGCGACGCCTCCTGGGACGGCATGGCGGGCGACCTGCTCATCGTGCCCCCGGCCCGGCACAGCCTGGAGGCGGCCGAGGACGCGGCGGTCCTGCTGACGGTCGCCAAGACGGCCTGAGCCGCCCGCGGCACCGCGCACGCGGAACGGCCGCGCACGAAGAACGGCCAAGCACGAGGAACGGCCAAGCACGAGGAACGGCCGGGCGCGGCGGCGGAGTTCCGCGCCACGCCCGGCCGTCGCCGGGGGTTCAGACCGTCAGCAGGCGCCCTCGTCCTGCCACGCCCCCCACTGGGAGGCCCCGGGCGTCTCGTTCTGCGTCCACCACTTGGCCTTCCAGTTGTGCTGGTTGTAGGAGACCTCGGTGCCGCCGGTGTAGGCGGTGGTCGCGCTCCAGGCCGTCTTGCAGCCGGTGCCCGGCGGCGGCGAGGTGGGCGGCGTGGTCGGCGGCGTGGTGGGCGGGGTGGTGGGAGGCGTCGCCCCGGCGAACTTCACCGAGTACTTGGCGAAGTCCCAGGAGTTCTGCGGCACGCTGGAGCAGGTGCCGGACGTCCGGCCGCCGTTGTCGGGCGGCGAGCACTGGCGGTCGCGGTTGAGCGACCAGAAGGTGAAGCGGTCCATGTGGTGGCCGGTCGCGTAGTCCAGCACCGTCTGGAAGTCGGCCTGCGGGAACATCTCCCCGGTGTCGCTGCGGCCGTTCATGCCGGAGAAGCCCTCGTGGGCGTAGGCGGTCGCCTCGTCCCAGCCGAACGTGGACTGGAGCACCTGGTTGAACTTGGTCAGCGCGGCGGTCTGCGAGGCCGCGCCGTTGAAGCCGCCGTCGAAGGGCATGATGGAGAAGTTGTTCGGGGTGAACCCCTGCGACTTCGCCTCCAGCAGCATCTGCTTGCCGAACCAGCCGGTGCCGTCCGCCGTGCCCGCCGTGGTGACGGAGACGTACAGGCCCGGGTTGTTCTGCTGGAGGATCTTGGCGGCGCCGATCTCGTTGTGGATGGCCGCCGTGTTCTCGTACTCCGGCTCCTCCAGGTCGAAGTCGATGGCGTGCAGCCCGTACTTGGTGACGACCTGCTGGTAGGCCGCCGCCGTGGCCGCCGGGTCCGAGCAGGCCTGGCCGAGCTTGGTGCCGCCGTAGCCGCCGATGGAGACGGAGACGTCGCCGCCCTTGGCGCGGATGGAGTCGATCACCGACTTGACGGCGGTGTCCGAGGAGACCGGGGCGGTGCCGTCCCAGGTGGGGGAGCAGCCGCCGCCGTTGGGGGCGAGGACGAAGGCGAGCTGGAACGCCTTGAGGCCGGTGGCGTCCATGATGGCGCCCGCGTCCGGCGGATCGTTGTCCAGCGGCATGAGGTACGGGGCCGCGGCGTACCAGCGGTTGCTCAGCGCGTCCTGCGCGCTCGGTGCGCCCGAGGCGTTGCCCGCGACGAGGGCGGTGGTGCCGAGGGCGGCGAGCCCGACGGCGGCGGTCGCGCCCAGACATGCGCGAAGGCGTCTCACTGTGCCTCCAGGGGGAAGGGAAGGGGGTGGGGAAGTGGCCCCAGCTTCCTGAGGCTGTTGCGGGCACGTCAATGGATTGGTCTGGACCAAATGATTCTTTGGACTGGACCATACGATTTCTTTACCTGGATCCGCCGCTGCCCGGCCCGCCACGCGGGAACCCGGCCGAGCTGTGACAGTGCAGCGCATCGGCCTGGTCGTGCACAGCGGACGCCCCGAGGCCCAGGCCGCCGAGCGGACCGTGCACGCGTGGTGCGACGAACGCGCCGTGCGGTGCACCGACATCGACGTCTGGCACGACGGCGGACGGCGCGACGCCGACGAGGAGGTGGAGGCCGCCGGCGACCCCGACCTCATCGTCACCCTGGGCGGCGACGGCACCTTCCTGCGCGGCGCCCGGCTCGCCGCCGAGCACGACGCCCTGGTCCTCGGCGTCGACCTCGGCCGGGTCGGCTTCCTCACCGAGGTCCCCGCCGCCTTCGTCCGCACCGCCCTGGACGCCGTCGTCGAGGAGCGGCTCACCGTGGAGAGCCGCATGCTGCTCACCCTGCGGGCCTCCCGCCGCCTGCGGGTGCCCGCGGGCATCGGCGAGCTGATGCGCTACGGCCGCCGCCCGATGCTGCCCCCGCCCCGGGTGCGCACCGACTGCGAGTCCGGCGGCGACTGGGGCATCGCCCTGAACGTCACCGCCCTCAACGACATCGTCGTGGAGAAACTCGCCCGCGACCGGCAGGTCTCCGTCGGCGTCTACATCGCCGGCCGGCTCCTGGCCTCCTACTCCGCCGACGCGCTGCTCGTCGCCACCCCCACCGGCTCCACGGCGTACAGCTTCGCCGCCGGCGGCCCGGTCGTCTCCCCGCGCGCGGACGCCCTGGTCTTCACGCCCGTCGCCCCGCACATGGCGTTCAACCGCTCGGTGGTGGCCGCGCCCGACGAACCCGTGGCGCTGCGCGTGCTGGAACGGTCCGGGCAGGCCGCCGTCAGCATCGACGGGCAACTGCGCGGCGTGCTCGACCCGGGGGACTGGATCGGCGTCTACGCCGCCCCGCGCCGGCTGCGCGCCGTACGGCTGGGCCCGATGGACTTCTACGGACGGCTGCGCGACCGGATGAACCTCACCGACGCCCCGGCCGCGGTCGCCGACGGGACACCGGCACCGCTGTGGCCGGTGACCACCCCGCCGCCGGGCGACCTCGCCCACCTCGCGCTGCCCCCGGGACCCGGCGGCGCGGAGCCGCACGGCCGGCCGGACACCGCCGCGACCGGCCCGGACGCGACCGGCCGCGCACAGCCGGGCGGCCCGGCCGCGGACGGTTGACCGGGTCGGCCGGGGGGCACTCGGCCGACCGAACCCCCCGACAGCGACCCGGCGAACTGCGGAGGCTCGTGTGGCCGTACGTCACCGTCTGATCAGGACCGCTCCCGAGGCCGTGTGGGCCGTGCTCGCCGACGGCACCCGGTACGCCGACTGGGTGGTGGGCACGGCACGGTCCGCCCCGGTGTGCGGCCGCTGGCCGCAGGTCGGCTCCGCCATCGAGTACCAGGTCCGGCTGGGACCGCTGCGGCTCACCAACCGGACGACCGTCCGCAACCACGAGGAGGGGACGCTCCTCGAGCTGGAGGCCGACGCGGGCTTCCTGGGCACCGCCCGCATCGCCGTCGAGGTGCGGCCCTGGGGCGAGCACACCCTGGTGATCGTGGACGAGCACCCCCTCCGGGGCGCGGGCGGAGCCGTGCACAACATAGGCGTCGAATCGCTGATCCAGCTCCGGCACCGCGCCATGCTCGCCCGCCTCGCCAAGGTGTGCGAGGCGGGCGGCGACCGCCCCCGGAGCGCAGCGCCGCACCCGGCCGGAGCGCCCGGCGGGCACGGCGACGCCCATGCCTGACGCCGTGCTGATCGGAGCGCGCCCCACGGCCGTTCGCGCTGTTCGGCCGGATGCCTCAGCGGCATCCGGGACCTCCCGGATCTCCGGGATCTCCGGGAACAGGAGATCGCGGCCGACCGGGTCGGACGTCAGGCCGAACGGTTCGCTCCCGGATTCCGCGCCACCGTCCGGGCCCGCCGGATCCCCGCCCCGCCCGTCCTCCGGGCCCTCGACGCCACCCTCGGCACTGGCGCAACCGACGGCGGCCGCTCAGGGGCGGCTGTCGCCGGGCAGCCGGTACGCGGCGAGCGCGGCGATGTCGTCGTCGAGGTGCCCGCCGCTGTAGGCGAGCAGATCCTCGTGCAGCCGGTCGAGGAGTTCCCGGGGCGCCAGGCCCACCCAGGGCGCGACACGGTCGGCCAGCGGATAGAAGACGCCGTCGGCATCGCGCGTCTCGGTGACGCCGTCGGTGTACAGCAGCAACTGGTCCCCGGGCCGGAACGGCTCGACGTCCAGCTGGTAGCCGTCGCCGATCAGCACACCGAGGTTGATGGGCGGCGAGGGGTCCGAGGCGTGCAGCTCGGCGACCCCGCCCTCCTTGATGATCAGCGGCGGCGGATGGCCGCAGTTGACGATGCGGACGACCGGCTCGTGCTCCGGGATCTCCGCGAACACCGCCGTCACGAACCGCTCCGCGGCCTCGCCCCCGGGCAGCTGCGCGGCATGGCGGCTCATGCTCCGCTCCATGCGGCGGGCCACGCCCCGCAGGTCCGGCTCGTCGTGGGCGGCCTCCCGGAAGGCGCCCAGCATGGTCGCGGCCGTCTCCACGGCGACCAGCCCCTTGCCCCGTACGTCGCCGACCAGCAGCCGTACCCCGAACGCGGTCGGCACCGCCTCGTACAGATCGCCGCCGATCCGGGCCTCGGCCGCGGCGGACAGATAGAGCGTCTCCACGGAGACCTGGCCCAGCCGCCGGGGGACCGGGCGCAGTAACACCCGCTGCGCGGTCTCCGCCACCGAACGCACCGTGGCCAGCGTGCGCTCGCGGCGCATCCGGTGCACCGCGAGGATCGTGCCGAGCACGCCCACCAGAGTGGTGCAGACGTAGTTGGCCACGTAGTGCCGGTCCCAGAGATAGCCCACGGACCGGCCCGCGCAGCACGGGGTGCCCGCCAGCACGCCCTCGAACACGATCGCGAAGACGGTGACGGCGGCCACCGCCGCCGGGCCGTAGGCGTACGCGGCGACCAGCGGCAGCGCGATCAGCAGGAAGCTCACCGGCCAGTCCACCGGCGTGACCGGCTCGATGGCGAGCACGGCCGCCAGATACCCGACCGGCAGCCAGCGCAGCCACAGCGGCGGCGCGGGCACCCGGGGCCGTTCGGCCTTCCTGCGCGCCGCGCGCGCCCTGGCCTGCTCGCTCCGCCGGCACGGGCGCCTCACCGCTCGCCCCCGCCGCGCCGCGCCGGGGCCCGCGAGGGCGCGGCGGGACCGCACGGGCGCACCACGGCGCACCGCGCCTCGGGGCGGCTCTCCGCGCAACGGCACTCAGGCGGCCTGTTCACTGGAACTCCCGGCGGGCTCGACCAGACCACCAGCCTGCTGCGAGAAGGCGCCGCGCGCATTTCATCGCGCCGGGCACTGGCCCCGGGCCACGGCGCCGTCATCCCGGATCCGCGGCCGGGACGGCCGCCGAGCGGAGCGCGTGGTCGAGGAAGCGCCGCGCCACCGGCGGCAGCGTACGGCCGGTGAGCCGGGCGATGCCGATGTCCCGCGCGCCGTGCACATCGGTGATCTCCAGATAGCGGATCGGGAAGCCCGAGGTCCCCGCCGCGTCCGGCGAGGACGGGATCAGGGACACCCCGAGCCCGGCCGCGACCAGTCCGCGCAGGGTGTGCACCTCCTCGCCCTCGAAGCCGACGCGCGGGGTGAATCCGGCCTGGCGGCACAGGGTCTCGGTGACGCTGCGCAGCCCGTAGCCCGGCTTGAGGAGGATGAAGGGCTCCTGGGCGACCTCGGCCAGCCGGACCCGGCTGCGCCGGGCGAGCCGGTGGCCGCGCGGGACGGCGAGCCAGAGCGGTTCGACCAGCAGCCGCCGCCAGGTGATCAGCGGGTGTCCCGGGTCCCCGCTGGTGATGACCAGATCCGCCGTGGCCTCCAGCAGATGCTGGATCAGGCCGTTCTCCTCGTGCTGGTGCAACTCGAAGCGGGCCTGCGGGAACTCCTCGCGGAACCCGGTGACGAGCCGCGGCACCAGCCAGGTGCCCAGGGTGTGCAGAAAGGCCAGCGACACCACGCCCGCCGCCGGGTCGACCACCTCGGCCACGGCCCGGCGCCCCCGGTCGTAGGCGTCCAGGGCGGCGTCGACGTACTCCTTGAACACCCGCCCGGCCGGGGTCGGCCGCAGCACCCGGCCCACCCGCTGGAGGAGCTCCGCGCCGATCTCCTCCTCCAGCCGGTGCAGCGCCCGCGACAGCGCCGGCTGGGTGACGCGTGCGTCGGCGGCGGCCTCGGTCACCGTCAGACCCTCGGCCACCGCCCGGAACGCACGCAGCACCTGGAGATCCATCGCGCTCATCCTCCCATCGCACCCGCCGCGGTGCAGCGGACGGCGCCGGGCGCGTACGCGTCCGGGGCGGACCCCACGTGGTGTGCGCCGACGGCGTCGCACAGCCGCTCGGCGGCGGCGATGGCCTCCTCCGCGTCCAGGAGGCCGGGCACCTCGCGAGCGGCCCGGCCCGGCTCCCGTCGTGCGTCCAGGACCGCCCGGCGGGCCTCGGCGAGCCGGTGGTAGGCGGTGCGGCGCAGCGCGTACCGCTCGGCGGCCGGGGCACCGGGCGGCAGGTCCCGGTAGCGGTGGGCGGCGGACACGGCGGCCCGCGTCCGGGCCGCGGCCCGGCCCCGCGCCGAGTCCGGCCACAGCGCGAAGTGCGCGACCAGCACGATGGCCGCGGCCAGCGCCGTGTCGAGGATGCGCGCCCAGGACAGCTCCCGGTGGTCGCCCAGCAGGTCGACGAGGACGAAGACGATCGCCGTCAGACCGGTCGTGGCGAGCGCGTAGTGGTGGCGCACCCCGACGGCCATGACCGCGGCGAACGCCGCCACGGCGCCGATCAGGGCGTACGTCCCGGTCGTCAGCAGGGTCACCGCGCCGATGGCGGCCACCCCGGCGACCGTCCCGGCGCAGCGGTGCAGGGCGCGGCGGAACACCGGACCGAAGTCGGGCTTGTAGACGAAGGCGACCGTCATCGGCAGCCAGTAGCCGCGCGGGCCGTGCAGCAGCACCGCGCACAACTGGGCGGCGAGCACACAGCCCGCGAGCAGCACGGCGTAGCGGACCTGGGCCGCCCGCCCGTGCCAGGGGTACGCGGGGAGCCGCGCGGTGGCGTCCCGCGGGCGGTCCGGACCGCAGGAGGTGTACAGCGCGGTGAGCGCGCGCAGCGCGGGCGAGTCGCTCCCGGCGCAGGGCACGCCCTCCGGGTGCGCGGACCCCGCAGGCCCGGCGGCGGCGGTCGCGGCAGCGGCGCCGCGGCCCGGCTCCGGCAGCAGCCGGGCCGCCGTCAGCAGCGGCACCCGGCTCACGCACCGGGGCAGCTCGCGTCCCTCCCACACCAGGGCCGAGGTCACCTCGCCCAGCCGGACGGCCGTGTGGAAGGCCGTGCGCAGGGTGTCCGGCCCCCTCCCGGGGCGCTCACGGCCGGTCAGGTGGCGGTCCAGCACCCGGTGCGCGTGGTCGAGGGCGGCGGTGAGCCGCCGCCGCGCGGGTTCGGCGTCCGGTCCGCCCGCCGCCGCCAGGGCCCCGGACGCGGCCCGGTACACGGCGCGGACGGCCGCCCGCTCGATGGCGTGGCGCCGCCACAGCCACGGCGTGGCGGACAGCAGGGCGACCAGGGCGACGCCGCAGAGCAGGGCCAGGGGCGCCTGCCACCAGGGCCCCGGAACCGGGATCCCGCCGCCCACGGTCACCCCGAGCAGCAGATGCAGACCGGCCACCGAGGCGAGCCGCCCGCGCAGGCTGACGGCACCGGCGACCAGGGCAGCGACGACCAGGCAGCAGGTCACCGCGCCCGGACGCCCGGAGCGCAGCGCGAGCTCCCCGGCGAGCAGGCCGAGGGCGGCACAGCCGCCCGTGCAGCCCAGCCGCAGCACCCGCTGCCGGTAGGGGTCGTCACCGTCCTGGCCGACCCCCCACAGGGCGCCGATCCCCGCGAGCACCGCGAGGGCCACCTGCCCGGTCACCACCCCCGCCAGCAGCGGCACGGCGAGCGCGACGGCACCCCGGGCCGCCGCGGCGAGCGGCAGCGGGGTCAGCGGCAGGCGGTACGGCGCCTTCATGGACCGGTCGGCTCCTCGGTACGGGTGCGGTGGATCCCTCCCAGGGTCGATCAGGACGGACACATGCGTCCAATGCCTGAAGTTCCACGAAATCATGCACCGGGCGCATGGGAGGGCCGGGGGGTGCCGCACTCCGTCCGCGTCCGCGTGCGGGCGGGCCGCCGCAGGGTGGCGGGAGGCGGTGGCGGGATTCCCAACTCGGTGTCTGCGCAAGAGAGTTAGCCCGTACACTGGCACACCGCCGAGCTGCGGGAACCGATCGTGACAGGCGTGACAGGGGGGAGTCGACATGTCCGGGGACGTTCCGGGACCGGCCGACGGATTCGTGGTGCCACCGATGCCGCCGAGACCGCCGGGCCCACCGCCCGCACCGCCCGCGCCGCCGGTCGCGCCCGACGCCGTGCGCGCGCTCGCCGTCGCCCTGCTCAACCTCACCGGCCTCGGCCTCGGCTACGCGCTGCTGCGCCGCTGGGTGTGGGCGGCGGTGTGCTGGGCCGCGACCGCGGTGCTGCTCGTCGTCGCGCTCCCGGCCGACCCGGACGGCGTCCCGGCGGGCGTCCTCGCCGGCTACGCCGTGCTCCTGGGGGCCGCCGCCGCGCACGGCGCCGTGGCGGGCCTGCGCTCCCGGCTGTCCTGGCCCGGCAGCGCGCCCGTGGCCGCCCTCCTCGGCCTGGTGCTGCTGGCCGTGCCGGCCGGCGGCGGCGTGCTGTACGGCAGCGCCCGCGACGAGGCCACCGAGCAGATGCTGCTGGACCGGCTCCAGCACGCCGACGACCTCGTCAAGGCCCGCGCGGACCAGCCCTTCGCCACCGCGCAGCCCGGATTCCGCGACGCGCTGGCCGCCTACGCCGACCTCGGGCACCGGCACCCCGGCTCCCGGGCGGCGCACCGCCTCCCGGACCGGATGGCCGTCTACTACCGCACCGTCGCCGCCGCCTACCCCCAGCGGAAGTACTGCGAGGCCATCACCCCGCTGGAGTTCCTGCGCACGGTCCCGCAGAGCATGCGCGAGCAGGACCTGGGCACCCTGGCCACCTGGCCGGACAGCAGGCTGGCCGACTCCCTGTACGGCTGCGGGGCGAACGAGCTGAGCGGTGGACAGACCGGCTGGACGGGGCACTTCGGCGAACTGCTCACCACCTTCTCCGGGTCGGCGCAGGCCGCCAGGGCCGAGCTCGCCGTCAAGTCCGCCGTGGATAGGGCGGCCAAGGACGTCGGCGGCGGCGACCCGTGCGCCGCCGTGAGCCGTCTGAGCGGCCTCGGCGCGCAGATCCGCACTGTCGTGAGCACCGCTCCGGCCCAGGCCGCCGCCCTGGGCAAGGACGCCGACCGTGCCGACCGGGGCGTCGCCTCGGGCACCTACCCCTGCGGTGTGCACCAGTACCGGACCGGTTCCTTCGACTCGGCCCTGACCAGCATGAACAAGTTCGTCCGCGACCACCCGCACGACGCGAACCGGGCCCGCGCGCAGAAGATCGCCATCGCGGCGGAGATAGCGCAGACGGTCCCCGCCGCCGGCAAGAAGCTGCCGACGACGGACTCGGGCGGCAGCATCCAGGTCACCATCAAGAACGACAGCCCGGACGACATCGAGGTCCTGTACACCGGCCCGGTCACCGGCAGCGTCACCGTCCGGGCCTGCGGCAGCTGCTCCGCCTACAGCTTCGGCGCCACCCTGGCGCTGGGCGGCTTCCACCCGTGCAGCGACAGCGGCAAGGACTACCCGCAGCGCACGATCTCGCTGCCGCCCGGCACGACGTACTTCCTGCACAAGCCGCGCGGCGGCAGCACCGCGACGCCCGCGTCCGACACGGCCCAGCTGCGGTCCGGGTACATCTACACCGAGTGCGCCTACACCAAGAAGGGGCTGGGCGCACTCTCCTGACCTGCTGTGTCCTCCGTCCGGGGGAGCCGGTCCCGAGACCCGGGCGCGGTGCTCCCGTCTCTGCCAGCCTCCCTGTGCCGGGCGCACCGCCCGGCACACTCAGGGAGGTGGCGTTTGTCCGGTCACGTCGGACGCATCGGCGGGCGGCAAGTGGTGGCGGTCCTGGCGCTGGGCGGCGGGCTCCTGCTGGGCCCGGTCCTGCCCGCGCCCGCGGCCGAGGGCAACGCGGCGGCGCCCGGCGACCCGGGCGCCGCACCGACCGTCCCGGACGCCGCCCGCGACCTGGCCCCCGCCCTGCGCAACGCGTCCGGCGCGCACGCCCTGACCCGGGTCCTGCCACCGCTGACCGGCCGTGCTCCCACCGGGCCGACGGTCAGGGGCGCAGGATGAGCCGCACCGGGTCGCCCTCCTTCTTCGCCAGCATCTCGACCGCGCGCCCGGCCTCGGCCAGCGGCAGCACCCCGCTCACCGACGCCGAGAAGTCCAGCCGGCCGCCCTGGACCAGCCGCAGCAGCTGCGGCAGGGCCACCGCCATGTCGGAACCGTAGTGGCCGAGGATCTGCTGCTGGAGATAGCTGAACCGGGTGCCGTCGGTGACACTGAGCGGCCGGTCGGTGAGCCCGACCAGGACGAGCCGTCCCCGGGGCGCGAGGACGGACAGCGCCTGCTCGCGGACGGCCGGGACCCCGGCGAAGTCGAAGGCCGCCGCGAGGCCCGCCCCGCCGGTGGCCGCGCGCACCAGTGCGCCCAGCCCGGGGTCGGCCGGATCCAGCGCCAGGTCGGCCCCGGCGGCGAGGGCGCGTTCGCGGGCGACGGGGCTCGGGTCGACGGCGATCACCGGGCAGGCGCCGACCGCACGCAGCAACTGCACCGCGTGCACGCCGAGGCCGCCCGCGCCCCACACGCCGACCGCCTCGGCGGGCCGCACCGCCCCGGTGCCGGTGACGGCGCCCCACGGCGTCGACACCGCGTCGGGGATGATCGCGCCCTGTTCGAAGGGGATGGTGTCCGGCAGCGCGGTCAGCGCGTCCGCGGAGGACAGCGCGTACTGCGCCCAGCCGCCGTCGTAGTCGACACCGCGCGTCCAGGTGGCGCCGTCGCGGTTCTCACCGGCGTACAGCACCACCCGCTGCCCCGGCGACCAGCGGGTGACGCCTTCGCCCGCCTCGTGGACGGTCCCGGCCACCTCGTGGCCGAGGGTGACGGTGTCGCCCGGCAGCAGCGCGGGCGTGAGGGTGCCGTCGATCAGATGCACGTCGGACAGGCACACCCCCGCCGCCTCCACCTTCACCAGCACCTCGCCCGCGGCGGGCCGGGGCCGGGGCACCTCCTCCATCCGCAGGGTGCGGCTCGGCACGTGCAGGCGGGCGGCGAGCATCCGGTCCATGCGGTGACCTCCTCGATGCGGTGGCGGCGGCCCGCGCCCGTGCGGCGGGCGGCCCTGCCTCGCACCGTACGTCGCTCCCGTGCCCGCGACGACACCGCACCGCCCGGCCCGGCGGCCCCGGCCGGGCGGTGAGCTGGGACGTCCGTGCGTCCGGGTGACACCGACCGGCCCCCACCGGGCGCCCGCCGTGCGGCCCGGCTACGGTGGGAAGCGAGCGGGCCGCCGAACTCCCGGCGCCCGGCCCCGCGTTGGTGGTCCAAGGAAAGACACCCCGCTTCCCGCGGGGAGATGCAGGTGCAAGGCCTGCCCAACGCTCCCGCGCACAGGCCCCCGTCCGGTGTCCCGGCGGGGGCCCGCTCCTCGGTCCGCGGTGTCCTACGGCTCCAGCAGGACCGGCAGCTCGAACAGGTCGTTCTGGGTCACCACCGGCTTGTGGCGCAGCTCGGCGGCCGGCACCGCGAGGTCCAGGCGCGGGAAGCGGGCGTACAGCGCGGGCAGCGCCACCCCCGCCTCCAGCCGGGACAGTGCCGCCCCCGGGCACACGTGCGGGCCGTGCCCGAAGGAGATGTGCCGGTTGGCGCCCACCTCGCGGGTGATGTCGAAGTCGCCCGCGCTCGGGCCGTGCGCCTGCTCGTCGCGGCCTATCGCGCCGTAGGAGACGATCAGCGCGTCCCCGGCCGGGATCACCTTGTCGCCGACCGGGACGTCCTCGGTGGCGAACCGGATCAGCACGTGCGAGGTGGGCGTCGACCAGCGCAGGGTCTCCTCGATCACCGCCGGCCAGTCGGCCGCGCCGGACAGCACCAGCGCGCGCTGCTCGGGGTGCGTGGAGAGGTTGACCACCGCGTTCACGATCAGCGAGATCGTCGTCTCGTGCCCCGCGGCCACCATCAGCTGGAGGGTGGAGACGATCTCCGCGTCGGTGAGGCGGTCACCGTCCTCGGAGGCCAGCACGAGCGCGCTGGTCAGGTCGTCGCCCGGCGCGGCCCGCTTGGCGGCCACCGTCTCGCCCATGATCTGCGCCAGCTCGGTCAGCGTGGCGACGACCTCCTCGGGCGGCGTCTGGGTGGAGAAGAACTTCTCGAACAGCACCTTCAGCCGGGGCAGCCGGTCCGTCTCGATGCCCATCAGGTCCGCGACGACGTACATCGGCAGCGGATAGGCGAAGGCCGCCTTCAGATCGACGCTGCCGCCGTCGGCGGGGAGGGCGTCCAGCAGCTCCTGGGTGAGCTGCTCGATGCGCCCGCGCATCCGCTCCACCCGGCGCGGGGTCAGCGCCTGCGCCACCAGCGTGCGCAGCCTGCGGTGCTCGGCGCCGTCCACCGTGAGCATCGAACGGCCCGGGTTGGCCAGGCCGATCAGCGGCCAGTCGGCCGGGATCTCCCCACGCCGCCAGGCCCCCCACACCTCGATGTCCTTCACCAGCCGGGGATCGGTCAGCAGGGCCCGCGCCTCGGCGTGCCGGGTGACGGCCCACACCGGGACACCGCCCGGCAGCTCCACGGCCGCCAGCGGACCGGCCGCGCGCAGCCGGGCGCTCTCGCCGTCCAGGTCGGTGACGAAGGGATCCAGGGCGATGCGCGTGCCGTCGGTCGTCGTCTCTTCGGTGCCGGTCGTCATCGTGACGTGCCTTTCAGGGCAGGGGTCGGGGTGAACCGCACGGGCAGTTCCGTCAGCCCCCGCAGCCAGGGCGAGGGCCGACGCGTCAGGGAGTCGGCGCTCTGCGCCAGATCGATGTCCGGCAGCCGGTCCAGCACCACCTCGATGCCCGTGCGCGCGATCACCTCGGCGACCTCCTGCGCGGGGAACGGACAGCGGTGCTCACCGTGACCGAAGGAGAAGTGCGCGTTGTTGCCGCCGGTCAGCGCCGAACCGTGGGTGCGCACCTGGGGGTCGGAGTTGGCGCCCTGGAGACCGAGCAGCAGCAGATCACCGGCGCGGATGCGCCGCCCGCCGAGCTGGGTGTCGCGGGCGGCCCAGCGCCCGGCCACGTTCTGCGTGGGCGTGTCCTCCCACAGCACCTCGTTCATGGCCTCCGCGACGCTGTTGCGCCCGCCGAACAGGGAGGCGGCGAACCGCTCGTCGGTCAGCATCAGGCGCAGCGAGTTGCCGATCCAGTCGGCGGTCGGCTGGTGGCCGGCCGCCAGCATCACCATCAGGTCCTGGGCGACCTCCTCCTCGGTGAAGCCGCCGGTGTCGGCCAGCATCCGCGAGGCCACGTCGTCCGCGGGCCGCTCCCGGCGCTCGGCGAGCAACTGCGCCATGGAACGGGCCAGATGCGTCTGGCCCGCGATGGCGCGCTCCCGGCCGTCGATCATGTCGTTGAGCGCGGTCACCAGGGCCGGGCCCTCCTCGTCGGAGAACCCGTACAGCCGGGCGAGGACCCGCACCGGCAGCAGCATCGCGTAGTCGGCGACCAGGTCGGCGGTGCCCTCGGCGCACACCGCGTCGATCAGCTCGTCGGCGAACCGCTCGGCGTGGCGCCGCAGTTCGGCCGGTTCCACCGCCTCCAGGGCGTTGCTGATCATCGCGGCGCGCTCGCGGTGCCGCTCACCGACCGTGTAGAGGATCGACGGCTGCCGGTGGCCGATCATCGGCAGCAGCGGCCAGTCGCCGGGGATGTTCTCCCACTGGTTCCACAGCTCGGAGTCCCGGCTGAACAGCACCGGATCACCGGTCACCTGGTGCAGCTCGCGGTAGCCCAGCACCAGCCACGCCGGTACGTCCCCGTCGAGCAGTACCGGGGTGACGGCACCGTGGTCGCGCCGCATCTCCCGGTACAGGACGGCGGGTTCGGTCTGGAACCGGGGGCCGCTGAGCGGAACGGCGTCGGGGATCACACGAACTCCTGTCGGGGCGGGGCCGCAGGCGCGGCCCGTCCGGCGTAGTGGTCCTTGAGGTGCTGCACCAGGGTGATCAGCACCTGCTTGCTGGACTCCCGGGCGCGGGCGTCGCAGTTCACCAGCGGCACCCGCGGATCCAGGTCGAGCGCGTCGCGGATCGCCGCGTGCGAGTGGGCCGGGCCGCCGAAGTCGTTGCACGCCACGATGAACGGCGTGCCGTGGTGCTCCAGGCGGTCGATGGCGTACCAGGAGTCGCCGATGCGGCGGGTGTCGACGAGGACGACCGCGCCGAGCGTGCCGGAGAACAGCCGGTCCCACAGGAACCAGAACCGCTCCTGGCCGGGGGCGCCGAACAGGTACAGCACATTGTGCGCGTCCAGGGTGATGCGGCCGAAGTCGAAGGCGACGGTCGTCGCGGACTTGCCGCGCACCCCGCTGACGTCGTCGATCGCCTCGCCCGCCTGCGTCATCGTCTCCTCGGTGTTGAGGGGACGGATCTCGCTGACGGAGCGGACCAGGGTGGTCTTGCCGACGCCGAAACCGCCCACGACGACGATCTTCAGACCGTTGTCGGCGGAGGCACCCAACGGGGTGCGGGCGTCAGAGGTTGCGGAGTCCAACGAGCACCTGCTCCAGGATGTCGGGGTCGAGAACGGCGGACTTGCGCGGATGGCGGGCACTGACACGGCCCGCCGCCAGCAGGTCGCACAGCAGCACCTTGGTGATGCTCACGGGCAGCCGCAGCTCCGCGGCGATCTCCACCACGGCCGTGGGGAACGCGGCCAGCCGCAGGATCGCGGTGTGCTCCGACTGCATCCCGGGCGCCGGCTCGGACTCCGCGACGACCAGGGTGACCAGGTCGAACGGGTTGTCCGGGCCGGAGCTGGTGCGTCCGCCGGTGATGGTGTAGAGACGGTCCGGGGCGTCGTCCCTGCCGGGCCTGCTCATGACGTACGGGGCTGGGCCGTCAGATACTCGCCGAGCTGCTCCACCAGTTCGCTCATGTTGTGCCCGACGAGGCCGGCGTCCGCGTCCTCGGTGGTGACGACCGCCAGATGGGCGCCCTGGCCGGCCTCCACGATGAACAGCACCCCGCCGTAGAACTCGGTCATCGCCGAGCGCACCCCGCCGGTGCCGTCGCCGAACTCGGCGGACGCGCCGTGCGAGAGCGACTGGATGCCGGCGGCGATGGCGGCGAGCTGGTCGGCCTGGTCGACCGTCAGCTCCGGGGTGCGGCACAGCTTCAGTCCGTCACGGGACAGCACGAGCGCGTGCCGCGCGCCCGGGGTCCGCTCCAACAGGCCCTCCAGGAGCCAGGTGAGCTGGTCGTCGGCGGTGGTCTGGCCGGTCATGAGGTGGCGTCGCCTTCCGGGTGCGCGGTGGGGTGGGAGGGGAGGTCGGCCGGTGCCGGGGGAGCGGTGGCGTCGCCCCCGTCCGGCTGCGGTCCGGTGGCCGGTCCGGGAGCCGCCGCGTGGTCGGCGGCTCCGGGGCGCACGGCCTGGCGGAAGCTGCCGAAGCGGGCGGCGCGGGTCTTGACGTCCTCGGCCGCGGCGGCGGGGCGCGGCGCCGGGGTCCGTGCCGTGTTCCGGGTCCGCTCGGCGTCGGCGAGCGTGCGGCCCCTGCGCCGCTTGGGCAGCGCGACGGGCCATTCGGCGGTGTCGCCGTCCGTGCCGTCCGGCACGCTCTCGTGCACGGGCGCGGGATCGCCGGAGGCGGGCGCGGTGGACGCGGCGGGTACGGAGGGTTCGGCGGCCGGGGCGTCGTCCGGGGCCGTCGGACGGGCGGTGTCCCCACCGGTCGCGGCGCTCTCGGCGGTCGCGGTGCTCCCGGCGCCGGGGATGTCGCGCGCGGGCGCGGCCGCGGGCCGCACGGGAGCCGAGGGAGCGGACGGGGCCGAGGGGGAGGCGACGGGGCTCGTGAGGATGTCCTGCGGGATCAGCATCAGCACGCCCGTGCCGCCCCGCGCGGACGGCCGGAAGGACACCTTCAGGCCGTACTTGAGCGCCAGACGCCCCACGACGGCGAGCCCGAGCCGGGTGCCGGTCAGACCGCCCAGCTCCGAGACGTCGCCCGCGACGGCCCGCTCGGCGCGGCGCAACTGCACCTCGCCCATCACCAGACCGCTGTCCTCCACGGACAGGATGACACCCGCGGGCACCTCCTCCACATAGACGTGCACCTCGGAGGTGGGCGGGGAGAAGTTGGCGGCGTTGTCGAGGAGTTCGGCGAGCGCGTGCATCACGCCCTCGGCGGCGTGCCCGGCGACGGCGGTCTCGCTGGCCGCGTGCACCCGCACCCGGCGGTAGGCGCTGATGCGCCCCATCGCACCGCGCAGGATCGACTCCATGGCGATGGGCCGCGCCCAGCGCCGCCCCGAACGCGCGCCGGTCAGCACGGCGACCGAGTCGGCCAGACGGCCCGCCTGCGCCGTGCGGTGGTCCAGGTGCAGCAGATCGGCGAGGACGTCCTCGTCCGAGTGGCGCTCCTCCATGGCCCGCAGGTCGGCGAGCATGGCGGTGGTCAGCGCCTGCATACGGCCGGCCGCGTTGGAGGTCGCGGAGATCGCCGCGTCCCGGGCCCGGTGCGCCCGCTCCAGCTCACCGGTGAGCCGGGCGTTGTCCTGCGCGAGCCGGTCGGTCTCGCGTGCCGCGCCCTCCTCGGCGCGGACCCGCTCGTGCGCGAGGGACTCGGCGAACTCGGCGCGCTGCCAGCTCAGTTCGTCGATCAGGTGCTGTCGCTCCCGCTGCGCCTCCTCGGCGGTGCGGTGCCGCTCCTGGGCCAGGCGCTCGGCGTCCTGGGTGACCGTGTGCAGGCGGCGCCGCAGCGAACGGGCGGTCCGGCCGGCGCGTACGGCCCAGAACACGGCGGCCACCAGGACGACGGACGCGAGCCCCGCCCCCCAGGCCAGGGGCGTGCGCACCGAGGCGGGCGCCGCCGGGACCGTGCCCGCGACCACGGCGGCGCACACGAGCGCGGTGGCGGCGGGAAGGGGCACGAGAGTACGGACGGCGGATCGCTCGCCGTGCGGGGAGGGGGCGGTCATCAATCGGGTCCTCGGGTGGCCGCCGCTCGGTCGAGAACGGCCCTCGTTCGGGTCCTGGAACAGGCCCTGGCTGGTGACAGGTGACACGTGCTGCTCAACTGTCGGTCACTATACGAGCTTTGGTGATCAAATTGGAAAGCCCGGGTCCGATTGTCCGTTCCGGACGGTCACTTCCGTCCCATCAGGAGCGTCCGCGCCACCCTGTCCGGCGCGGCGGCGGACCGCGATCATCGCCACGTCGTCGCCGAGCCGACCGCCGGTGTGCGCGATCAGGTCGCGCCGGACATGGTCGAGCAGCGCCTGCGGGGCGCTCCCGGCCCACTGCGCGGCGCGTTCCGCCAGCGGGTAGAAGACGCCCCGGCGGTCGCGCGCCTCGACCACCCCGTCGGTGTACAGGAGCAGGGTGTCGCCCGGACCGAAGGGCAGCACGTCCACGGTGGAACCGCCGGGAGCGGTCAGCCCGACCCCGAGCGGGGGAGCGGGACTCAGGTCGGGGACGCTCACCCGGCCGTCCGGACCGAGCAGCAGCGGCGCCACATGCCCGCAGCTGGTCATCCGTACGACCGGGTCGTCGTCCGGGACCTCCAGCAGCAGAGCGGTCACGAACCGCTCCCCGGACTCCTCCTCCGGTTCGAAGTCGGCGAGGTAGCGGGTGACGCTGCGCTCCAGGGAGGCGGCGAGCGAGGGCAGGGCGGTGTGCTGGTGGGCGGCCTCGCGGAAGGCGCCGAGCAGCAGCGCCGCCTCCCCGATCGCCGGCAGTCCCTTGCCGCGCACGTCACCGATCATCAGCCGGGCCCCGCCGCCGGTGCGGGCCGCCGCGTACAGATCGCCCCCGATCGACGCCTCGTCCTCCGCGGCCAAGTAGAGCGAGGCGAGCCGCACCGGGCCCAGCCGCTGCGGCAGCGGCCACAGCAGCACCCGCTGGGCGGCCTCGGCCACCGAGCGCACCTGCGCCAGTTCGCGCCGCCGCCGGTCGCGCACCAGGCACAGGGCCACGATCAGCACGGAGAGCAGCGCGAGCGCCACCACCTGCACCAGCAGGTTGCGGGACAGCAGGAGGTCGGAGCGCCAGCCGATGAACGCCTGCGCCGCCACGGCCAGCGCCCCCACACAGCCGGTCGTCCACGGGCCCTCGGCCCACGCGGTGATCGCGGGCGCGATCACCAGCAGCGGGCCGAGGACGATGTCGGACGGGGTCACGATGTCGAACACGGTGATCAGCCCGACGAGCACGACGGCGGTCAGCAGCAGCGCATGACGCCACCGCCGCGGCTGCGCGCGGCCCATGAAGCGTCCCTGCCAGGCACTCACGCCTCCACCCTGCACCGCGCCCGCACGCCCCCGCACCTCGGGAATGCCGCGGGAACACGTCGGCCACCCGTTTCCCCGGACGCCTGCCCGAGCGGCCGCCGTTGCCCAGGGCCTGTCGTCACATTGCCGTCGTCCGCGCGGAGGGCGGGTCCCGCGGCGTCAGGTGCGTGCTCCGGGGGTCCCCCTGCGCGAAGAGCTCGGGGGAGCGTGCATGGCGTCGTGAGGCAGGCGGGGATCTGATGACAGGCCCTAGCATGGGGCGATCACAAGGACTTGTCCTGGGGAGGGACCGCCATGCGACTGCCCGGCTCCGGAGCGCGGCGGATCCGGTCCGGGGCCGCGACCGGCGCGCGCCGCGGCCGTGCCGGCCTGGTCGTGGCCGGTCTCGTCCTGGCGCTCGCGGGGGCCTGGGCGTACGCCCGCGGTCCGCGCGCCGGGCGGGCCGCGGACGCCGGGCCGCCGCACACCACCGTCGAGGTGTCCTCGGGCGGCTGCGGGCGCGGCTGGGACGAACCGGTGCCCGGCGTCCAGGTCTTCGACCTGCGCAACACCTCCGACCGGGCCGCCGAGGCGTATCTGGAGGACTCGCGCAGCCACGCCGTGTACGGCGAGGTCGAGGGCATCGGTCCGGGCACCACCCGGAGCCTGACCGTGCGCGTCGGCAAGGGCTCCTACACGTTCCGCTGCCTGCTGGAGGACGCCGACGCGGTCACCGGGCCCACGGTCCGCGTGGCGAGCGGGCGCGGCGGCCCGGCCGCGGCCCCCGTCACCCAGCACGACCTGATCCCCCCGGCGCTCGACTACCAGAAGTGGATCGCGGGCGCGCTGGAGGAGACCGTACGGCTGACCGGGCGACTGCGGGACGCCGTCGACCGCGGCGACCTCGCGGCGGCCCGCACCGCCTGGCTGCCCGCGCACGAGCAGTACGAGCGGCTCGGAGCGGCCTACGATGCCTTCGGCGACGCCGACGGACGGATCAACGGCACCGACGCGGGCCTGCCGGGCGGCGTCCACGACCCGTCCTTCGGCGGCTTCCACCGGATCGAGTACGGCCTGTGGCACGGCGAGGGCGCGCGTACCCTGCGGGCCCCGGCCGCCGCCCTGGTGCGGGAGGTCACCGCACTGCGCGACGACTGGGCGCAGGCCCGGATGGACCCGGCCCAGCTCGGGCTGCGCGCCCACGAGATCCTGGAGAACACCGTGCAGTTCGAGCTGACCGGCCGCACCGACTACGGCAGCGGCACCAATCTCGCCACCGCCCGCGCCAACCTGGACGGCACCCGCGCGGTCCTGTCCCGGCTGCGCCCGCTGCTCGCCTCCCGCCACGCCGTGCCGGGCGGCCTGGACCGGGCCATGGACCGGGCCGCGAACCTCCTCGACGGCTTCCGGCACGGGGACCGGTGGACGCCGCTGGACCGGCTCACCCGCCCGCAGCGGGAGCGGGCCGACGCCGTGCTGGGCGACCTGGTCGAACGGCTGGCGTCCGTGGCCACCCTGTGCGACCCGCGGAGGACCTCATGAGGCGCGGGGAGCGCACGGACCGGGCCGCGGGGGCCGGGCGGCCGGAACGGGAGGCGGACGGCGGGGGAGCGCGCGAGAGGGTGGGACGGCGCCGGTTCCTGCGGGGTGCGGCTCTGGCCGGTGCCGGACTCGCCTCGGGCGGTGCGGCCCGCGGCGCCGGACCGGCTCCCGGCGCGGGGCCGTGGAACGGCACACCCGCCGTGCCGTTCCACGGCCCGCACCAGCGGGCCGTGCTGGCGGCCCCGCGCCGCTCCACCGTGTTCGCGTCCTTCGACGTCACCGCCGACGGCCGGGCGGAGCTGGCCGACCTGATGCGCACCCTGACCGACCGGGCCCGCTTCCTCACCACCGGCGGCACACCCCCGCCGGCCGGGATCACCGCGCCGCCCGCGGACTCCGGGGTCCTCGGCGGCTCGCTGCCCCCGGGCGCGCTGGCCGTGACCCTCGGCGTCGGCGCCTCGCTCTTCGACGACCGCTTCGGGCTCGCCGCCGCGCGTCCGCGCCGGCTGACCGCCATGCCGTCCTTCCCGGACGACGACCTCAGGCCCGACTGGTGCCACGGCGACCTCAGCCTCCAGCTGCACGCCGACGAGACGGACACCGTCCTGCACGCGCTGCGCGACATCGCCCGCCACACCCGGGGCGCGATGCAGGTGCGCTGGCGGCTGGACGGCTTCGCCGCCCCGCCCCGCCCCTCCGGCACCCCGCGCAACCTGATGGGCTTCAAGGACGGCACGGCCAACCCGGACGCCGGCGACGCCCGGGAGATGGACCGCCTGGTGTGGGTCGGCCGGGGCGCGGGCGAACCGCCGTGGGCGACCGGCGGCAGCTATCAGGCCGTCCGGCTGATCCGCATGCTGGTGGAGTTCTGGGACCGGGTCGCCCTCACCGAGCAGGAACGCATGTTCGGCCGGGTCCGGGAGACCGGCGCACCCCTGGACGGCGACCTCGAGGACGACACGCCCCACTACGCGGACGACCCCAAGGGCGACGTGATCCCGCTGGACGCCCACATCCGCCGCGCCAACCCGCGCACCGCCGAGACCGAGGACCAGCGCATCCTGCGCCGTGCCCACAACTACGACCGTGGCACGGACAGCAACGGCAACCTCGACATGGGCCTGCTCTTCTGCTGCTACCAGCGCGATCTCGCCCGCCAGTTCGAGACCGTGCAGAAGCGCCTGGAGGGCGAACCGCTGACCGACTACATCTCACCGTTCGGCGGCGGCTACTTCTACGTCCTGCCCGGCGTACGCGACGAACGGGACTGGTACGGGCGCGCGCTGCTGACCTGAGAACACCGGCCCCCCGGCGGCGGTTTCGCTCCGCCGTTCGGTCAATACCCGGTCAAGAATGGGCTCGGCGTGACTGACCCGGTGCCCCCTCCCGCGTCATCATGGCTGCTCCGCCACGCCGCCCGCGCGGCGGAGCGGCCCGGTCCGTACGCCGCGGCCACGATCCTGCCCGGAGGGTGAACTCACATGGCCAGCAGGGGAAGAAGAGCAACGATGCGGAACCTGGGGGCGCTCGCCGGCGCCGCCGCGCTCACCGTGCTGGGCGGCGCCGCCCCCGGCTGGGCCGCGTCCCCCACACCGGACGGGCACCGGCCCCCCGCCACCCCGATCGAGCACGTCGTCGTCCTCTTCGACGAGAACATCTCCTTCGACCACTACTTCGCCACCTATCCGCGGGCCGCGGGCACCGACGGCACGAGGTTCACCGCGTCGCGCAGGACCCCGAAGGACATCGACACCCTGGCGCACGCCGGGCTGCTGGAGCACAACCCCAACCAGTACACGCCCAAGCGGCTCGGCCCCGACCAGGCCGTCACCTGCGACCAGAACCACTCCTACGGCCCCGAGCAGTACGCGTACAACGGCGGCAGGGCCGACCGGTTCGTGCAGAACACCGAGGTCGACAAGTGCAGCGGCGGCCTGTTCGGCGAGCCCGGCCTCGTCATGGACTACTACGACGGCAACACCGTCACCGCGATGTGGAACTACGCGCAGCACTACGCGCTCAGCGACCGCTCCTTCGGCTCGAACTACGGCCCCTCCACACCCGGAGCCATCAACCTGGCCTCCGGGCAGACGCACGGCATCGTCTCCGTCGACCCGGCCTCCGGCACCGAGAACCCGAAGCAGACGGCCACCCCCGACCCGTCCGTGGTCAAGTCGCCCGACGCCGACGGCGTGGGCACGATGATCAACGACCCGGACCCGGCCTTCGACGACTGCTCCGGCAAGAACCACACCTCCAGCGCCGCGCTCGCCGTGATGAAGGGCCGCACCATCGGCGACCTGCTCAACCGGGCGCACCTCAGCTGGGGCTGGTTCCAGGGCGGCTTCCGCCCGTCCACCGCCTGGAGCGGCGAGCAGGGCGAGTACGCCCGCTGCGACACCGCGCACGCCAACGTCGGCGGCGCCCGGGTCGTCGACTACAGCCCGCACCACAACCCGTTCGCGTACTACCGGACGACGGCCAACCCGCACCACCTGCCGCCGAAGAACGTCGCCGAGATCGGCCACGACGGCCGGGCCAACCACAACTACGACCTGACCGACCTCTCCGCCGCGCTGACGGCGGGCCGTCTCCCGGCCGTCAGCTTCGTCAAGGCGCCCTCCTACCAGGACGGGCACGCCGGATACTCCGACCCGCTCGACGAACAGCACTTCCTGGTCGACCAGATCAACGCGATCCAGCGCTCCCCGCAGTGGCGCTCCACCGCCGTGATCATCGCCTACGACGACTCCGACGGCTGGTACGACCACGCCTACGCCCCGGTGCGCAACGGCTCCACGGACACCTCGGCCGGCTCCAACGGCAAGGCCACCGACAGCCCCGCCTGCCAGGCCGGGCCCCCCGCGGCCGGCGGCTACCTGGACCGGTGCGGCCCCGGCACCCGCCAGCCGCTGCTGGTCGTCTCCCCGTACAGCAAGGTCAACCAGGTCGACCACACCCAGACCGACCAGGCGTCGATCATCCGGTTCATCGAGGACAACTGGCACACCGGGCGCATCGGCGACCACTCCTTCGACGCGACGGCGGGCTCGCTCGCGGGCATGTTCGACTTCAAGCACCCCAACAACGCGCAGGTGCTGCTGAACCGGGACGGTTCGGTCAGGTCGGTCGGGCCGATCCGCGTGGTGGCGCCGAGGGCGGCCGCCGTCACGGCCGGTGCGGCGTTCGAGAACGCGGCCGCGACCACCGGCGCCTCCGCCTTCCCGGCCCTGCCGGTCGGTCTCGGCGCGGGCGCGCTGCTTGCCTTGGGCGCCACCGGGACGTACGTCGCGCTGCGCCGCAGGCGCCGGAACGCCCTCTGAGGTCCGGGCGGCCCCGACGCGCCGGACCGCCCCGCCGGTGGTGGCGGGGCGGCCCGGTCCGTCGTGCGCGGGAGTCAGGGCTGGAGGGGCATCGTGAAGCAGTTGGACGGGGCCGCCCTGCCCTCCAGGCGGTCGGTGAGCCAGGACACGGCGGTGCCCTGGTCGGTGAGCAGCGGACCGAAGTGGTTGAGCAGGGGACTGACGACGTTCGGGAGGACGACCGGCGCGTAGGTGACGTCGGCGCCCTTGCGGCACCAGTCGACGGCGAGTTGCCGCGCCTGGCCGTGCGGCACCAGGTTGTCGCTGACGCCGGTGGCCACCCGGACGGGCCCGGCGGGCTTGAGCCGGCCGATGCGCTGGGTGTCCAGGAAGCCCTGGAGGACGGGGTTGGCGCCGATGATGTCGCTCAGCGACTGCCCGTCGGTCGTCCACTTGGTGCTCTTGGCGTAGCCGTAGTGCAGGATCGCGTCGCCCACGCACATGGTCGACAGGTCCTCCAGGGCCGCCTTGCCCGCGGAGTTGAGATGGGCCTCGGCGATCGGCCGTAGCTCCGGGTCGGTCTGGAGGAAGCCGTTGAGGGACCAGCCGAGGGCGCCGGCCAGTTCGCTGCCGTCGATGCCCTTGGTGACCTCGGTCAGGTTCGCGGGCGGCGCGCCGGAGTAGGTGCCCGCGAGGGCGACGTCCGGGGCGTAGGAGGGCTGGAGTTCGGCGGCCGCGGCGGTCGCGCCGCCGCCCTGGCTGTAGCCGAACAGCCCGACGCGCGAGTCCGCGGTCACCGAGGTGCCCGCAACCGTGCGCGCGGCCCGTGCGGCGTCCAGGACGGCGTGCGCCCCGTCGATCCGGTTGACGTAGGTGTGCAGCCGGTCGGTGGCGCCCAGGCCGACGTAGTCGGTGACGACGACCGCGGTGCCCTGGGCCAGCAGCCGGTAGACGGACAGGTCCTCGTAACCGATCGACACCGTCTCGCCGTTGAACGCCAGCGGGTGCTCCAGGCCCAGTGAGGCCGCGCACTGGTCGCCCTGGCCCATGGTGCCCGGGGCGACGACGACGAGCGGGCGCGGGCCGCCGCCCTTCCAGCGGGCGGTGGGTTCGATGTAGGCGCCGGTGACGGCCACGGGCGCGCCGTTGGCGTCGGTCGACTTGTACATCAGGCGGGTGGCGCGGCCCGGCAGCGGGCCGTGCAGGCTGGGCAGGCTCAGCGCGAGCGGCAGCGGCTCGGTGCGGACCAGGGTGCCGTCGGCGGCGGGGAGTTCGGCGGGCGGGTCGTAGAACTCCGGGATGGTGACGCCCCGGGACACCACGGGGGCGGAACCGGTGGCCGCCGCGGCGGGCAGGGCCTGGGCCGCGAGGCACGAGGCGGCGGCAGCGGCGACCGCCGCGGCGAGCAGCCGTCTGGACGCGGGCATGGGGAACCTCCTGGGGTGAGGCCGGGCGCGCGGGTGGGGGTGTGACGGAAGGAGACCGTACCCAGGTGCTGTTACCGCGGGTAGCAGGCGGTAGGTTACGGTTCAGTAACTTACTCGACTTCTAATAAGGCGCCGTGCGGACGCGCCGCCCCGCCCGCCGACCGGTTCCGCCCCTCACCAGGCCAGCTGGTCGATCAGCGCGGCCGGGTCCGGCTCCGGGGTGCGGCCCAGGCTCTGCTCCGCCCAGATCACCTTGCCGTCGGCCACATAGCGCGTGCCCCAGCGGTCCGCGAACTGCGAGACCAGGAAGAGCCCCCGGCCCCCCTCGTCGGTCGTGGCCGCCCGGCGCAGCCGCGGGGAGGTGTTGCTGCCGTCCGAGACCTCGCAGACCAGGGTGCGGCCCAGCAGCATCCTGACCCGTACCGGGGGAGCGCCGTAGCGGATCGCGTTGGTCAGCAGCTCGCTCAGGATCAGCTCGGTGGCGAACGCGGAGTCCTCCAGCCGCCATTCGGCCAGCCGCCCGCTGACCTGCGTCCGCACCCGGGAGACCGCGCTCACGTCGAACGGCACGTCCCAGACGGCGACATGGGACGGGTCCAGCAGCCGGGTGCGGGCCACCAGCAGCGCCACGTCGTCGCTGGGGTGCTCCGGCAGCATCGTCTCCATCAGGGCCCGGCAGGTCTCCTCCGGGCTCTGGTCCGGGTGCGCGACCGCGGCGGCGAGCAGGGAGAGGCCCTCGTCGATGTCGCGCCGCCGGTCCTCGACCAGCCCGTCGGTGAACAGCACCAGGCGGCTGCCCTCCGGCAGCGTCAGCTCACCGGTCTCGAACGGATGCCCGCCCACCCCCAGCGGCGGCGACAGCGGCAGGTCGGGGAAGGTCACCCGGCCCACCGGGTCCACCACGGCGGGCGCGACATGCCCGGCCCGGGAGAAGGTGCAGTGCCCGCCCACCGGGTCGTAGATGACGTACAGGCAGGTGGCCCCGGTGACCAGTGACCCCTCACCGTCGTCCGGGCCGTCGGCCGGGGTGTCGAGCCGGGCCACCATCTCGTCCAGATGCCCGAGCAGTTCGTCCGGCGGCAGGTCGAGCGAGGAGAAGTTCAGCACCGCCGTGCGCAGCCGCCCCATGGTCACCGCGGCGTGCAGCCCGTGCCCGACGACGTCGCCGACCACCAGCGCCGTCCGGAAGCCCGGCAGGGGTATCACGTCGAACCAGTCGCCGCCCACGCCCGACTGCGCCGGACGGTAGCGCCAGGCCACCTCCAGGGCGTCCTGCTCGGGCAGGTCCCGGGGCAGCAGGCTGCGCTGGAGCGTCACCGCCATCGCGTGCTCGCGGGAGTAGCGGCGCGCGTTGTCGATGGCGACCGCCGCCCGCGCCCCCAGCTCCTCGGCGACCGCGACGTCCTCCTCCTCGAACCGCGGCGAGCCGGCCCCCCGCCAGAAGTTGACCATGCCGAGCACCACACCCCGCGCCCGCAGCGGCACCGCGATCAGCGAGTGGATGCCGGAGTCCAGCACCCGGCCCGCGCCCTCCGGGTCCTGGGCCCGCCAGTCCTCGGCCGCCCGCAGGTCCGGAACCAGGACGGCCCGGCCCTGCCGCAGCGCCGCCACCATGGGCGTGTCGGCCACCACGAACTGGATCAGGTCGCCCACCGGCTGGAGCGGATGGCGCGAACCGCGCAGCGCGGTGCGGCGCATCCGGTGCACGGCTCCGGTCGGCTCCTCGCCGTGCAGCACGGCCTCCAGCAGCTCCACGGTGACCACGTCGGCCAGCCGGTCCACCGCCACCTCGGCCAGCTCCTCCGCGGTGCGCCGTACGTCCAGGGTGGTGCCGATGCGCACCCCGGCCTCGTACAGCAGGGTCAGCCGGCCGCGGGCCGTCTCCGCGCGGCCGGACAGGGCGCGCAGCTCCGTGGTGTCGCGGAAGCTGGCCACCAGGCCCGGCGCGTCCCCGTACGGGGCGGTGCGCCGGGTGTTCACGGCCAGCAGCCGGTCCCCGGCCGGGCACACCTCGTCGGAGACCACCTCGCCCGCCACCAGGATCCGGGTCAGGTCGGGGACCAGCCCCAGCTCCGTGACGTGCCGCTGGTCGGCGTCCGGCGGCAGCAGGAGCAGCCGCCGCGCCTCGTCGTTGGCCAGCAGCAGCCGGCCGTCGGCGCCGACGATCAGCACGCCCTCGCGCACCGCGTGCAGCACCGCGTCGTGGTGCTCGTACATCCGGGTCATCTCGGCCGGTCCGAGGCCGTGGGTCTGCCGCTGGAGGCGTCTGCTGACCAGGGCGGTGCCCGCGGTGGCGAGGGCGAGCGCGAGGGCGGCCGAACCCAGCACCATGGGCACCTGCTGGTCCAGCAGATACCCCACGTTCTCGACCTGGATCCCGGCGGTGACCACCCCGACCACCCGGCGGCTCGCGTCCATCACGGGCACCACCGCGCGCACCGCGTCGGCCGGTTTGCCGTGGAAGGTGTCGGTGAAGGTCTCGCCCGCCACGGCCCGGCTGACGTCCTGCGCCTTCGTCCCGATCAGCCGCGGCTCGGTGTCGGCCAGCCGCACCCCCTTGGTGTTCAGCACGGAGATGAAGTCGATGCCCGCACCGGCCTGTGCCTGCATCACGGGGGTCTGGAGCAGCTTCGTCGGGTCCGGGGCCGCGAAGGCGAGGGCGGTGCCCGGGGCGTGCGCGAACGCCTCGGCGGCGGCCAGGGAGCGCTTGCGGGCGTCGTTGTCGCCGTCGTAGCGCCCCTGGAGGACGAGCGCGGTGGCCGCCGCGGCGACCAGCACCAGGACGACGATGACCTGGAGCAGGAAGACCTGCGCCGCCAGCGTGCCCGGCCCCCAGGGCGAGGGAAGGCGGCGTCCGGGCGGGCGGCGCGGTCCCGGGCGCCGGGACGGATCAGCGGACCGCCGGCCGTCGCGCGGCGCTGCCGCCTTCGAGCGGGACCGGCGGGAACGTCCGATCATGCTCCCAGTTCTAGCACTGCGCTCACCCGCCGGGCGACCGATATGTCCGATCAGAACTCTTTCTTGGCCTCCGCCGCGCGCCGGGAATGCCGTGACCGTCCGCCCTGTTGACGGCCGTGGCTGGCATGTCTGGATCAATCCGGGATGCGGCCGAAAGGAGGATCCATGGCACGCACCACCGTGCGCCCCGTCGTCCGGCTGAAGTCCACCGCCGGGACCGGCGCCACCTATGTGACGCGCAAGAACCGGCTCAACGACCCCGACCGGCTCACCCTGCGCAAGTACGACCCGGTCGCCGCCCGGCACGTCGTGTTCCGCGAGGAGCGCTGACCGTCCGGCTCCCGTCCGGCGGGGGTGTGCTCACCCGCCCCCGCCGGGCAGCGGCTGCTCCGCCCAGATCGTCTTGCCGCCGCCGGTGTACCGGGTGCCCCAGCGCAGCGCGACCTGGGCGACCAGGAACAGACCGCGCCCGCCCTCGTCGGTGCTGAGCGCGCTGCGCAGGTGCGGGGCGGTGCTGGCCCCGTCGGAGACCTCGCAGATCAGGGTCCGCTCATGGATCAGGCGCAGCCCGATCGGACCGCAGGCGTGCCGGATCGCGTTGGTCAGCAGCTCGCTGACGATCAGCTCCGTGCTGAAGGCCATGTCCTGAAGACCCCACCGGGCCAGCTGCGCGGCGACGTCCTCGCGCGCCACGTGCACCGCCGCCGGGTCCTCGGGCACCTCCCAGTACGCCACCCGGTCGGCGCTGAGCACATGGGTACGGGCGATGAGGAACGCCACGTCGTCGCGCGGCCGGTCGGGCAGCAGGGTGCGCACCATCACGTCGCAGATCTCCTCCAGCGGCCGGTCCGGATGGGCCAGCGTGAAGCACAGGCGCTCGATGCCGACGTCGACGTCCCGGTCCGACGCCTCGATCAGCCCGTCCGTGTACAGCGCGACGACACTGCCCTCCTCCACCGCGACCTCGGCGCACTCGAACGGCAGCCCGCCCAGACCGAGCGGCGGCCCCGCCGGGATGTCGGGGAACTCCACCGGCTCGTCCAGATGGGCGATCACCGGACTGGGGTGCCCGGCACGGGCCACGGCGATCTTGCGGGCGATGGGGTCGTACACCGCGTACACACAGGTCGCGCCCACCGCCGCCGGGCCCTCGTCGGCCGCCTCCGCCTCCTCCGAGAGCCGGACGACCAGATCGTCCAGCCGCGCCAGCAGTTCGTCCGGGGCCAGGTCCAGGTCGGCCAGGGTCTGCACGGCGGCCCGCAGCCGGCCCATGCTGGCCGCCGCGTGCAGCCCGTGCCCGACCACGTCGCCCACCACCAGCGCGACCCGGGCGCCGGAGAGCGGGATCACGTCGAACCAGTCGCCGCCCACGCCCGCCTCCGCGTCGGCGGGCAGATACCGGTGCGCCACCTCGACGGCGCTGTGTTCGGGCAGCGACGGCGGCAGCAGACTCGTCTGGAGGGTCAGCGCGGCCCGGTGCTCGCGGGCGTAGCGCCGGGCGTTGTCCACGC
Source organism: Streptomyces sp. PsTaAH-124 (assembly GCF_000373685.1). Lineage (NCBI taxonomy): Bacteria > Bacillati > Actinomycetota > Actinomycetes > Kitasatosporales > Streptomycetaceae > Streptomyces > Streptomyces sp. PsTaAH-124. Next base: position 272,515 of record NZ_KB892191.1, on the reverse strand, counting down.
ACACGGCGGCCCGCGCCACCAGATCCTCCACCAGCAGCAGATCGTCGTCGTCGAAGGAGTCGGGGTTCTTCCAGCGCATCAGGGTGACCACGCCCATCGTGACGCCGCGGGCCCGCAGCGGGACCACCAGATGCGTGTGCACGCCCAGCCGGATCAGCTTGTGCCAGCGCACGGGATCGTCGCCGATCCAGGGCGTCGCCGGGCCGACGGCCGCCACCCGCAGCGGCTCCCCGGTGGCCAGGCAGCGCCGCTGCGGCGAACGCGGCGGATAGCGGGTGGGCTCACCCACGTCCACGACCCGGTCCGGCTCGTCCTCCTGGATCGACAGGTGCGCCGCCCGGAGCAGGGTGGCCGTGCCGCGCTCCGGCCACGCGACCGGCATCGTCCGGGCCCGGACCACGTCCAGCAGGTCCACGGCGACGAAGTCGGCGACCTGCGGCACCACGACCTCCGCCAGTTCCCGCACCGTACGGTCCAGGTCCAGCGTGGTCCCGATGTGCTCGCCCGCCGCGTTGAGCAGCGCGAGCCGCTCCCGCGCCGGGTCCTGCCCGGTGAGGTCGAGAGCGGCGTAGCAGACACCCAGGGGCCGGTCCGAGATGTCCCGCAGCGGGAAGAAGGCGCGCAGCCTGGAGCGGCCCGGATACGGCCGGCCCGGCGGCGCGTCGGCGCGCGGCGCCACCGGTTCCAGGGTGACGCGGTACTGCCCCGACAGCAGTGTCTGCCGGGCCTGCCGGGTCACCACCGGTGAGGCGGCCGAGGCACCGGTCACGAACCCGGCGCCGCCCGCGCCGCCCGCGGCGCCTTGCTCCAGATCGGCCAGCGCACGGTTGGCCCACCGGTAGCGCATCCCCGGGCCGAGCAGCCCGACGCCGATCGGCGACTGCTCCAGCACGCCCCGCGCCACCAGCGCGGCCAGCTCCCGGCGCTGCCGCCGGGCCGCGTCGCACCCGGCGACGAGCCATTCGACGGTTTCGGACCCTCCGCTCAGGGGCGCCACCCGGACGGCGAGGCGGACGGTGTGACCGGCCCGGTGGCGCACCCGCACGGTGCCCTGCCAGCCCCGGCGGATCCGGCGCAGCCGGGACACCACGGCGGCCGGGTCGGCGTCCGCGAGCAACGCCCCCACCGAGGAGCGCAGCACCTCGGACGGCGGATGCCCGACCAGGTCCTGCGCCGCGCGGCTCCAGCGGACGATCAGCCCGTCGGCGTCGACGACGGCCACGGCCGCCGGGACGGACGTGACGTCGAGCGGATCGCCCGGAAACGCGCTGTTCGCAGCACCGCCGACGCCCATGCTGTCATCCCCATCCGCGGGCAGGACCCCACTGCCACATTTTCGCATCGGGGACCCTCGCCCGCCGCCCGGGACGGACACGGCGGGGGGCGCTACGCCGGGGCGCCCAGCGCGGCCAGCGCCTCGTCCGTCAGCCGGTACACCGTCCACTCGTCCTGCGGGCGGGCGCCCAGGGACTCGTAGAAGTCGATCGACGGACGGTTCCAGTTCAGGACCGACCACTCCAGGCGCTCGTAGCCGCGCTCCACGCACAGCCGTGCCAGCTCGGTCAGCAGGGCCTTGCCGTGGCCGCCGCCGCGCGCCTGCGGCCGTACGTACAGGTCCTCCAGGTAGATGCCGTGCACCCCGCGCCAGGTGGAGAAGTTGAGGAACCACAGGGCGAAGCCCACCACCTCGCCGTCCGCGTCCTCGGCGAGATGGGCATAGGCCGCCGGCCGCTCGCCGAACAGGGCCTCGGCCAGCTGCTCCGGGGTGGCGCGCACCTCGTCGAGGGCCTTCTCGTACTCGGCCAGATCGCGGATGAGCGTGTGGATGACGGGCACGTCGGCGGGGGTCGCGGTACGGATCATGGCCGCAGTCTCACACACCGCCCGCGCCGCCCTCCGGGTGGGTGCGCGGCCCCGGACGGCGGCGCCCCGGCCTCCCGCGCGCGGGAGGCCGGGGCGTACGACGGGCCCGGTACCGGGGTCAGACGGCGGGTGCCGGGTACGTGGGGTACTCGACGCCGGAGACGTGCTGGACGACCCGCACGACCTGGCAGGAGTAGCCGAACTCGTTGTCGTACCACAGGTAGAGGATGGCGTTGTCGCCCTCGACCTTGGTGGCGCCCGCGTCGACGATCGAGGCGTGGCGCGAGCCGATGAAGTCGCTGGAGACCGCGTCGGGGGCGCTGATGAAGTCGATCTGGCGCTTGAGCGGGGAGGTCAGCGAGACCTCGCGCAGATGGTCGAGGACCTCCTCGCGGGTGGTCTCGCGGCGCAGCTGGAGGTTGAGGATGGCGATCGACACGTCCGGCACCGGCACCCGGATCGAGCTGCCGGTGATCCGCGCGCGCAGGTCCGGCAGCGCCTTGGCCACGGCGGAGGCGGCACCCGTCTCGGTGATGACCATGTTGAGCGGCGCGGACCGGCCGCGGCGCTCGGACTTGTGGTAATTGTCCAGCAGGTTCTGGTCGTTGGTGAAGGAGTGGACGGTCTCCACATGGCCGCGCGCCACGCCGAACTCGTCGTCCATCGCCTTCAGCGGCGGGACGATCGCGTTGGTGGTGCAGGAGGCGCAGGACAGGATCCGCTCGTCCGGCTTGATGGTGTCGTGGTTGACGCCGTGCACGATGTTGGGCACGTCGCCCTTGCCGGGCGCGGTCAGGACGACCTTCTCGATGCCGGGGCGCAGGTGCTCGGACAGGCCCTCGCGGTCCCGCCACTTGCCCGTGTTGTCGATCAGGACGGCGTCCTTGATGCCGTACGCCGTGTAGTCCACCGCCGAGGGGTCGTCGGCGTAGATCACCTTGATCGCGTTGCCGTTGGCGAGGATGGTGCTGTTCTCCTCGTCGACGGTGATCGTGCCCTGGAACTGGCCGTGGATGGAGTCGCGGCGCAGCAGGGAGGCGCGCTTGACGATGTCCTGGTCGCCGCCGCCGCGCACGACGATCGCGCGCAGCCGCAGCCCGTTGCCCGAACCGGCCTTCTCGATGAGCAGCCGGGCCACCAGGCGGCCGATGCGGCCGAAGCCGTAGAGGACCACGTCGCGGCCCTCGCGGCGGCCCTCCCCGGCCGTCCCGACGGCGCCCGCGACGGCCTCGGCGGTGAACTCGGCCACGGACAGACCGCGGTCGTCGGCCCGGTACGTCGCCGCCAGCATGCCGATGTCGATCTGGGACGGGCCGAGGTCCAGCGCGGTGAGCGCCTGGAGGAAGGGGAGCGTCTCGGTGACCGACAGCTCCGCTCCGGCGATCTGCCGGGCGAACCGGTGGGTCTTGAGGATGCTCACCACCGACTTGTTCACCAGGGAGCGGCTGTGCAGCAGGACGGTGACGTCCCGCTCGCGGTGCAGCTTCCCGATCATCGGGATCATCGACTCCGCGATCTCCTCGCGGTGCTTCCAGTTGGTGAACGAGTCGTCGTTGACAGTCACAGGTTTCTCTTTCGAGCTAGGCAGCGCTCATATGCTAACCCGACCGGATCTCGCTCTTTCAGGGGGTGCACCCGCAGGTCCACGCCCGGTCGCGGGGCCGCCGCACACCGGGGTTTGGCACCGGCGTTCGGTGTGGGTTAAGAAAACGCGAGCGACCGAACAAGCCTGGGAGGGTCCGTGACGAGGCCAGAGGCGCCCGACGACTGTCTGACCGAGTACACCCGGATCCTGGCCGACGTGTGCGTCACCGGCCGTCGGCTCACCCGGGACGAACTGGAGTCCCTGCGGACCCAGGGGGAGCGGGCGGCCGAGCACGGACACGGACTGCGCCGCCTGGTCCGCAGGCATCTGGCCGAGACCCGGGCGGTCGCCGCCACCCTGCGCACGACCGGCGTCGACCAACTGCTCGCCGCCGTCGAACAGGCCGTCGACGCCTTCGCCGAGGGCCACGAACGCGCTCAGAAGCTCGCCATGCGCCAGGAGGAGGCCGCCCGCCGCGAGTTCATCGACGACCTGCTCTACGGGCGCAGCGATCTCGGCCGGCTCGCGGAACGCGCCGAACGCTACGGGCTGCTCTTCTCCCGCGCCCACGCCGTGGCCGTCGCCCAGGGTGCGGAGCCCGTCGACGACACCCATCCGGCCACCCGGCATGTGGAGACCTCGCTGCTCGCCCGCTTCGCCGAGCGCCGCGTCCTGCTCACCACCAAGGACGGCAGACTCGTCTGCGTCGCGCCCGGCGACCAGGACGACGTCCTGGCGTTCTTCGCCAAGCAGGCCTACGCCGCCACCGACGGCGGCCGGGTCGCCGTCGGCCGCCCGCACCCCGGCGCCGGGGGAGTCGTCCACTCCTACGAGGAGGCCCTCAACGCCCTCGACCTGGCCCACCGCCTCGACCTCCAGGAACCGGTGCTGCACGCGGCGGACCTCCTCGTCTATCCCGTCCTGACCCGCGACCGGCAGGCCATGGCCGACCTCGTGCGCGACACGCTCGGCCCGCTGCGCGGAGCACGCGGCGGCGCCCAGCCCCTGCTGGACACCCTCACCGCGTACTTCGACGCCGGGTGCACGGCCGCCGAGGCGGCGCGCCGCCTGAGCCTCAGCGTCCGGGCGTTCACCTACCGCCTGGAACGCATCCACAAGCTGACCGGCGCCGATCCCGCCGACCCGATGCACCGCTACACCCTCCAGACGGCGGTCATCGGCGCCCGCCTGCTGGGCTGGCCGGACCGCGAGGTGTAGGAGGGGCGGGGCCCCCGGCTCACACCGGGGTGACTCCGGTCAGCGCGGCGCTCAGCTCCCACAGCCACGCGGCGTCGGTGTGCCCGGTGAGGAGCGGCCAGACCGGCTCGCTGCGCGGACGGCCGCGCAGCCCCAGGACCCGCGGTCCCCATATCTCCCCGCCGTGCGCCGCCGGGTCGAGCACCGCCCGCACCGCCGGCCAGGCTCCCGCGTCCTTGCCCTGGAGGACGGCGCCGGCCGGCAGGCCGAGCAGCCGGGCACCGGCCGAACGCGTGTGCACCAGCGGACGCGAGGGCGTGAGCGAGTCCAGGGCGCCCCCGGGATGCGCGATCAGACTGGACACCGGACTGCCCGCGGCGCGCAGCCGCCGGTCGAGCTCCAGCGCGAAGGACATCTGCGCCAGCTTGGACCGGCCGTAGGCGCGCTTGGGCCGGTAGTCGTGCGCGGACTGCGGGTCGGCCGCGTCCAGCCGCTCCGATCTGGCCGCGATGCTGCCCATGGTCACCACCCGGGCGGCGGGAGCCGCGGCCAGCAGCGGCATCAGATGCGCGGTGAGGGCGAAGTGACCGAGGTGGTTGGTCGCGAACATCAGTTCGTTGCCGTCCGTCGACTCCCGGCGCGGCGGATGGTCCAGCGCGATCCCCGCGTTGAGCACCGCCGCGTCCAGGCGTTCCGTCCGCAGCTCCGCCACGGCGGCCGGGAGGGACAGCGGGTCGGCGAGGTCCATCCGTACGGCGCGCACCCGGGCACCGGGCACCCGGCCGCGTACGGACGCCATGGCCGCCTGGGCGCGTGCCGGGTCGCGGCTGCCGAGCACCACCTCGGCCCCCGAGGCGGCGAGTTGCTCCACGACGAAGTAGCCGATGCCCGCGTTGCCCCCGGTGACCAGGAAGACACGTCCGTCCGCGCGCGGCGGGCGGGTGACGTCCCAGGGCGGGGCGGCGGCGGAGCGGGAAGCGGAGGAGGAAGCGGAGGGGGTGGAGGAGCCGGACGGCGCGGTCATGGCGGGTTCCCTTGCGGCAGGTGGTGGTTGCGCTGTGCGTGGGGGCGTGTGCGGAGGGCGGGGCGAGCCGGTCGCCCGGCCGTCCGCACACTCAAAGTGACAGCCGCTGCCGACACTTCGCCGATGGATCACCGACAGCCGCCGACGCCCGCCGGACAGCTTCCGACACCCGACGACAGTCTCCGACCGGGTGAACCGCGGGTGCGGGCCGTCGTCGCCGCGCATAGCGTCGAGACCGCCTGACCAAGGGGGTTTCGCACGGCTCGGACGTCGTCCGGAGCATCTGAACCCGAAGAGGAGACAGCCATGGGCCGGGCCAGCCGAACCGGACGTGCCAGGAGCCGAGGCGGTGGCGCGGGGCGCTCCGCGCCACCGAAGGGGCAGGCCGCCGCCGAGAGCGCCACGGATGCCGCCGACACGGCCGCTGACACACCCGCCGATACGCCCGTCGATGCGGCAGTCGATACGCCCGCCGACACTCCGGCCGAGACGACCGCGGACACGGGCGCGGAGGCGAAAGCGGACACGGGCGCGGAGGCGAAAGCGGAGGCAAAAGCGGACGCCGCTACGGCCGCGAAGGCGGACGCGAACATGGGCACGGGCTCGGGCACGGACGGCGGCACGGGCGAGGACACGTCCCCCGCACGCGCACCCGCACCCGCTGACGCTCCCGCCCCTCCCGCAGAACCGGCCTCCGCTCCCGCTCCCGCTCCCGCCCTCGCCCCCGCCTCTGATCCCCTCTCCGATCCCGCCCCCGCCCCCGGCGAACCCGCCCCGACCCCTCACCCCCTGAGCGGACGGATGCGCCTGGACACCGCCGAGCCCTGGACGCTGATGGTGGCGGGCTTCCTGCTGTCCCTCGGTCTGATCGTGTGCGCGGCCGTCACCATGCCGCCGGTGTGGATCCTGCTGCGGCTGCTGGGCCAGGACCCCTGGCCTCCCGCCGAGGGACTGGCGGTGCTGGCGATCGTCGCGATCGTGTTCATCACCGCCTTCACCGCGCTGTGCACCTTCCTCTACAACGTGGTGGCGCGCTGCGCGGGCGGCCTGGCAGTGACCCTGACCGAGGACGCTCCGGCGGCGACCGCGCCGGAACCCGCCCCACCGGAGCCCGAGGCGCCGTCCGGTACCTGAAGGGGGGCGCGCGGTACCTGGAAAGAAAGAGAAACGGGGGGCGTGCGGAAGCATCCGCGCCCGCGCGTGCGCGGCGCACCAGGGCGGCTCGCTCCCCGCGCTCGCCCGTTCAGGTGACGGTTGATCATCTTCGGTCCGGGGGACCCGTGCGGGCCCTATCCAGGACGTATGCATGAACTCCGCACCACAGCCAGCCAACCGCCCCTGTCCCGGCGGCTGTTCACCACCGCCGCCGGGACGGCGGCCGGCGCGGCGGCCCTCGGGCTGGGCAGCGCCGAGCCCGCCGCCGCGACCCCCCTGGCGCCCCCGGCCGCTCCGGCGGCCCCCGCCGCCCCCGGGCGGGCGCCCGCCCCGGCCCGCTCCACCGCCGACTGGGACACCTGCCTCGCCGTCGCCCGCGCCCTGCTGGTCGTCGACGACCACGACAAGCCCCTCGTCCCGCAGTACGAGAAGATCCTCGGCTCCGGACTGCCCCGCGCCCGTTCCGGGGCGGCCAAGAAGATCCTCGTCGTGGGCGCCGGTCCGGCCGGCCTCGTCGCCGCCTGGCTGCTCAAGCGCGCCGGACACCATGTGACGCTGATCGAGGCCAACGGCAACCGGGTCGGCGGACGGATCAAGACCTTCCGCACCGGCGGCCACGAGCAGGCCCCGCAGCCGTTCGCCGATCCGAAGCAGTACGCGGAGGCCGGGGCGATGCGCATCCCCGGCAGCCATCCGCTGGTGATGCGCCTGATCGACCAGCTCGGCCTCAAGAAGCGGCCGTTCCATCTCCTCGACGTCGACGGCTCCGGCAAGCCCGTCAACCACGCCTGGCTGCACGTCAACGGCGTCCGCGTCCGCCGCTCCGACTACGCGAGGTCGCCGCGCCGCGTCAACCAGTCCTTCGGCGTCCCCAGCAAGTACCTGGACACACCGTCCTCGGCGATCCTCGCCGCCGCCCTCGACCCGGTGCGCGACGAGTTCAGCACGGTCGGCGCGGACGGCAGGCGCGTCGACAAGCCCCTGCCCGAACGGGTGCAGGGCTGGGCGCGTGTCGTCCAGCGCTACGGCGACTGGTCCATGTACCGGTTCCTGACCGAGCAGGCCGGGTTCGACGAGCGCACCCTGGACCTCGTCGGCACCCTGGAGAACCTGACCTCACGGCTCCCGCTCTCCTTCATCCACAGCTTCATCAGCCAGTCCCTGATCAGCCCGGACACCGCCTTCTGGGAGCTGACCGGCGGCACCGCGACGCTGCCGGACGCGCTGCTGCGCCAGGTGTCCGACGTGCTGCACCGCGACCGGCGGGCCACACACATCGAGTACTGGGACGGCACCCGGCAGCAGGGCGCCGACGGCGGGGACACCTCGCACGTGCGCCGGGACGGCCCCCACGTGTGGATCGACACCGTGTCGGAGGGGCGCGGCGGCAAGGTGGTGCGCGAGCAGTTCACCGGTGACCTGGCCGTCGTCACCGTGCCGTTCTCCGGGCTGCGGCAGGTGCAGGTCAGCCCCCTGATGTCGTACGGCAAGCGCCGGGCCGTCGCCGAACTGCACTACGACAGCGCGACCAAGGTGCTGCTGGAGTTCGGCCGCCGCTGGTGGGAGTTCACCGAGGCCGACTGGAAGCGCGAGCTCGATGCCGTCCGGGCCGGGCTGTACGACGACTACCGCAGCGGGAAGGCGCCCGCCGACGGCAGTCTGCTCGGTGCGCACCCCTCGGTGCCGCGCGGTCACATCAGCGCGGCGCAGCGCGCCCACTACGCCGCCACCCGCTGGGCGGGCCGCGACCAGCCGGAGGCCGCGCACATCGTCGGCGGCGGCTCCGTCTCCGACAACTCCAACCGCTTCATGATCAACCCCTCGCACCCGGTGCCCGGCAGCAAGGGTGGCGTCGTGCTGGCCTCCTACAGCTGGGCCGACGACGCCTCGCGCTGGGACTCCTTCGAGGACGAGGCCCGCTATCCGTTCGCCCTGCGCGGTCTCCAGCAGGTCTACGGGCAGCGCCTGGAGGTGTTCTACACCGGCGCCGGGCGCACCCAGAGCTGGCTGCGCGATCCGTACGCGTACGGCGAGGCGTCGGTGCTGCTGCCCGGCCAGCACACCGAACTGCTCGGACACATCCGCGCCCCCGAGGGACCGCTGCGCTTCGCCGGGGACCACACCTCGGTCAAGCCGTCCTGGATCGAGGGCGCCGTCGAGTCCGGTGTCCGGGCGGCCCTGGAGGCGCATCTGGCCTGACCGATCGCCTGATTGATCGACTGACCGGCCGATCGACCGATCGACCGATCGACCGACCGGCGGACCGGTCCGCGCCCGGAGCGCGGCCCGGTCCCGGCTCCTGCCCCGCCGTCAGGGGGCGGGGCAGGGACCGTCGTGGGGGCCGTCGTCGGGCGGGCTGTCCCAGCCGCCGTCGGCGGCCGTGGCCCGCGCCAGTCCCACGCTGCCCGCGCCGATCAGGGCGACACCGATCGCCTCGGGCAGCACCCGCACCCCCAGCCCGATGTACTCCTGGAACAGCACCCAGCCCAGGACCACGCTGGTCAGGGCGTCACCGAGGGTCAGCGCGGGCTGGGACGCGGTAAGGCTCCCGGCCCGGAACGCGCTCTGCAACAGCAGGAAGCCGAGCGTGCCGACGACGAGGGTGGCGTACGGCGGCCAGGAGGCCAGCACCGCGGGCACGCCCTGCCCGAGCCGCCCCATGACCTCCTTGAGCAGCGCGGCGGTGCCGGCGAAGGACACCGCGGCCGCCAGACCCAGCAGCCCGGCCCGCGGGGCGCCCCGCACCAGGCGGGAGGCCGCCGTGAACACCGCCACCAGGGCGAGCACCGCGGGACCCACCAGCAGCCACAGACGCGGCTCGGCGGTCGGCCGGCCCTCCGAGGGGGAGGCCGCGCCGAGGAAGAGGGAGAGGCCGACGGCCAGCGCGGCGAAGGCCAGCCAGGTCCGCCAGTCCGGCCGGCTGCGGAAGACGACACTGCCCACGGCCAGCGTGAACAGCAGCTCACTGGCCATGAGCGGCTGGACCAGCGACAGACTGCCCACGGCCAGTGCCGCCGCCTGGAGGACGGTGGACAGGCCCAGCAGCGCGGCGCCCGCCAGCCAGGAGGGGCGCCGCAGCACCCGGGCGAGCCAGCGCGCCGCCTGCCGGATCCCGGAGCCGCCCGGGGCCTCGTCCGTCGCGGCCCGGCGCTGGAGCACCGAGGCGGAGGCGTTGGACAGCGCCGCGAACAGGGCGAGCACGATCGTCAGGGCGCTCATCGGCGGCCGCCCCGGACGTCGTCGGGAGCCCTGTGCGGCCCGGTTGCCGCGCGGGCCCGGACAGGCGTCCGGGACGGTCCGGCGCTCACGGGGTGTCCCGCCGTGCGCGCCGCCGGATGTGCCGGCCGGGTCCCCGCCCGTCGTGGCCCGGCGCGCGCCGGGGCGTCCAGTGGTGGTCGCAGAACCAGCGGCCGAACATCGCGCCTCCGTAGACGACGAAGCCGACCCCGGTGAGCCAGGACTCCACCACCAGCACGATCCCGACGGTGCCGTAGCTGATCGCGTTGTCGACGATGAGCGGGGTGAAGACCAGGTAGGAGAAGACACGCAGGCCGCCCAGGCCCACCATGGTGGCGAGCGCGCCGGGCAGCAGGGTCCGCCAGTGCAGCTGGCCGCCCAGCAGGAAGTGCTGGCCCCACCAGAAGAACAGCACACCCGTCGTCGCGGACACCACGATCCGCGGCAGGCCGTGGAACTGGTGGCCGTTCAGCACCTCCTGGTAGAGGTACGCGGTCAGCACCGCCAGCCAGCTGACCTGCCGCCACACCCGGTGCCACGGGCCGGGCGGCAGCCCCCAGACGCGTTCGTAGCCGTTCTGGACGCTCCCGGCGAACGACACCCCGAACACCGCGAGCAGGACACCGCCCCACACGCTGGTGGTGCCGATCACCTTGACCGGCGGGGTGATGATGTCGGTGAGGACATGGGCGGAGCGGCCCGACAGCCCCATGCCGTCCACCAGCCACGACGCGAAGCCGCCCTCGCCCAGCGGATCGGCGGCGGCCACCACGATGAGCAGCGGCGCCAGGGTGACCAGGGACAGGGTGGCGAACCCCATGGCCCGGTGCATCAGCTCGATGTCGCGACCGCGCCGGACCAGGACGTACGCGCCGAGCCGGTGCTCCAGATCGAGCACCGCCTGCCGGACCCGCGGCACGTGGCGCTTCACGAGCGCCACTCTGCACGCGAGGACGCCCGTCCGCAACGCGCGGGCGTCCGCCCGGCCGCACCCGGCACCGCCCCGCGCCCGCGTCCCGAGGTCCCGCAGCACCTCGCCGGGGCACAGGGCCCGCGCCGTGCCCGCTCGGCTGTACGCGGGTACGGCGCAGGCCGGGGCGGCGGTGTCAGTGGTGGGTGCGCCCCCGGCGTGCCACGCCGATGGTCAGGCCCATGGCCGCGAGGCCCAGCGCGGCGATGACCGCTCCGACCCAGCAGTTGTTCCAGATGATGCCCGCCCGTGCGCCGTGGGTGAGGGTGACCACCCAGGGGGAGATGAACAGCCACACGCCGAGCGGCACGAGCGCCCAGGCCAGCCGGAACATGCGTTCCGGTGCCAGTGCCAGACCGAGCCCGATGACGCCGACGGTGATCCCGACGAGCAGGTTGTTGACGGTGATGGCGGGCTGGATCGCGAAGTGCACGACCCAGGGAGAGATCGCGGCGTACAGGCCGGCCAGGACGATGAGACCTTCGACGGCCATCGCCGGACCGCTCGACGCGGTGCGTTCGAGCCGTTCCCGCATCTCCGCGATCTCGGGATGCGAGCCCATCATCTCCGGATGGTGGGTGCCCACGTCACTGGAGCGGTGTGGATACGACATCGCTGTCGTCTCCTCTCCATCAAGGGGGGGTTCTTTACGTCATGTAGAGGTTCCCCCGTATGGGTGACTTATATTCCTTTTATACCTCTTGTATCCCTGATGTGCGGACTGCGCGCCGCCCCTTGCGGCAGTGGCCGACCAGGTCGAGGAAGGCGATCGCACCGGACCCGCGGCGGGACGCCGTGAGGGCGGCGATCCCGCGGGCCCGCGTACGGCAACTGCCCTTATCAGCAGGCGAAACGGTGTGCGAGACTGCGGTGATCGACACCCCTTGCCCGTTCCACTCGCACGACGGAGTCCGCATGGTCACCGGTACCCCCGATCTCCCGTCCACCCCGCCGATAGACACCAGCAAGGCCCATCCCGCCCGGGTGTACGACTGGCTGCTCGGCGGCAAGGACAACTACCCCGTGGACGAGGCCGTCGGCCGCCAGCTGCCCCCCGAGGCCCATGACGCGGCCCGGCAGAACCGGGCGTTCATGAACCGCGCCGCCGCCTGGCTCGCCGGGCGCGGCCTGGACCAGTTCCTCGACGTCGGCACGGGCATCCCCACCGAGCCCAACCTGCACCAGATCGTCCAGCGCACCGTCCCGACCGCCAGGGTCGTCTACACCGACAACGACCCGATCGTGCTGCGGCACGCCGAGGCGCTGCTCGTCAGCCGCCCCGAGGGCGTCACCGACTACATCCAGGCCGATGTGCGCCGCCCGGACCAGATCCTCGAACACGCCCGCCGGATACTGGACTTCGAGCGTCCCGTGGTGCTCTCGCTGATCGCGCTGATGCACTTCGTCCCCGACGACCAGAACGCCCACGGCATCGTCCGCGAGCTGGTGGCCGCGCTCCCCTCCGGCAGCCACCTGGTGCTGTCCCACGCGGCGTCCGACCTCTACCCGGAACTGGCCGAGCAGGTCACCGCCGAGTACGCCAAGGGCGGCATCCGCCTCGGTTTCCGTACCCGCGCGGAGGTCGCCCGCTTCTTCGACGGTCTGGAACTCGTGGAGCCGGGCCTGGTGACGGCCACCGAGTGGGTCAAGGACGTCCCGGCGCCGCGGCCCGAGGGCAGCGGCATCTACGCCGGAGTCGCCCGCGTCCCCTGAGCGGGGACCCGCCGCCCGGCGGCCGTGCCGCGCGCGACGGCCCCGGTGTGATCACCCATGGGGCATCACACCGGGGCCGGGACGGGCCGAGGGGTCAGCGCGGCGGCTCGCCGGTGTCCCGGCCCTGGTCACCGAGCTGCCCCCGGAGCTTGTCCTGCGCCGAGTCCACCTGGCCGCTGTACTTGCCCTGGGTGCGTTGGTCGATGTAGTCGCCGCCCTTGTCGATGCCCTTGCCGGCCTGCTCCTCATGTCCCTTGAGCAGCCCCTTGAGCTTGTCCATCATGCCCATCGCGTACTCCTTCACGGCTCGTTCTCCTCCAGCATGGCCCGCCCGTCCGGGTGACGCATCCGCTGGCGCGGGCCGCCGGTTCACTGCTCGCGGGACGGCGCGGGCAGCAGCAGTTGAGCGGTGATCTCCTTTCCGGTCTCACGGTCGGTGACCGTCAGGCTGTGGCTGAGCGCTTCGACGATCTCCAGCCCGTGGCCGCCCACCCGGCGCCCGTCCGGGGGCCGGGGCCGGGGCGGCTGCGGGGAGGTGTCCCACACGCTGATCCGCACGAGCCCGCGGTCGGGCTCCGCTTCCAGGCACAGCCCGCAGGGGCCTGGGGCGTGCCGTACCGCGTTGGTGATCAGCTCGCTGACCACCAGTTGCGCGTCCTGTGCCACGCGGTCGGGGACGGGTGTGCGGCCGGTGACTCGGACGCGGTCCAGAAACCTGCCGACAGCCGCTCGGGCCTCGGCGGCGCTGATCGCGCCACGGTCCCAGCGGACGTCCCAGCGCAGCGCTGTGGGCGTGCTCCCGTACCGGTCCGGCTCATCCGACGCCTTCTGCCTAAGCGGGATGGCCATATGGTTGCCTCAAACTGTCACACTGTGTTACTGCTCTTCCGATTGTCCGGTTACCCCGCCCTGCGCGGAATAGACCACTCCCGTACGGGTGACATGAGGCGGGCGTGACGGTGAGGCGCTGCCGGGCCGGTCACCAGTAGTGGCGATGGCCGGCCACCGCGTGCCCCATGGCTCCCAGGATCCACAGCACCGCGCCGATCACGGCCAGGATGATGCCGATGGTCCACAGGATCGAGATGCCGGTGACGAAGCCGACGATGAGCAGAATGACGCCGAGGAGGATCATGGCCGCCTCCTGTTGGGGGGTAGTACTCCCTCCACTGTGCACCCAAAGAAGCCCCAACGGGTATGTGTGCACAGGAATCAGGACAAGGAGTGCCGCTCGCTCGTACGAGGCATTCCGCGCAAGAGGCTTTTCCCGCTCGGTGGAGGTGTGTCGGTGCGTACAGGACTGCTGCGTACGGTCGGGGCGGTGACGGCTGCCTACGGAGCCGTGGCGGCGTACCGGCCCGGCTGGCTGGCCCGGCCCGTGGGGCTGGTGGACCCGGAGGGGAACACCCATCCGCACACGGCCACGGCCCTGCGTCCGCTGGCCTGGCGCGACGCCGCCTCCGGGCTGGCCATGCTGCTCGCCCCGCGCGGCCCGGCCCTGGTCACCGCGACCGCCGTACGGATCGCCTCCGACGTCGGTGACGCGGTGCTGTTCGGCACCGGCTCGGGCGGCCGGGTCCGCCGGGCCGGCGCCGTCGTGACCGCGCTGGGCTGGGCCGCGGTGACGGTCGCCGCCCTGGCCGGTGGCCGGGGCGGCGGGGCGGACGGACCGGCCCCCGGGGATCCGGGGAGCTGAGACGGCCGGGACGGGGTCAGCGCACCGGGAAGCCGAAGGAGTAGCCCTGCTGCTTCAGCCAGGGCAGGACCTCGCGCAGCGCGGCCACGGTCTGGGAGCGGTCCCCGCCCGCGTCGTGGAAGAGGACGGTCGGTCCGTTGTGCAGCTCCTGCTTGACGGTGGCGACGATGGCCGCGGTGCCGGGGCGCTCGAAGTCCTTGGTGTCCACGTTCCAGCCCAGCGGCCGCATCCCCCGGCCCGCGGCCAGCTGGCGGCTGTAGGGAGTGAACGCGCCGCCCGGCGCCCGGTAGTACATCGGCCGGACGCCCCCGGACGCGTCCGTGATCATCTTCTCGGCGTCGAGGATCTGCTGCGACTGGTAGGACTCCGGCTTGTGGTCCATGGAGGTGTCGTGGGACACCGTGTGGTCGCACAGCCGGTGCCCGGCGGCCACCACCGCCTTGACCATGTCGGGGTAGGCCTTGGCCTGCGTGCCGACCATGCAGAAGGTGGCCTTGACGTCGTACTCGCGCAGCACCTCCAGCACCTTGGGCGTCCAGTGCGGGTCGGGGCCGTCGTCGATGGTGATGTTCACGCCCCGGTCACCCTTGTCCGAGGCGTGGGCTATGGTCACCGCCACCTTCGCGACCTTGCCCTGGTCGCCCGCCGCCGCGCCCGCCGAGGCGCCCGCGTGGGAGGAGTGACCGCCCGTCGGGTCGGCCTGCGCGGTCCACACCGAGGTCGCGGCGGCCACCGCGGTCACCCCGAGAGCCGCCGCCAGCACCCGCCCGTGCCAACCCCGTCCGCCGCCGTGCCGCATCATGTCCCGCTCCGCTTCTCGCCGTCACCGTGTTGCCCTGCACCCTGGATGACGGCCGGACGCCCCCCGGGGATCCCGCTGTTACCGATCAAGGACAATTCCGCGGGCAACGCGCGACACAACGGCAGCGACGGGGGCCTTCTGACGGCCCGTCGGGGGTATCGGCGCGACAGATCACGACGAGTGGCCCGGTTCCTATGGCACGGCGCGGAGGTGACCGACACCATGGTCCTCGTCACCGGCAGGCCGAAGGGATCCAGGATGTTCCGCAAGGTACTGGTCGCCAACCGCGGCGAGATCGCCATTCGCGCGTTCCGCGCCGGATATGAACTGGGGGCGCGCACCGTCGCCGTCTTCCCGCACGAGGACCGCAACTCCCTGCACCGGCTGAAGGCCGACGAGGCCTACGAGATCGGCGAGCCGGGGCATCCGGTGCGGGCCTACCTCTCCGTGGAGGAGATCGTCGCGGCGGCACGCCGGGCCGGTGCCGACGCCGTCTACCCGGGCTACGGCTTCCTGTCCGAGAACCCGGAACTGGCGCGCGCCTGCGAACAGGCGGGCATCGCCTTCGTCGGACCGGACGCCGACACCCTCGAACTCACCGGGAACAAGGCCCGCGCGGTGGCCGCCGCGCGGGCGGCCGGGGTGCCGGTGCTCGGCTCCTGCGCCCCCTCCACGGACATCGACGAACTCGTCCGCGCCGCCGAGGACGTCGGGTTCCCGGTGTTCGTCAAGGCCGTCGCGGGCGGCGGCGGGCGCGGGATGCGCCGGGTCGAGAGCCCGGCGACGCTGCGCGAGTCCATCGAGGCCGCCTCCCGCGAGGCCGCCTCCGCCTTCGGTGACCCGACCGTCTTCCTGGAGAAGGCCGTCGTCGAACCGCGCCACATCGAGGTGCAGATCCTCGCCGACTCCACCGGCGAGGTGATCCACCTCTTCGAGCGCGACTGCTCGGTGCAGCGCCGCCACCAGAAGGTCATCGAGATGGCCCCCGCGCCGAACCTGGACCCGGAGCTGCGGGAGCGGATCTGCGCCGACGCGGTGCGCTTCGCCCGCGAGATCGGCTACCGCAACGCGGGCACCGTGGAGTTCCTGCTCGACCGGGAGGGCCGCCATGTCTTCATCGAGATGAACCCGCGCATCCAGGTCGAGCACACGGTGACCGAGGAGGTCACCGACGTCGACCTGGTCCAGGCCCAGCTGCGCATCGCCGCCGGGGAGACCCTGGCCGACCTCGGCCTCTCCCAGGACACCGTGCGGCTGCGGGGCGCGGCCCTGCAATGCCGTATCACCACCGAGGACCCGGCCAACGGCTTCCGGCCCGACACCGGGCGGATCAGCGCCTACCGCTCCCCGGGCGGCTCCGGCATCCGGCTGGACGGCGGGACCACGCACGCCGGGACGGAGATCAGCGCCCATTTCGACTCCATGCTGGTCAAACTGACCTGCCGGGGCCGGGACTTCAAGGCCGCGATCGGCCGGGCCCGGCGCGCGGTGGCCGAGTTCCGCATCCGCGGGGTCGCCACCAACATCCCCTTCCTCCAGGCCGTCCTGGACGACCCGGACTTCCAGGCCGGGCGGGTCACCACCTCGTTCATCGAGCAGCGCCCGCACCTGCTGACCGCCCGCTCCTCCGCCGACCGCGGCACCAAACTGCTCACCTATCTCGCGGATGTGACGGTCAACAAGCCGCACGGCGAGCGGCCCGGGACCGTCGACCCGGTCACCAAGCTGCCGCCGCTGCCCGCCGGCGAGCCGCCGGCCGGTTCCCGGCAGCGGCTGGTCGAACTCGGCCCCGAGGGCTTCGCCCGCCGACTGCGCGAGTCGCCCGGACTCGGCGTCACCGACACCACCTTCCGCGACGCCCACCAGTCCCTGCTGGCCACCCGGGTGCGCACCAAGGACCTGCTGGCCGCCGCGCCCGCCGTGGCCCACACCCTGCCCGGACTGCTCTCCCTGGAGTGCTGGGGCGGCGCCACCTACGACGTCGCGCTGCGCTTCCTCGCCGAGGACCCCTGGGAGCGGCTGGCCGCGCTGCGCGAGGCGGTGCCCAACATCTGTCTCCAGATGCTGCTGCGCGGCCGCAACACCGTGGGCTACACCCCGTACCCGACCGAGGTCACCGACGCCTTCGTCCAGGAGGCCGCGGCCACCGGCATCGACATCTTCCGCATCTTCGACGCGCTCAACGACGTGGGCCAGATGCGCCCGGCCATCGACGCCGTGCGCGAGACCGGGACGGCCGTCGCCGAGGTCGCCCTGTGCTACACGGCCGACCTGTCCGACCCCGCCGAGCGCCTGTACACCCTGGACTACTATCTGCGGCTGGCCGAGCAGATCGTCGAGGCGGGCGCGCACATCCTGGCCGTCAAGGACATGGCCGGACTGCTGCGGGCCCCCGCCGCGGCCACCCTCGTCACGGCCCTGCGCCGCGAGTTCGGCCTCCCGGTCCATCTGCACACCCACGACACCGCGGGCGGCCAGCTCGCCACCTATCTGGCCGCGGCGCAGGCGGGCGTCGACGCGGTGGACGGCGCGGTCGCCTCCATGGCCGGCACCACCTCCCAGCCGTCGCTGACGGCGCTGGTGGCCGCCACCGACCACTCCGAGCGGCCCACCGGCCTCGACCTGAAGGCCGTCGGCGACCTGGAGCCGTACTGGGAGGGGGTCCGCAGGATCTACGCGCCCTTCGAGGCGGGCCTCGCTGCGCCGACCGGGCGCGTCTACCACCACGAGATCCCCGGCGGCCAGCTCTCCAACCTGCGCACCCAGGCGGTCGCCCTGGGCCTCGGCGACCGCTTCGAGGACATCGAGGCGATGTACGCCGCCGCCGACCGCATCCTGGGCCGCCTCGTCAAGGTCACCCCGTCCTCCAAGGTGGTCGGCGACCTCGCCCTGCACCTGGTGGGCGCCGGGGTCGACCCGGCGGACTTCGAGCGGACCCCGGACCGGTTCGACATCCCCGACTCCGTCATCGGCTTCCTCCGCGGTGAGCTGGGCACCCCGCCCGGCGGCTGGCCCGAGCCCTTCCGCACCAAGGCGCTCCAGGGCCGCGCGGAGGCCAGGCCCGTCGCCGAACTGAGCGCCGAGGACCGCGAGGGCCTGGACAAGAACCGGCGCGCCACCCTCAACCGGCTGCTGTTCCCCGGCCCGACGCGCGACTTCGAGCAGCACCGCCAGACCTACGGCGACACCGGCGTGCTGGACAGCAAGGACTTCTTCTACGGGCTGCGCCCCGGCACCGAGTACGCCGTCGACCTCGAACCGGGCGTCCGGCTGCTGATCGAGCTCCAGGCGGTCGGCGAGGCCGACGAGCGCGGGATGCGCACGGTGATGTCCTCGCTCAACGGCCAGCTCCGCCCGGTCCAGGTGCGGGACACCGCCGCCGCCTCCGACGTCCCGGTGACGGAGAAGGCGGACCGCGGCGATCCGGGGCATGTCGCGGCGCCGTTCGCCGGGGTGGTGACGCTGGCGGTCGCCGAGGGCGAGGAGGTGGCGGCCGGGGCGACCGTGGCCACCATCGAGGCGATGAAGATGGAGGCCGCGATCACGGCCCCGCGCGCCGGCCGGGTGCGCCGGCTCGCCATCAACCGCATCCAGCAGGTGGAGGGCGGCGACCTGCTGATCGAGGTGGGCTGACCCGCCGCGCGCCCGCGCGCCCGCGCGGACGATGGGGGGCGCCGACTGCCGGGAACGGCGGACGGCGCCCCCTCGTCCGTGGTGTCCGTGCGCCTTCAGGACTTCTGCGGGGGCGTCCGTGCGCCCTCAGGACTCCTGCGGGGCGGGCACGTCCCGGCCGTTGAGCGCCCGGTAGGCGAACCGGGTGACGGCCTCCACGGCCTCGTCCTCGGAGAGGTCGGACCAGGGCTGGGTGACGCTGTCGAACGTCGCGGCCAGCAGGGTCAGGGTGGCCTCGGGGGAGGCCGGGAGGTCGGGGACGTGACGGAGGTGGTCGCGCAGGTCGTCGAGCTGGGCGCGCCGCCAGTGCCGCAGCGTCGCGGCCAGTTCCTCGCTGACCAGGGACGCCTGGTGCAGTGCGAGCAGGGTGGCGGCGTGCTCCCGGTACACCCGCACATAGGCGGCGGCATGGAAGCGGATCGCGTCCGGGTCGGTGAAGTCCGCCTTGTGCTCCGCGCTGTCCGCGGTGCGGTCGCCGGCCGCCGAGACCTCCGCGAGCAGGGCCTCCAGCAGCTCCTGCTTGCCCGTGAAGTGGTTGTAGAAGGAGCCCGCCGAGCGCCCGGCCTCGGCCGTGATGTCGGTGATCTTGGTGTTCAGGTACCCGCGCGTGGTGAACAGCCGCTTGGCCGCCTCGATCAGCGCACCTCTGGTTTCGGCCGCCTGCACCGAACGTTTCACGCCGCTCTCCTCGTGACCTTGACAGGGCACGCTAGCAGCCCGCAGAGTGAATCTAAATTCAGTGAATGGAGATTCAGTATGCGGGTTCTCATCGTCGGCGCCGGACCCACCGGACTGACCCTCGGCATCGACCTGGCGCGGCGCGGAGTGGAGGTGCGGATCGTCGACAGGGCCGAGGAGTTCTTCGCCGGGTCGCGCGGCGACGGCATCCAGCCCCGCACCCTGGAGGTCCTCGACGACCTCGGCGTGCTGGAGGCCGTCCTGAAGGAGGGCGCGCCGCCCGCTCCGACCCGCGTCCACCTCGACGGCCGCGCCGCGGGCGAACGCCGGATGTTCGCACCGCGCGAGCCGCGCCCCGACGTGCCGTACCCCAACCCCTGGGTCCTCGGCCAGTCCCAGCTGGAGGGCATCCTGCGCGCCCGGCTCGCCGCGTTCGGCGTGCGGGTCGAGTCCGGCACCGCGCTGGTCGGCCTGGAGCAGGACGCCGACGGCGTCACCGCCCGGCTCTCCACCGGCGAGAGCGACCGGGCGGACCACCTGGTCGGCGCCGACGGCGGCGCCAGCCTCGTGCGCAAGGCGATCGGCGTGGCCTTCCCCGGCACCACCGACGAGACGTTCCGCATGCTGATCGGCGACGTGCGCGCCCCGGACCTCGACCCGGCCTTCGGGTACTGGTTCGCCGCGGGCGACGACCCGGCGGAGGGCGTCGGCCTGTCGCCGCTGCCGGGCACCGGCATGTTCCAGTTCGTCACCCGGCTGGGCACGGGCGACGACGCCTCGCTCACGACCATGCAGGCGGCCCTGGACCGGTTCTCGGCGGGCGTGCGCCTCACCGGCCACGGCTGGTCGACGGTGTGGCGGCCCAATGTGCGCCTCGCCGACCGCTACCGGTCCGGCCGGGTCTTCCTGGCGGGCGACGCCGCGCACGTCCACCCGCCGACCGGCGGCCAGGGCATGAACACCGGTGTCCAGGACGCCTACAACCTCGGCTGGCGGCTGGCCGCCGGACACGACCTCGACGGCTACGAGCGCGAGCGGCGCGCCGTCGCGGCGCGCGTCCTCGGGGCCACCACCGCGCTGCTGAACCGCTACACCGAGGGCCGCGAGGACGCCTACCGGCGCGGCGAGGAGAACTACGGCCTGGACATCACCTACCGCGCCCCCGGCGCCACCGGCCACCTCGTCACCGGCGACCGGGCGCCCGACGCCCCGGTCCTGGACGCGACCGGCGCCCGGGTACGGCTCTTCGACCTGTTCCGGGGCCCGCACTCCACCCGCCTCGTCTTCGGCGCCGACGCCCCCGCGGCGGAGCCGCACACCTACGCCGTACTGCGCCCCGGCGAGCGGCCCGGCCCCGGGCAGGGCGGCGAGTACGTGACCGACGCGGACGGCCACGCCCATGCGGCCTACGGGGCGTCTTCGGGCGACACCTTCGTCGTCCGCCCGGACGGCTATCTGGCCTGAGCCGACGGACCCGCGCGGCGGCGGCCGTGCCTCAGCGGTCCCCGGCGGCCTCCCCGGCATCCCTGCCACCGGCCAGCCAGGCGCGGGCGGCGGCGGTCAGCGTGGTGACACCGGTGCGCAGAGTCGGTTCGACGACCGGAGCGAAGAGCGGCGAGTGGTTGGACGGCAGGCCGTGGGCGATCCGGGCCACTTCGTCGAAGGTGCGGGCTGCGGCGAAGGCCGCCGGGTCGGCGCCGCCCAGCAGCCAGTAGACGCAGGGCGCCCCGGCGGCCTCGGCCAGCACACCGATGTCCTCGCTGCCGGTGGCCGGCCCCGGATCGACCACCCGCGCCTCGCCCAGCGCCCCCGCGAGCGCCCGCCGGGTCAGCGCGGACGCCTCGGGGTCGTTGACGACCGCGGGGAACGACTCGGTGCACGAGATCTCCGGATCGCGCGGCGCGCCCGAGGCGGCGGCCTCCGCCCGGACGATCCGCTCCACGGCCGCCAGGACCGCGGTGCGCACCGCGGGCTCGAAGGTGCGCACGCTCAGCAGCAGCTCGGCGCGGTCCGCGATGACGTTGGGCTTGTTCCCGGCGTGCAGCGCGCCCACGGTGACCACCGCGGTGGAGGTCCCCGCGATCTCCCGGGCGACGATGCCCTGGAGCCGCAGCACCGTCGCCGCGGCCATGACGACCGGGTCGACACACGCCTCGGGCCGCGACCCGTGGCCGCCGCTGCCGTGCAGCACGACGCGCAGCGAGTCGGACGCGGCGAACGCGGGCCCGGCGTGCAGCCCCACGTACCCGGCGGGCAGCGGCGCCACGTGCTGGCCGAGCACGACCCGCGGCCGGCCGAACCGCTCGAACAGCCCGTCGTCGATCATCGCCTGCGCGCCCCGGCCGACCTCCTCGGCGGGCTGGAACACCAGCAACAGCGTGCCCCGCCAGGAGGCGCGGTCCGCGGCGAGCGCCGCCGCGGCGCCCAGCAGACAGCTGACGTGCACGTCATGGCCGCAGGCGTGCATCAGGGGCACCGCGTTGCCGTCCCCGTCGGTGGCCCGCGCGGAGCTGGCGTAGGGCAGATCCGTGCGCTCCTCCACGGGCAGGGCGTCCATGTCGGCGCGCAGGGCCACGACGGGCCCCTCGCCGTTGCGCAGCACACCGACGACTCCCGTGCCGCCGATCCCGGTGGCGGTCTCGTACCCGGCAGCGCGCAGCCGGTCGGCGGCGATCTGCGCGGTGCGGTGCTCGCAGAAGGCGAGTTCGGGGTGGGCGTGGAGGTCGCGGTAGAGGTCGGCGAGGGCGGACGCTTCGGGGTGCGGGGAGGACGTGCTGGGCATCGTGCCACCTTCCGGTGCTCGGGACCGGCGCAGCCGCCGGGACGTACCGCTCGCCCTCAACATAACCAGCGCGGCCCGCCGGTACGCGCCCGTGGCGCCGGACCCCTCACCGTGCCGCGCGTCCGGTGCGGGCAGGGGCCCGCCCGGCTCAGGCCGCCCGGGAACGGCGGGCCGCCATCACCGCGTACACGAGGACGCCCGCGAACAGGAACAGCACCCCCTGGTACACGGCCGCGTAGCCCGCGCCCGCGACGAGCCACAGCGAGAAGGCGGCGGCCACCGAGGCGACCACGCCGTCCCGCACCAGACGGCCCCGGTCCACCCGGTCGCGGTGCCCGGAGACCAGGTGGAAGATCTGCGCGGCCGTGGCGAGCAGATAGGGCACGGTCGCGGTGAACGTGGTGACGAGGACGAGGACCCGGAAGACCCCGGCCGAGCCGGAGGCGTAGTTGTAGACGGTGAGCAGCGAGGCGAGGACCACGGTGACGCCCACCCCGAAGGTCGGCACCCCGCGCCGGCGCCGTGCGAAGGCCGCCGGGAACAGCCCGTCCCGGGCGGCGGCGTACGGCGTCTGGGCGCTCAGCAGGGTCCAGCCGTTGAGGCAGCCGGTCATCGACACCAGGGCGGCCAGCGCCACGGCCCAGCCGCCCCAGGAACCGCCGAACATGGCGTTCACGGCGTCCGAGAAAGGTGCGCCGGACTCCACCAGACGGCTGTGCGCGACCGTGCCGAAGACGGACAGCGTGCCCAGCAGATAGACGAGGGCGGCGCCGGTGGTGCCCATGACGGTGGCCCGGCCGACGTTGCGCCGGGGGTTCTCGACCTCGCCCGCGCTCACCGCGGCCGACTCCACGCCCAGGTAGGAGAAGAGCAGCAGCGCGGCGGAGGCCGAGACCGCGCCGACCGTGCTGCCGCCGCCGGCGTGGAAGGGGCCGAGGTTGCGCGGGTCGAAGAAGAACAGCCCGCCGATCGCGACCAGCAGCAGCGGCACCAGCTTCAGCACCGTGGAGACGACCTGCACCGCCCCCACGTAGCGGGTCCCGGCGAAGTTGGCGAGCGCGGGCAGCCACTGGAGGGCGAGCGCGGCCAGGCACGCGGTCCAGCGGTGGCCGTTCACCGGGATCAGTACGTCCAGATAGCCGACCGCGGCGACGGCGAGCGCGGCGTTCGACACCCAGGTGGTGATCCAGTACGCCCAGGCCGCGAGGAACCCGGCGAAGTCTCCGAAGGCCGCGCGGGCGTACACGTACGGCCCGCCGGTGCGCGGATCGCGCTCGGCGAGCCGGCCGAAGACCAGGGCGAGGGCGACGGCCCCGGCGGTCAGGACGCCGAAGGCGACCAGGCTGACCGTGCCGTACGGGGCGACGGAGGCGGGGAGCAGGAAGATGCCGCCGCCGATGATGTTGCCCATGACCAGGGCGGTGGCGACCGGCAGCCCGAAGCGGCGGGCGTGCCTGCCGGGGGAGGGAGCCTCTTCGCCCGCGGGAGTGGTCCCGGCGGGAACGGGGGCCGCGGGGGTCTCCCGCGCGGCCGTGGCCGGCGGGACGGTCCCGGGGACGTGCATGGGGTGGTGCGCCTCTCGTCGGACAGTGCCCGGGATCGCCGGGCGGCACCCGAGATCGCCGGGCAGGCCCCATGGTCGGGCAGGGCCCGGCATTCCGCCAAATCACACGTTTTTGTCCGGTATGGGATCGTCCGGAACCGGAAAAAGTGCGCCGCGGGGCGCCTGCGGGCGGGGATCGTCCGGCCTCCGGTGCGGCCCCGTCACAGCCCGCGGCGGCGACCGGTGGGAAGCCCCGCGCCGGGGCCGCGCCGCGCGGGACCGGTCGCGCTCGGCGAGAGGAGTGACCGCAGGATGACCTAGCGTGGGCGTCATGTCCGAATTGCCGCACGGTGGGCACGGCCGGCCCCCCACCCCCGCCGAGCGCTGGGCCGCGTTCCGGAAGTCCCCGTTCCTGCCCGCGACCGTCCTGACGCTGATCCTCGCCGCGGCCGCCGGGCTCTTCGCCGGCTCCTACACCTACGCCATGGCCAACCCCACCCCGCACACCATCCCCACCGCTGTCGTCGGCCACCACGACACGCCGGAGAGCCGCCGCTTCGTCACCGGCATGGAGAAGGCGCTGTCCGCCTCCCTCAAGCTGCGCCCCTACGCCACCGCCGCCGAGGCCCGGACCGCGGTGGACGACCAGCGGGTCTTCGCCGTGCTCGACGTCCCGCCCGACCGGCGCACCGTCCTGCTCGACGTGTCCGGCGCCTCGGGCGCCACGGTCGCCCAGGTGCTGGAGGAGGCCGCGCAGCAGGTGGGGCGGGCCACCGGCGTCCAGGTCACCGTCCGCGACCTCAAACCGCTCCAGCACGGCGACCCGCGCGGCCTCGCGATCTTCTACATCTCGCTCGCCGCGGTGATCATCGGCTTCGTCGGCGCCATCCAGCTCAGCGTGCACGCGCGGGCGCTCGACCCGGCCGAGCGCATCGCCTTCACCGTCGCCTACGCGCTGCTCGGCGGCTTCGTGATCGCCGCCGTGGTGGACTGGCTGCTCGGCGCCCTCGACCTGCCGTTCGCCGAGTCCTGGCTGATCCTGGCGCTCACGATGTTCGCCTCCGGGATGGTCTTCTCGATGTTCAACACCCTCTTCGGGCGCTGGGCCATGCTGCCGACCTGGGGACTGATGGTGCTGCTCGGCAACCCCTCCTCCGGCGGCGCGGTCTCCTGGCCGCTGCTGCCGTCCCCGCTCGGCGCGATCGGCCGCTGGCTGCCGCCCGGCGCCTCGGTGAACGCGCAGCACACGGCCGTCTACTTCGCCGGACACCAGCACGCCTTCCCGTTCCTGGTCCTCGCCGCCTGGGCCGTCATCTCCTGCGCGGTCTTCTGGGTCTGGCGGCACCGCCACCCCGGCGGCCGCGAGGCCCGCCCGGCGCACGCGGCCGGCTGACGCGCCGACCCCCCGCGGCTGCCGCCCCGCCGGTTACCTGCCAGGTCATCGACGCCGCCCCGCACCCGGTGCCACGATCACCGGCATACGCAGTGAGACCGGCGCGACCGACCGGAGGACGTCATGACCGCCTACGCCATAGCCCATCTGCGCGACGCCGCGCCGCACCCCGAGACCGCCGAGTACATCGAGCGCATCACCGCCACCTTCGCGCCGTACGGGGGCCGCTTCCTGGTGCACGCCACCGCGCACGAGGTGAAGGAGGGCGCCTGGCCCGGCCATGTCGTCGTCATCGGCTTCCCCGGGATCACCGAGGCGCGGGCCTGGTGGGACTCGCCCGCCTACCGGGAGATCGCACCGCTGCGCTCCCGCCATGTCGAGGGCGACATCATCCTGGTCGCGGGCGTGCCGGAGGGCTACGACCCGGCCGCCACCGCGCGGGCGATGCGCGAGGCGCTGCCCGCCGGACCGGCCCCGGACGCCTGACCCGCGCCGCCCGGACGGGCCCGGTCCGCCGCTCTCATCCGGCGGGCACCCGCCGCCCGCCGCGCCCGTCCGGACGCGGCAGCGCGGCCGGTGAGGACAGCGGCCCGCGGGCACCGGCGTCGTCGTCGAGGGTGTCGTTGACGCCCGCCGCCGCCTCGTCGGCCGCCGTGCCGGGCCCGTCCGCACGGCCCAGCCACTCCCGGTACGCCGGGGCCTGGCGCGCCGCCTCCCAGTACGCCTCCTCCAACTCGGCGTAACCCCGGTCCAGTTCGTCCTCGCTGCGCGCCGCGAGCAGCAGCCGCACCCCGATCGGGTCGCCGAGGAGAGGCCGGACGGCGAGGTCGGAACGCGGCCGTGTCGTGGGCTGGCTGACGGTCACCACCTCGCCGGTGGCCGCCAGCGAGTACGCGGTGAGGTAGTCGCCGTGCAGCATGTCGGGCCGCAGCCCCGCCGCGCGCAGCACCCGGCACAGCGCGTCCCACTCCCCGTCGACCGTGGAGTCCACCATCCACCGGTCCGCCGCCAGATCGCGCAGCCGCACCTCGTGCCGCGCCGCCGCCGGATGGTCGACGGCGAGACACACGAACTGCGGTTCGCGCTCCACCAGCACCCGCAGGCACAGCCCGGACGGCACCCGCAGCGGACTGCCCTCCACCTCGTGCACGAACGCCATGTCGAGCCGGCCCGAGGCCACCATGCGCAGCAGGGAGTTGGCGGAGACATCCATCTGGAGGGTCGGCTCGGTGCGCGGGGTGCGCGCCCGCAGCCGGCGCAGCCAGCCCGGGATGGCGCGGCTGGCCGTGGCGCCGATGCGCAACTGGGGTCCCCCGGCGCGGGCCGCGGCCGCCCGGGTCTCGGTGACCAGCGCGGCCAGCTCGCTCACCAGCGGCCGGGCCCGGCTCAGCACGGCGCGCCCCAGCGGCGTGGGCCGGCAGCCGGTGCGCGTGCGGACGAAGAGCTGACCGCCGAGGGTCTGCTCGATCCGGCGCAGCTGGGTGCTCAACGAGGGCTGCGCCATGCCGAGTTCACGGGCCGCCCGGTGCAGGCTGCCGGTGTCGGCGATGGCGCAGAGCACGCGCAGATGCCTCACCTCGAGCTCCATGAGGGGGAGCGTAGGGCGGGGCGGCGGCGCCGCACCAGACGAGCAAATGGCGACGGAACCGTACGAGTCGGCCCCCGATAGCCCCGTGCTATCCCAAGTTGCCATCATCCCGGCGGCGTTGGCCTGCCCGAGACTCATCCGCAACCGACCGTTCACACCCCACACCGAACGAGTAGGAGCCCCCACATGTCGTCCTCCCGCACCGGCGCCGCGTCCACGAAGTCCGTCCGCAGACTCGTGGCCCTCGCGCTCGGACTCGGCCTGGCCTCCGCCGCGCTGGGCACCGCCGGACCGGCCGCCGCCGCCCCGGACACCTCCGGCCCCGCCACCGTCGCCCGGTACACGGGCACCGCCGCGCACACCGCCGACACCCAGGCGTTCTTCGACGCGGTCATGAAGTCGGTCGCCGAGAAGCAGGCCGCGCACCCCAACCTGAAGTCGGTCACCGTCTACTACAGCGCCGCCCAGGCGCCGAGCTTCCGTTCGCAGATATCGAGCGCCGCCTCCATCTGGAACAGCTCCGTCACCAACGTCAAGCTGGCCGCCTCCTCGGGCAGCGCCGACTTCTCGTACTACGAGGGCAACGACCCGCAGAACGGGTCCTACGCCTCCACCGACGGCCACGGCCGCGGCTACATCTTCCTGGACTACTCGCAGAACCAGCAGTACGACTCGGTCCGCGTCGTCACCCACGAGACCGGCCACGTGCTCGGTCTGCCCGACCACTACAGCGGCCCGTGCAGCGAGCTGATGTCGGGCGGCGGCCCCGGCCCGTCCTGCACCAACCGCTACCCGAACGCCAACGAGCGCGCCCGCGTCAACCAGCTGTGGGCCAACGGCCTGGCCAAGGCGCTGAGCAAGGTCAACAGCGTGCGCTGACACCCCGGCAGCGCACTCCCCGAGCGAGCGCGACGGCGCGGACCGAGGCCCCGGCCCCGGTCCGCGCCGTCGCGCGCTCCGGCCGCCGCCCCGCCGCCCCGAGTGCCGTGCACGGCACCGTCGTCGGCGCCACGGGCCCGTCCGGACGGTAACGTCACCCCGTGCGCACCGGACGGCGGACGGCCGGGCGCACGACGAGGCGCGAGGGCGCGAGGGGGAGACATCGGATGAGCCGCACGGACAGTTCCGCCGAGGAGGCGGGCCACGGCGTCCCGCCGCGCGACCGCACCGGCCAGGCCGAGGCGTTCGACGCCATCGGCGACCGCTACGACGAGGCGTTCCCGCACAAGGAGGGCCAACTCGCGGCCACCGACCGGCTGATCGCCGCGCTGCCCGCCGGGGCCCGGGTCCTGGACGTCGGCTGCGGCACCGGGGTGCCGACCGCGCGGCGGCTGGCTGAGGCGGGCCTCGACGTCGTCGGCGTCGACCTGTCGGCCACCATGGTGGAGCTGGCCCGCGAGCGGGTGCCCGGGGCGCGCTTCCACCGGGCGGACCTCGCCGACCTGCGCCCCGGCGGCCCGCTCGGCCTCGGCCGGTTCGACGCGGCCGCGGCCTTCTTCTCGCTGCTCATGCTGCCCCGCGCGGAGATCCCCCTCGCCCTCACCTGGATCCGCGAACTGCTCGCTCCCGAGGGCCTGTTCGCCCTGGCGATGGTCGAGGCCGACGCGGACGACGTCCCGATCCCGTTCCTGGGCCGCACGATCCGGGTGTCCGGCTATCCCCGCGCCGCGCTGCGGAGCGTGGTGGAGGGGGCCGGCTTCGATGTGCTGGCCGAGTCCTCGGCCTCGTACGCCCCCGAGGGCCCGGACGCGCCGCCCGAGGAACACCTCTTCCTGCACTGCGCACGACGCGGCTGACGGGCCGCGCGGCGCCCGCGCCGGTCCCTCGGCCTCCTCAGCCGGAGGACGGGCGCAGCACCAGGCAGACGAAACCGAAGCTGTCCCGGTAGCCGCGCAGCCAGCCCGCGCGGTGCTCGGCGGCCGCCGCGAGCGCCTGGGCGCCGTCCGGGTCGCCGGGGCGGTCCAGCGCCCAGGAGGCCAGCGACCCGGTCCACGCCCACTCGTAGGCGTCCAGTTCGCGGCGCGAGCTGATGTGCCCGCCGACAGGTGTCCAGCCCTCGGCGGCGACGGTGTCCAGGACCGAGGGCAGGTCGTCGAGGTCCCCGAGCATCCCGACCGCCTCGGCGGAGGGCGGGTGCTCCCAGAAGCCGTCGCCGATCAGCAGGCGCCCGCCCGGGGCCAGATGGCGGCGGGCCGCCGCCAGGGTGGCGCGCAGACCGCCGAAGGCATGCGTCGCGCCCACGCTGAGCACGGCGTCGAACGGGCGCGCGCAGGTGAACGCGGCCGCGTCCGCCTGATGCAGGAGCAGCCGGTCCCGTACCCCCCGGGCGTGCGCGGCGTCGCGGGCGCCGCCCAGCGCCTCCGCGGCGACGTCCACCCCCTCGGCGCGCAGCAGCGGACGCATGGCCAGGGCGCGCAGCAGCCACTCGGCGCCGCCGCAGCCCAGGTCGAGCACCCGGGCCTCCTCGCGGGGCAGCAGGCCGTCCAGCAGCAGGCGTACGGACTCGTCGTCGAGCGGGGCGGCGATCGGATGGCCGGCGTGGGCGAGCCGGGAGATCTGGGCACGGTTCACCGGCGGAGCCTGACACGGAACGGCGTACCGGGGCACGGCATTTTCCCGGCGGCCCGCGGAAACCGGGCCTGCCGCCGGGGAACCACCGCCGGGGAACCATCCGCATCATCCGGGAGGAACCGGGGCGGTGCGGACCCGCCGTCGAGCACGCCGGAACCTCCAGGCACACTTTGGGTACCGCGATTCGCATGACCAGAGGATGATCAACGGATGATTACGCTGACGAAGGAAGACGGCCCGGCGGACCTGGACGGGGTCACGCACCTGTCCATCGGAGTGTCGTGGGACCCCACCGCGGGCGCCAGCGGCGGCGTGATGGGCATGCTGCGCCGCAAGGCCGGCACCGACCTCGACCTGATCGCCGTCGCGATGCAGGGCGGCGACCCGGTGCGCCTGGCGGGCCTGGACTCGCTG
The DNA here is from genome assembly GCF_000373685.1 of Streptomyces sp. PsTaAH-124. NCBI lineage: Bacteria > Bacillati > Actinomycetota > Actinomycetes > Kitasatosporales > Streptomycetaceae > Streptomyces > Streptomyces sp. PsTaAH-124. Next base: position 242,632 of record NZ_KB892191.1, on the reverse strand, counting down.
GACCCGATGGGCAACGGCTCGCTCGTGCACAGCGGGGACAACCAGACCGGCCGCGGTGACGGCGACGACGAGACGGTGACGGTGGAGTTCGCCCGGATCCCGCAGCAGATCACCTCGATCGTGTTCGTGGCCGCCGCCTTCAAGAAGGGCAGCTCCTTCCAGAAGGCGCGCAACATCAGCTTCAAGGTGTACGACGCGACCGGCGGCACCTCCCAGCAGGTCGCCGACATCTGGCCGAGCCTGCTCACCCAGGACAACGGCTGCGCCGTGGCCAAGGCGCTGCGCGTGGGCGGCTCCTGGAAGCTCGAAGTGATCAATGTGACGGGCAAGATCAAGCAGGGCGACGAGCACGCCCTGATGCGCTTCGCCGTCAGCAAGTGACCGCGGGCCCGGGGCCCGGGGCCCCGGGCCGCCCGCGGTTCAGCGCCGCCGGTCCCGGTACAGGTCGCGCAGCAGGGCGATCTCGGCGCCGTGGTGCAGCACTTCCTGGTTGACCCACCACACGATGTCGGCGAACGGCTCCTCGGCGTCGCCGCCGTGCGGATAGGTGCAGTGTCCGACGGTGTCCAGCGCCGCGTCGTCCGCGCCGAGCAGGGCCCGCCGCCAGGCCGAGGCGCCCGCCTCCAGGGCCGTGAGCGCCTCGGCGGCGCCGCCCGGGACCGGGTGGCCGTCGCGGGTCAGCCGGTGCGAGCCCGCCGTGTGGTCGGCGCGCAGCGTCAGCATCTCGCCGAGGTGGCTCAGCCGCCAGGCGAGCGTGGTGAACGGCGGCGGCCAGGGATGCGGGTACGCGGCGGCGTCGCGCCCCCAGTCGCCGGCGCCGGCCAGCAGCGTCGCCCGCGCGCCCGGCCCGTCCGTCCGCCGCCGCACCGACCAGCACCGCGGCACCGGCTCCCAGAAGTACTCCTCGTCGGTGAGCGGTTCGACCCGGGTGTCCGTCCCGTCGCCGCTGTCCATGACCGGTCCGGCCAGCCGGTCGCGCAGCCGCGTGTGCGCGAAGTCGAACTGGGCGAGCAGGGGGACGAGACGAGGCGGGACCACGGGCGCTCCTGGTGTTCCGTCGCCCCCGGCGGGGCGGCCGGCCGGTCACGCTGCCACAACGGGCCGCGCGCCGCCCGCGATTATCGGGCGCGGGCCGCCCGGCCGGTGTCCCCGCCTGCTCCGGCGGCGGGGACACCGGCCGGGCGGGCTCAGGAGGAGGGCCGGTTCAGCGGGGGCGGCCCCGCCTGCGCACCCGTGCCCCAGGTGGAGGGCCGGGCTCCGACGGTGAACGACAGCGACCGGGTGTGCCGCAGATCGCCGGTCGTCAGATACGTACGGCCGTAGGCGGAGCCGTCGAGGCGCGCCGACTGGATGTAGTGGCTCGCGTCCGAGGTGCCCGGCGCGGTGACGGTGAGGGCGCCGCGCGGGTAGTAGCGCCGGTCCAGCGTCAGGTCGACGCGCTCGAAGACCGGGGTGGACAGGCCCCAGGTGGCGTAGCCGGGCTGCACCGGGAAGACCCCGATCGACGAGAGCACGTTCCAGGCGGACATGGTGCCCAGGTCGTCGTTGCCGGTCATCCCGGTCGGGGTGTCCGTGAACAGGGTCAGGGCCGCGTGCACCACGTCGGTGGTCTTCCACGGCTGGCCGGTCGACAGATAGGTGTACGGGGCGATGAGGTCGGGCTCGTTCTGCGGGTTGTACTTGTCCGCGTTGTAGTAGTCGTACGGCCCGTTGACCCACACCTCGCGGGCGGTCTTCGCCGGGTCCCGCACCAACTGTTCGTAGGCGAAGAAGGAGTCGAGCCGGGCGTTGGCCGCCTGCTCGCCGCCGATCAGGCCGATCATGCCGGGCAGGTCCTGCGGCACCAGCCACTGGTACTGCCAGGCCGTGCCCTCGTGGAAGCCCTCGCTCTGCGCCGGGTCGGCCGGTCCGGTGAAGGCGCCGGAGGCGTCGCGGGCGCGGAAGAAGCCGGTCGAGGAGTCGAGGACCGCGCGGTAGTTCTGCGCCCGTGCGGCGTAGCGCGCGGCGTCCGCGTCATGGCCGAGGCCGCGGGCCATCTCGGCGAGCATGGCGTCCGACAGGGCGTACTCCAGCGTCGCGGACGGACCGTGGTCGTAGTCCGAGTCGCCGGGCTTGGCGTGCGGACGGCCCTTGATGTAGGGCGCGAACCCCTTCGCCAGATACTCCTTGTTGGCCTCGCGGCCCACGGCGGGGGAGTCCGCGGGCGGTACGCCGTCGGCGTTCTTCCGCAGGGCGCGGTAGGCCCGCTCCTCGTACCCCTCGCGGCCCTTGAGCAGGCCCTGCTGATAGGCGTTGGTGAGGAAGGGGGTGACCGGGTCGCCGGTCATGATGTTCGTCTCGACCGTGCCGTAGCCCCACTTGGGCAGCCAGCCGCTCTCCTCGTCGATGTGGATGACGGAGACCGCCATGTCGCGCGCCTCGCGCGGCGCGAGCAGCGACAGCAGTTGCGACTGGGTGCGGTAGGTGTCCCACAGCGACCAGTTCTGGTAGTACGTGAAGCCCTTGGCGCGGTGGACGCGCTGGTCCCAGCCGGTGTAGCGGCCGTCGGCGTCGCTGCCGATGTTCGGCGCGAGGAAGGACCGGTACAGGGACGAGTAGAAGGTGCGGCGGAGCGTGTCGCTGCCGCCCTCGACCCGGACGTCGTCGAGCCGGTCCTCCCAGGACCGCCGCGCGGCCTCGCGCACCCGGTCGAAGGAACGGCCGCCCTCGGCCCGCAGGTTGAGGGCGGCGCCGCGGGCGTCGACGTACGACAGGGCCGTCGTCGCCTCCACGGTACGGTCCTTCGTCGTGTCGAAGCGGACGTAGGCGCCGCCGTGCCCGCTGCGCGAGCCCGCCGTGACGGAGGAGCCGTCCCAGGTGCCGAAGGAGGTGAAGGGCCGGTCGAAGCGGGTGATCGTGTACACCGTGTACGGCTCGGTGTCCTGGCAGAAGCCGCTGCCGGTGAGGGCGGTGCGCACGGTGCGGTTGTCCAGCACCTCCACCTGGGTGGAGATCACGCGGTGCAGCGACTGGCCCGCGTCGAGCAGGACGTTGGCCTTGTCGGTGGCGGGGAAGGTGTAGCGCTGGACGCCGGTGCGCGCGGTCGCGGTGAGTTCGGCGCCGATGCCGTTCTTCAGGCCGACCTTGTAGTATCCCGGGCTTGCCTGTTCGGTGTCGTGGCTGAACTCCGCCTCGTACCTGGCGTTGTCGGTCTCGGTGACGTCGCCGGTGGTCGGCAGCACGGGCAGGTCGCCGCCGAGGCCGCAGCCCACCCCGGACAGGTGCACCAGGGAGAAGCCCCGGATGTGGTTCTGGGAGTGGTCGTAGCCGGTGTTGTGCCCGGTGTCCGGCGAGAACTGCACCATGCCGAAGGGCACGGCCGCGCCGGGATAGGTGTTGCCCTCGTTCTCGGTGCCGATGAACGGGTTGACCAGGTCGGTGAGCCGGCCGGTGTCGCGCGCGGCGGCCTGCGCCACCGGCGCGGTGAGGGCGGCGCCGAGGAGCGCGACGGCCGCGACGGCCGTTCCCGCAGCGCGTGTTCGCCGGGTCCATCTCATGGGCGTCAACTCCTCCACCGAAAAACACGGACAACGTTGTCAGAGCGCGGCTCATTCTTCGGTGTTGTGCGTGTACTCGTCAAGAGCGGGCGCGGACCGGACCGTGGCGGGTCCGGTCCGCGCGTTCCGGCGGGGTGCTCCCGACGCCCCCGCGGGTCATGCCGAGCGGGTGGTGTCCTCGTGCAGGACCGGGTGGGCGAAGGGCAACCCGGCGGCGTAGCGGGCCAGTTCGTCGGCGGCGGCCGCCGCCATGCGGTGCAGTTCGCCGCCGAGGGAGCCCGCGACATGCGGGGTGAGCAGGACGTTGGGCAGGTCGTACAGCGGGGAGTCGGCGGGCAGCACCTCGGGGACCGTGACGTCCAGGACCGCGTTGAGCCGGCCGGTGCGCAGCTCGTCGAGGAGCGCGTCCTGGTCGACGAGGGAGCCGCGGGAGGTGTTCACCAGGGTCGCGTCGTCGCGGAGCAGGGCGAGCCTGCGGCGGTCGATGAGGTGCCGGGTGCCGGGCAGTTCGGGCGCGTGCACCGTGACCACGTCGCTCGCCACGCACAGCGCGTCCAGCTCGACGGAGCGGGCGCCCAGCGCGGCCGCCTCCTCGGCGCCGACGTAGGGGTCGTGCAGCAGCAGGTCGAGGTCGTGGGGGCGCAGCAGCTCCAGGACCCGGCGCCCGATGCGGGAGGCGCCGACGACACCGACCGTGCGCCGGTAGTTGCCCGCGCCGCCGTAGGCGGCCAGCCAGTCGTGGGGGCCGCGCCGGGCGCGGTAGTCGTCGCGCATGCGCAGCAGTTGCTTGTTGGCGAGCAGCACCACGGCGACCGTGTACTCCGCGACGGGCAGGGCGTTGGCCCAGGCCGCCGAGGTGACCTGGATGCCGCGCCGCCAGCAGGCGTCGGTGATGTGGTGCTTGACCGATCCGGCGGCGTGGATGACGGCCCGCAGGCGGGGCGCCCGCTCCAGGACGGACTCGTCCAGCGGCGGGCAGCCCCAGCTGCTGACGATGACCTCGCTCTCGCGCAGCGCGGCGGCGGCGCGCGGCTCGTCGAAGTCGTCGGCGACCAGCGTGGGGTCGAGGTCGGCGAGGGCGGTGAGCCGCTCCAGCGTGCCGGGGTCGATCAGCCGTGCGGCGAGGTCGGAGTGCATGGCCAGCAGGGTGCGCGGGCGCCGCTGACCGGGGGTGGCGGTGTGCGGCTGCGCGGCGGGTGCGGTCGGGGGGTTGGACACTCGGTTCTCCGGTGCGTGTGCGGCAGGGGCGGACGTCATTTGACGCTTCCTGCGGTGAGGCCGGCCTTCCAGTGGCGCTGGAGGGCGATGAAGGCGATGACCAGCGGGACGATGCCGAGCAGGGAGCCGGTGACGACCAGCGGGTAGTACTCGGGGAAGGCGTGGGTCTGCGTGTTCCAGCTGTACAGGCCGAGGCTGACGGGGAAGAGCCGGTTGTCGGAGAGCATCACCAGGGGGAGGAAGAAATTGTTCCAGATGGCGGTGAACTGGAACAGGAAGACGGTGACGAAGCCGGGCATCACCATGCGCAGGCCCACCGACCAGAAGGTCCGCAGCTCCCCGGCGCCGTCCATACGGGCGGCCTCCAGGACCTCGCCGGGCACGTATCCGGCGCAGAAGACCCGCGCCAGATAGACCCCGAACGGGTTGACCAGGCTGGGCACGAAGACGGCCCAGAAGGTGTTGACGACACCGAGCTCGCTCGCCAGCAGGTACATGGGCAGCGCGAGCGCCGTGGTCGGCACCAGCACGCCGAGCAGGACGAGACCGAAGAGCTGTTCCTTGCCGGGAAAGGTGTAGACGTGGAAGGCGTAGCCCGCGCAGACGCACACCAGGGCGCACAGCAGGGCGCCGATCCCGGCGTACAGCAGGGAGTTGAGGTACCAGCGGAAGTAGATGCCGTCGCCGGTGGTGGCGAGGGCGTGCAGGTTGGCGCCCAGGTGCCAGGTGGCGGGGGAGAGGCTGCGGCCGCCGAGCAGGTCGCCGGTGTTCTTGGCGGCGGCGGTCAGCAGCCAGACCAGCGGCAGCAGGGTGTAGGCGGTGGCCAGCACCAGGGCGCCGTTGACGGCCGCCTTGGACAGCGACCAGGGGCGGCCGCGGTCGCGCGGGGCGCCGGGGTCTGCGGTGGCGGTGGTCATGCGGCGGCCTCCGTGGCGTGCTGGGACCGGGTGCGCCGGCCCCGGCCGCGGGTGGCGCGGGTGACGACGAAGGAGAGCGCGGCGGCGGCCAGCGCCAGCAGGACGGAGGACGCGGCGGCCAGGCCGTAGTCGTGCCGTTCGAACGCCGCGGTGTAGGCGTACATGTTGGGGGACCAGGTGGAGACGACGCTCGGGGTGGTGCCGTGCAGGATCACCGGCTCGGTGAACAGCTGGAGCGAGCCGATGACGGTGAACAGGCCCACCACCGTGAGCGAGGAGCGGATGAGCGGGACCTTGATGCTGAGGGCGGTGCGCAGCGGCCCGGCGCCGTCGACGACGGCGGCCTCCAGGACCTCGCGCGGGATGGCCTGGAGCGCGGCGAAGAAGATCACCATGTTGTAGCCGGTCCACTCCCACACCGCCATGTTGACGACGGCGGGCAGCGGGTGTCCGAGCAGATCGGTCTGTCCGCCGAAGGAGTTGAGCGCGTCGATCACCGGGCTGATGCCGGGGGTGTACAGGTACACCCACACCAGCGCGGCGATGGTGCCGGGCACCGCGTGCGGCAGGAACAGCGCGAGCTGGAAGAAGCGGCGGGCCCTGACCAGCGCGGAGTCCAGCAGCAGGGCCAGCGCGAGGGCCAGCGCCATCATCAGCGGGATGTACAGCAGGCAGTACTGGAGGAGGTTCGAGAACCCGGCCCGGAAGGCGGCGTCGCCCAAGGCCCGGGTGTAGTTGCCGAGGCCGGTGAAGACGGTCTCGCTGCCGCCGAAGCCGAGGCCGGAGCGGTGCTCGGCGTACAGGCTCAGATGGACGGCGTAGCCGATCGGCACCAGGGTGACCGCGGTGAAGAGCAGGAAGAACGGCGCGAGCAGCACGGCGGGCGCCGCGAACCGCCGCCGCCGCGGCCGGGGGGCGGCGGCGCGCGGGGAGGCGGCGGGCAGCGCGCGGGCCGCCGCGGGGGAGGCGGGCGTCATCGCGTGGCGACCTTCAGACCGCGGTTCTTCATCTCGGAGAGGGTGTCCTTCTGCGCGGTGGCCAGCGCCTGCGCGATGGTGCCGGAACGGGTGGAGAGCTTGCCGAAGGAGTCCTTGAGGGAGTTGTTGGTGACGCCCATCGCCGGTCCCCAGGTCCACTTCTGCCCGATGGACCGCGCGCCGCTCCGGTAGACGGCGTAGATGTCCTGGCCGCCGTAGAAGTCGGTGGCGAAGGCCTTGGCGGCGACCGGGACCAGCTCGGGGTCGGCCGGGTAGGCCGAGGAGTCGCCGGAGGAGATACGGGCCTGGATGCCCTGGGCGGTCGTGGTGGCCCAGGTGGCGAACTCCACGGCGGCCTTCGCCTTCTTGCTGTCCTTGGAGACGGCGAAGGTGCTGCCGCCGAGCATGCCGCTGGCCGGGGTGCCGTTCCAGGAGGGCAGCGGGGCGACGGCCCACTTGCCGGACTGGTCCTTGGGCAGGGTGCCCTTCAGCACGCCGCCGCCCCAGGAGGCGCCCAGGTAACCGGCGGTCTGCCCCTTCTGGAGCGAGGCCGTCCACTGCTGGCTGAAGGAAGGCTCCACCCGCACCAGGTCGTCGTCGATCATCTTCTGCCAGTAGGCGGCGACCTTCTGGGTGCCGGGCCCGTCCACGCTCACCTGCCAGGAGTCGCCCGAGGTGCCGAACCAGGGGGCTCCGGCCTGCCACGCCATCGCCTCGAAGGTGGTCGGGTCGTCGGGGAAGAAGGTGGCGATCCGGCTGTCCGGCGCGGCCTGCTTCAGCTTCTCGGCAGCCGTGCGGAACTCGTCCCAGGTGGCGGGGGGCTTGATGCCGGCCTTGGCGAACAGGTCCTTGCGGTAGTAGAAGACCTGCGGCGCGGCGTCCAGCGGCAGTGCGTACGTGGCGCCGCCGAGCGTGGTCAGCTGCACCGCCTGCGGCAGGTACTTGCCCTTGAGGCCCGCGTCGACGTACTCGCTGATGTCCTGCACGGCGCCCTGGCTGACGAAGTCGGGCAGCTGCGGGTACTCGACGTTGAAGACGTCGGGCGCGTTGCCCGCCTTGACCGCGTTGGACAGCTTCGCGTAGCCGCCGGCCGAACCGGAGGGGATCTCCTCGTAGCTGACGTGGACGTCCTTGTGCGAGGAGTTGAAGGCGTCCACCACCTGCTTGGTGCCCTTGGCCCAGCCCCAGAACGTGATGTCGACGGGCTTGCCCGCTCCCGCGGCCGGGCCGTCGTCGTCGCCCGAGCCGCAGGCGGCGAGGAGCGTGGCGGACAGGGCGGCGGCGGTGAGCGCGGCGGCGGCTCGGCGGACTCTGCGACTGCGGGCGGGGGCAGCGGACATGGCTCGGCTCCTGGGGAACGAGACGGGTGGAAGGTGCCCGGTGCGGATCCGGTGACGACAACGCCTGCCGGACTCCGTGGCCGTCGGGCCCGGGTAGGCACATCTTGGGAACACTTCCGATCGAAGTCAATACCTTCCGATCGAATGATCGAATCTGATCAATTGGCAGAGGCATCCGAGTGGGCGCACTCTGCGGATTTCGTGGCAACCTGCCGCCATGGGCAGATCATTCGATCGATCTCATTGACGATCGATCGCCCGGCTCCTAGATTCGGCACCCCCGAGCCAGGAGCCCCGCCATGCCGTTGCCCCCCTTCCCGCCCGAGGACCGCGTCCGCAGCCCGTACACCGGCTGGACCCGCGCCCACTGGGAGGCGGCGGCGGACGCACTGCTCGCCGCGGTGGCACCGCACGCCGGACCGGAACACGCGCTGATCTCCCTGCCGGGGCCGCGCCCGAGCCGGTCGGGGCCGCGCTCGGACGGCCTGGAGGGGTACGCCCGTACGTTCCTGCTGGCCGCCCTGCGCGTCGCGGGCGCCGCCGGGCACGACCCGCTGGGCCTGCTCGACCGGTACGCCGAAGGGCTGGCCGCGGGCACCCGGGCGCCCACCACCGAGACGGAGCTGACCGGCCGCGACCCGGTGGCCTGGCCCGCCGTCACCGACCGGGGCCAGGCCATGGTCGAGGCCGCCTCCATCGCGCTCGCGCTGCGCCTGACCCGCCCCTGGCTGTGGGACCGCCTGCCCGCGCCGGTCCGCACCCGCGCCGCCGACTGGCTCGCCGGGGCGCTGCGCCACACCCCCGTCGACAACAACTGGTGGCTCTTCCAGGTCACCGTCGGCGGCTTCCTCGCCGAGACCGGCCACCACACCGAGGCAGCCGAGGCCGCCGTCACGCGGGGGCTGGCCCGGATCGAGCGGTGGTACCTGGGCGACGGCTGGTACACCGACGGCCGCCCGCGCGCCGTCGACCACTACAACGGCTGGGCCTTCCACCTCTACCCCGTCCTGCACGCCCACCTGGCGGGCGACGAGCGGCTCCTGGCCCGCCACGGCGCCCGCCTGGAGGCCCATCTCCAGGGCTTCGCGCACACCTTCGGAGGCGACGGGGCCCCGCTGCACCAGGGCCGCTCGCTCATCTACCGCTTCGCCTCCGCCGCCGCGCTGTGGACCGGCGCCCTGACCGGCCGCACCCCGCTGACGCCGGGGACCACCCGGCGCCTCGCCTCCGGCGCGCTGCGCCACTTCCTCGACCGGGGCGCCGTGGACGGGCACGGCCTGCTCACCCTCGGCTGGTACGGGCCCTGCCCGCCACTGGTGCAGTCGTACTCGGGCCCGGCCTCCCCGTACTGGGCGAGCAAGGGCTTCCTCGGCCTGCTGCTGCCCGCGGACCACCCGGTGTGGACCGACCCGGAGGAGCCCGCGCCCGCCGAACGCGCCGACACCGTGCTGGGCCTGCCCGCGCCGGGCCGGCTGATCCAGTCCACCGCGGCGGACGGACTGGTCCGGGTGCACAACCACGGCAGCGACGACCAGCCCGCCGACGAGGTGCTGCCGGACGACCCGCTGTACTCCCGCCTGGCCCACTCCACCGCCACCGGGCCGGTCTTCGAGGGGACGGCCGACAACCACTTCGCGCTGCTCGACGGCGAGGAGGCGAGCGAGCGCGGCCCGATCCGCCCGCTCGGTGCCGGGCCGGGCTGGGCCGCCTCCGCCCACCGGCCCCGGATCCGGGGCGCCGAGCTGCCCGGCACCGCCGTCACCTCCCTCGTCCTCGCCGACGGCGCCCTGGAGGTGCACGCGCACCTGGTCCGCGGTGCCGCCGCCGGGACCGCCGTACGCCACACCGGCTGGGCCGTGGCCGGGGAGGCGGTGGAGACCGAGGCCGGCGACGGCCGGGTGCGGGCACGGGCCACCGTGCCCGCACCCGGTTCCGGGCCGGAGGCCGCCCCGGAACCGGCCGCCGCACGCGTGCTGGTGTCCGAGGCCGCCGCCCTGCACGGCTTCGGCGGCGCGGCGGCGCACGCCCTGCCCGCCGGTACCGCCTTCGGGCCGTGCGGGGCGGTGCCGGTGCTCACCGGCACCGTGACGGATCAGGAGTGCCTGTTCGTCTCGCTGCTGCGGCTGAGCGGCACGGACACCGCCGCGCCGCCCGCCGCGCGGACCACCGTCACCGCCGTCCCTGGAGGGCACCGGCTGGTCGTCCACTGGCCCGGCGGCGGTGGCACCACGGCGCTGCTCCGCGCGGACGGCGTCACCGTGACCCCGTCCGCGCCCGGTGACTACAGCCCGGGGCCCTCGTAGGCGCCGCGGTTGGGCTTGGCCGTGGCGGACACCGGCGTACCCCAGTAGTCGCGGCCGCCGTTGTCGGCGACCACCCCGCCGTTGCGCAGCGCGGGCGAGGCGGCCGTGAGCCGGTAGCCCGTGGCTGATTCCAGGGTGTCGCCGCCGGTGCCGGGGGCGACGAAGCCCGGGTCGCCCTCGATGCCGTTGGCCGTGGGGCGCGGCACGCCCTGGAAGACGTTCCACTGCCAGGAGACACCCGCCCCGGTGGGCAGCCGGGAGTCCGCGCGGCCCACCCAGATGTTGTTCTCCAGCAGGCTGTTCGCGGGCACGCCGATGTCGAGCCTGCGGTCCGGGCAGTAGACGACGTTGTTGTGGAAGCGCAGCGCCGACCGGCCGCCCGAGGCGCCCACCATGCGGCAGTCGTTCTCGGAGACGTTGTAGCGCACCACCTCGGTGGCGCCGCCGCTGGTCCCGCAGCCGTCGCAGTCCAGGAAGAGGCCGCCCGCGTTGTCCCTGCTGAAGTTGTACTGCACCGTGCAGTGGCCGGTGTTGCCCCAGTCGCAGTCGAACGCCTCGCTGTCGTAGGCCGACATGACGCTGCCGTACACGGCGTTCTTCTGGATCACGGCGTCGTGGTCGCCGAGCACCCAGATCCCGGCGAAGTTGCCGCCGGTCCACGGATAGGTGCCGGTGCCCAGGGCGGCCGCGGTGTTGTACTCGATCAGCGGCGACTCGGCGTAGGAGACGATGATGCCGTCGCCGCCGACCGCGGTGACGGTGTTGTGGTCGACGAGGACGTCGTGGCCCAGGAGGGTGTTGGCGGCGCCGACGCGGACCTTGATGCCTCCGCCGCCGCAGTTGCCGACCCGGGTGCGGTGGATGTGGACATCCGCCAGCAGGGAGCCGGTGCCGGACACGCCGGTGCGGATGCAGGCGGACTGGGAGAACGCCGTGGCGTGCGTCGCCTTGTTCGTCTCGCCCGCCACGCCGTCGACGATCAGCCCGTCGACGTCGAACCCGGAGTGCGTACGGCCGTCCGTGGACTCGATGAGCAGGCCCTGCCGCTGGGCGAGGGTGCTCGCCGGATCGGTCAGCCTGATCGCTCCGATGCGCCAGTGGTCCTGGTCCCGCAGGCGCAGCGCGTTCTCGGCGCCGCCCGCGTCGACGACCGGGGCGGCGCCGCTGCCGTAGGGCGCGATGGTGACGGGCGCGGCCGCGGTGCCGCTGCCGTGCGGGGTCAGCGTGCCGTGGCAGGTCGTGCCCGCGGCCAGGGCCAGGGTGTCCCCGGGCCGGAACGTCAGGGCGGCGACCGAGGCCAGGGAGTTGTACGGGGAGTCGAGCGAGCCGGTACCGTCGGTGGACCGCGAGCAGTCCAGGTGCACGGTGGTGCCGGCGAGGCGGGGGGAGAGGGCGGTCGCCGAGGCGGGGGACGGGGCGAGGGCGCCGGCCGCGGCCAGGGCGGCCGCGACGAGGCCCGTGCCGAGGGTTCTGAGGCTCATGAGGGTGCTCCTCCTGGGCTGCTGGTGGGGCCCAGAAGCTAGGAGCGCCGTTCGATCGAGTCAATACAAACGAACAAGGCGATCGAATATCGATCAAAATTGCATCTGGTGAGCTTGAGTGACCGATAGCTGAGCACTAGATCAATCAGCTATCGAATGATATCCTCGACGAGGAGTCAGGCCAGCTGAGAAAGGGACCGTCATGTCGATCGCGGCGGACGAGCGCCGGACGCGGATCCTCGAGATCGTGCGCAAGCTCGGCACGGTCCGGGTGACGGACCTCGCGGCCCGTCTCGACCTGCCGGCCGTCACCGTGCGCCGCGATGTCGCGGCGCTCGCCGAGGCGGGGCGGCTGCGCCGCGCGCACGGCTCGGTCTCGGTGCCCGACGAGCGCTCCGGCACCCCGGCCGACGCCCGCACCCTGGGGCTGATCGTGCCCACGGTCAGCCACACCGTCAGCCAGTACTTCGACGAGGTGATCGCCGGGGCCCGCGCCGCCGCGGCCGACGCCGGGGCCCATCTGGTGCTCGGTATCTCGTCCTACGACCCGGGAGCCGACCGCGCGCAGGCGGAACAGCTCCTCAGGTCGGGCGCCGAAGGGCTCATGCTGACCCCCAACTGGATGTCCAGGGCCGAGCCCGAGGACCGGCGCTGGCTGCACGAGCTGCCCGTGCCCGCCGTACTGGTGGAGCGCCGCGCCGCCGCCGGCACCCCCGCCGCCGAACTGGACTCGGTCAGCTCCGACCACCACCACGGCGTCCTGCTCGCCCTGCGCCACCTGGCCGCGCTCGACCATCTGACGGTCGCCCTCGCGGCCCGCCGCGACACCTGGACCGCCCTGCGGGTGCGCAGCGGCTACGCCGAGGCGTGCGAACTGCTGGAGCTGACCCCGCAGCCGGTGATCGACATCGACGACCCCGCCACCGCCCCCGAACTGGTGTCCCGGAGTCTCGCCGAGGCCGCCGACCGGGGCGTACGGGCCGCGCTCGTGCACAACGACCAGGACGCCATCCAGCTCCCGGCACTGCTGCGGGCGCGCGGCCTGTCCGTGCCCGAGGACCTGGCGCTGATCAGCTACGACGACGTCTTCGCCGCACTCGGCGCCCCGCCGCTGACCGCGGTGGCCCCGCCCAAGCGCGCCGTCGGCGCCGCCGCCGTCGACCTGCTGCTGCGCCGGCTGCGGCACGGCGACGCCCTGCCCGTCCACCGGATCGAACTGCTCCCGGAGCTGAAGGTGCGCTCCTCCTGCGGCGGCGACTGACCTCGCGGTGGACCTCGCGACCGGCGGGGGACGGCGGACGCCGGCCGGCCGGTCGTCCTGCGGACCGACCGGCCGGCTGCCCCGGCAGCTGATCGATCATTGCGCGGTCCGATCGATCAAGCTGCGGACTATTGGCATTCCATTCATCAGTGCATAGTCTGCATAGCCATATGCAGCCGGTCCGCGCTCCTCGGGCACCGGGCCTGGCGAGATCGTCCAGCGTGTCCACCAGGACGGAGCAATCATGGCCCAGACAGTGGTGGAACGGCGTTCCATCGACGTCGTCCCCGACGAGGAGCGCCACGGCACGGCGTTCTCACAGTTCACGCTCTGGCTCGGGGCCAACCTCCAGATCACCACGGTGGTCACCGGTGCCCTCGCCGTGGTCCTCGGCGGTGACGTGGTCTGGTCGCTGATCGGCCTGCTGGCGGGAAACCTGCTCGGCGGCGCGGTCATGGCCCTGCACTCCGCGCAGGGGCCCCGGCTCGGACTGCCGCAGATGATCTCCTCCCGGGCCCAGTTCGGGGTGCGCGGCGCGGTCGTCCCGCTGGTCCTGGTCGTGGTGATGTACATCGGCTTCTTCGCCAGCGGGTCCGTGCTCGCCGGGCAGGCCGTCGGCAAGCTGACCCACCTCGGACCGGTGCCCGGCATCCTGCTGTTCGCGCTGGTCACCGCGGTGGTGGCGGCCGTCGGCTACCGCGTCGTGCACGCCCTGGGCCGGGTCGCCAGCGTGGTGTGCGCGCTCAGCTTCCTCTATCTGGGCGGCAGACTCCTGGGCCGGATCGACCTCGGGGACGTCGTCGCCCACCAGCACCACTTCTCGCTGCCGATGTTCCTGCTGGCGATGTCCCTGTCGGCCTCCTGGCAGCTGGCCTTCGGACCGTATGTGGCCGACTACTCGCGCTATCTGCCGCGGACCACCTCCGCCCGCGCGACCTTCGGCTGGACGCTCGGCGGCACCGTGCTCGGCGCCCAGTGGTCCATGGCCTTCGGCGTCCTGGTGGCGGCGACCGCGGGCCCGGCCTTCCTCGACGACCAGGTCGGCTATGTCGTGGGCCTGGGCGGCGCCGGCCTGGTCGCGTCCTGTCTCTACTTCGTCGTCGCGCTCGGCAAACTGACCGTCAACGTGCTCAACACCTACGGCGGCTTCATGTCGATCGTGACCGGGGTGAGCGGCTTCCGCGGCCAGCGAGCCCTGTCGCAGCGCGGACGCACCGCCTACATCGCCGCCGTCATGGTCGCGGGCACCGCCGTCGCGCTCGCCGGGCGGAACTCCTTCCTGGACTCCTTCGCCGACTTCCTGCTCTTCCTGCTGACGTTCTTCACCCCGTGGTCGGCGATCAACCTGGTCGACTACTACCTGATCTCCAAGGAGCGCTACGACCTGCCGGCCCTCTCCGACCCGGACGGCCGCTACGGCGGCTGGCGGCTGGGAGCGCTGGCCGTCTACGGCATCGCCCTGGCCGCGCAGTTCCCGTTCCTGTCCACGAGCTTCTACACCGGCCCCCTCGTGGACCCGCTGGGCGGCGCCGACATCTCCTGGATCGTGGGCCTGGTCGTCCCGGCGGTGCTCTACTACGTCGTCGGCACGTGCCGCCGCGCCACCGCACCCGCCCTCACCGAGACGTCCGCGGCGCCCGTGATGTCCGGGGCACCAGAGGCGGTTGAGGGGCCGGTCGGCTCCCGGCGCGACGGACGGGGGCCGGCCGCCCCCGCGGACCGGCCGGGCGCCGCGCCGCTCACCCCACGGGGGGAGTGACCGGCCGCCCGCACCCGGTGGGACGCGCCGGGGCGGCCCGGCCGACGCCGGAAGCGACCGCCCCGGCCCGGGTCACGGCCGGGTCCGGCCCGGCAGCACCTGGACGGTGCCGCCGACCGCGCGCTCGCCCGTGGCGTCCGAGGGGTTGTTGACCAGGACGCCGCCGACCGCCATGGCGGTGGAGCCGCCGCCGTCGAGGTTGAGCGCGTCCACGGCCCCGAGCGAGCGCATGAAGACGGCGGCCTCCTGGAGGGTGAAGCCCTCGCTGCCGTCCGTCCTGCGGCCGTCCACCGTGGCCAGGATCAGCCGGCCCCGCGCGTCGACCCCCGCCATGGTGCGCGGCTGGCGGACGTTCGACCAGGCGTAGCCGAACGACAGGTCCCGGGGATCGACGACGCCCTCGGCCGCCGCGTCGATGTGGATCCGGCCATGAGCGAGGAGGGTGGGGGCGGCGCTGACGATGCTGTCGCCGCGGCCGAGCCGCACCCGGCGGCCCGCCGTGTCGCGCACGACCTCCTCGACGCCGATCCGGTGCCCGGGACGGGCGTGGGCGGCCAGCCAGTCGCCGGCCGGACCGATGCCCTGCACGACCCTTGCGCCCGCCGGGACCGAGCCGCCGCGGGCCCCGGCCGACACGACCCGGCCCTGGGCGTCCAGGACGGCCTGCGTACCCGGGCCGGTGGGCAGCGGCGCCCCGAACTCGTCCGTGAACAGGACCAGTTCGTCGGTGGAGCGGCAGGTGACGTCCTGCCAGGGGCGTTCGCTGGGCGCCGCTCCCGGGCGCCCGCAGTCGCGGACGAGTCCGGGCGTCCGGTTGATGCCCTGGGCCGCGTGGCTGCGTGTGCCCGCGTGGACGGTGACGGTCGACGTCAGGTCCGCCACCCGGGCCCGGCGGCCCCCGTCCTCGATGATGAGTGCCGCCCGGGAACCGGCCGCCATCGACTGGAGCTCGCCGTCGTCCGCGCTGAGCCCCGACTGCGTCCCCTGCACGCCGTCGGCGTCGGAGGTGACGAAGAAGCCCGCGTTCACCCCGACCAGCGAACCCAGCTTCGCGGCGACCGACGAGGTGGTCGCGCGCCGGGCCACGGCGCCGTCGTGGGTGCCCTGGACCGTACCGGTGAACGTGCGCGGGTCGACCACGGCGACGTGCACGTTCTGCCGGTCGGCGGGCTGGTCGGCGTCGTAGCCCGTCCAGTCGACGGCGGTGCGGAACCCGGCCGCCGTCACCTCCTGGGCGGCGGCGCGCGCGGCGGCCTCGGTGGCGTAGGAGCCGATCCGGACCCGCAGGCCCATGACGCCGTGCGGGGTGTCGGCGTACGCGGGCCAGCGCACCGGCTCCACGCGGGGCACGAAGCCGCCCGCCCGCAACCGCTCGGCGGTCGCGTCGGCCCAGGACCGCGAACCCAGCGGCGCCCAGGTCGCGGCGCCGCTCAGGCGGCTGGTGGCCGGTGCCTGCACGGTGACCGTCCACAGCGGTCTCGCGGCGGTGTTCTCGATGGTCGCGCTGCGCACCTGCACGCCCGGCGCGAGCGTCGTGGTCGTCCAGACCGGCGCGGGCGCGGCCGGACGGCCGATGGCCGCCGGGCCGGGCGCGGCGGCCTCGGCCGTTCCCCACAGTCCGCCCGACGCGACGACGGCGAGCACCGCGCCGGCGCCGAGCAGTACGCGTGCTCGCGCGGTGTACCGGGCGCGCTGATGGCTCATGGCGTTCTCCTTGCTCCTCTGGCCTGGGACCCGCACGGGCTGTGTCGGCCATCTGTCGGAACCGATGAGAACCCGCGGGCGGGAGCGGAGCCGGCTCCGGCCGGTGACGGCGCGGCGAACACTCGACGAACACCTGCGCGACGGGTGGCCGGGCGTGCCGTGAGCGCCCGACGGGTGGAGTGACGAGTGAAGAGCGCGGGACGGGGCAGCCGTCCCGCCGGGCAGAGGTTGCCGATCTTCAGCACAATGTCCCTGCACGACAAAGACGGAAAAAACTATGGAAACCGGAGAAGAAAAGCCGAGGCGGACAACGGCGGACGCGGGCCCGCGGCGACGGACGGCAGGCGACCGGCGACGGACGACAGACGACGACCGGGCGAACAGGCAAGGTGGCGTGGTGGTGGATGTGACACCTGACGGACAGACCGGCTCCTCGGGCGGGGAGCGACTGCGGGAGACCGTCGCGAGCATGCCCCGGCAGGTCCGCGAGGAACTGACCCGCAGACTGCGGCGGAACAGGCGCGCGCTGCGCAAGGAGGACGTCCAGGTCGTCGAACCGCCGCTGCTCAGGCGCGCGGTGGGCGCCTCCGCCCTCGGCAACTGCATGGAGTGGTTCGACTTCGGCGTCTACAGCTATCTCGCCGCCACCATCGGCAAGGTCTTCTTCCCCGGCGCCTCACCGGGCGCCCAGGTGATCTCCTCGTTCGCGACCTTCGCCGCCGCCTTCGTGGTGCGTCCGCTCGGCGGCCTCTTCTTCGGCCCGCTCGGCGACCGCCTGGGACGGCAGAAGGTGCTCGCCACCACCATGATCATGATGGCGGCCGGCACATTCGCCATCGGACTGATCCCCAGTTACGGCACGATCGGCATCGCCGCCCCGGTGCTGCTGCTGCTCGCCCGGATGGTCCAGGGCTTCTCCACCGGCGGCGAGTACGGCGGCGCCACCACCTTCGTGGCCGAGTACTCGCCCGACCGGCGCCGCGGCTTCCTCTCCAGCTGGCTCGACTTCGGCACCTTCGTCGGGTACGCGCTGGGCTCCGCCCTGGTCACTGTGCTGAACTTCCTGCTCACCGATCCCCAGATGCTCTCCTGGGGCTGGCGGATCCCGTTCCTGATCGCCGGTCCGCTCGGCGGCATCGGACTGTACATGCGGCTCAAGCTGGAGGAGTCGCCCGCCTTCCAGCAGCAGCTCGACGAGCACGAGAAGAGCCTCGCCCAGCAGTCCGCGGGCAGCGAGTTCCGGACCATCGTCAAGAAGCACTGGGCGGCGCTGCTCATCTGCATGGGCATCGTGCTGCTCTACAACGTCACCAACTACATGGTGACCGGCTATCTGCCCACCTATCAGACGGAGACCCTGCACCGCTCCAGCAGCTCCGCCGACCTGCTGGTGCTGCTGGGCATGGTGTGGATCGTGCTGCTCATCACCTTCATCGGCCGCCTCAGCGACCATGTCGGCAGGCGGCCGGTCTACGGGGTGGCCGCCGCCGCGATGATCGTCCTCGCCATCCCCTCCTTCCTGCTGCTCAAGATGCACGGCACCTGGCCGCCGATCGCGGGCGTGCTGATCCTGTCCACGCTGCTGGCCTGCTTCGCCGCGCCCAGCGCCGCCACCCTGCCCGCGCTGTTCCCCACCGCCGTCCGCTACGCCGCCATGGGCATCGGCTTCAACTTCGCCGTCGCCGCGTTCGGCGGCACCACCCCGCTGGTCACCGCGGCGCTGGTCAGCGCCACCGGCGACGACCTGATGCCCGCCTACTACCTGATGCTCGCCGGTGTCATCGGTCTGGTGACCGTCAAGTTCCTCCCGGAGAGCGCGCAGGTGCCGCTGAGCGGTTCCCAGCCGATGGTCGGGTCCGAGGAGGAGCAGCGCGAACTGGTCTCCACCTCGGCCGAGCTGTACCGGGCCACACGGAAGCCGGGGGGCTAGGGTCTTTCGCCAGGTCGCGTCGGGCCGCAGCCGCGTCGGGCCGGGTCAGGCCGCTGCGGGCCGGATCACCCGGCGGCCTTCCCGGTCAGCAGGTCACCCGCGATGCCGGACTTCTCCGGGCGGTAGTAGTCCCGGATCGCCTCCGCCCAGGCGTCCACGGCGACCCGGTCGCCCTGCGCCGGGCCGAGCGCGTCGAACAGGGCCTCGATGTTCGGCTGCCGGAAGCCGATGGCCGTCATCAGGGCGATGAAGTCGGGGCGGGCGACGAAGCCCTCACCGGTCAGGTCGCCCACCGCGGACAGTGCCCGCGCGAACTCGTCGACCGTCTCGGCGAACCGCTCCGGGTTCAGCACACAGGCGGTGAACTCCTCCGGGCTGATCCGGCCGTCGCCGTTGGCGTCCAGCTCCGTGACCAGCGTCGTCCAGTACCGACGCAGGGAACCGAGCAGCGCGCCCTTGGCGGCGTCACCGGCACCGGGAACCGCCGCGACCACCCGGGTGCCCATCAGCTCGAAGTCGTCCGGTTCCAGGAAGCCGTTCCCGTCGGCGTCGAACAGCGAGAAGACGAGCTGGATCCGGTCGTTCGCCTCAGGAGTACGCATGAAGCCCTCACTTCTTCGATGTGCTCAGCAGACCGCGCGCGGCTCCGGGCCGGGCGGCGGCTTCACTATCCGGCGGCGCGGAACGGCCCGCCCGGGAAAGCCGGGCGCTTGCACTCGAACGAGGGGAATCGCTCCCACGGCGCATGAACCGGACCCGGCCAGGAAAGCGCCTCCGGGCACCCGGGCGGACGTACGTATGCGTGCAGACGTAGGGAAAGGTAAGCAGACGTACGGGAAAGGTAAAGGGAGGATCAGGGGCGAGTACGTGGCCGAGAAAGAAATGCGGCACGGGGCAAAGGAATTTCCGGTGCGGATGAGAAATTCCTAGAAGCGGCCTGCCCCGAAGGTCCGCGCACCCGTCGTGCCGAACACTGCCGCGTATGGCTACGACAGTTATCGACCAGCCCGGCGCCCCGCGCGCCGACCGCCCGGCCTCCCCGGACAGGACGGCCGGCCGACCCCGGTACGAGCGCCCGGCGCTGCTGCTCATCGCCGTGGCGGCCGCCGTGCTCTACGCCTGGGGAATCGGCCACAGCCAATATCACACGTTCTACGCGAACGCCGCCCGCAGTATGTCGGAGAGCTGGAAGGCGTTCTTCTACGGGTCCTTCGACCCGGCGAATTCCATCACGCTCGACAAGGTGCCGGGATTCCTGTGGCCGCAGGCGCTCTGCGCCCGGATCCTCGGTTTCCACCCCTGGACACTGGCGCTTCCGCAGGCGGTCGAAGGGGTGGCGAGCGTCCTGGTGCTGCACCGCCTGGTGCGGGGCTGGGCCGGTGCGGGCGCGGCGCTGACCGCCTGCGCGGCGTTCCTGCTGACCCCCGCCGCCGTCGGCGTCTTCCGCACGGCGGTCGAGGACGCGGCCTTCACCCTGTGCCTGCTGCTGGCCGCCGAGGCCACCCGGCGCGCGGCGCTCGGCGGCCGGGTGCGTCCGCTGCTGTGGGCCGGTGTGTGGGTCGGGCTCGCCTTCCAGGCCAAGATGCTGGAGGCCTGGGCGGTCCTGCCCGCGCTCGCCGTGACCTATGTGCTCTCGGCACCGGTCGCGCTGCGCAGGCGCCTCGCCCACCTCGCCCTGTCCGGGCTCGTCATGACCGCCGTGTCGGCGTCGTGGATGCTGGCCGTCGCCCTCACCCCGGCCGCCGACCGCCCCTATGTGGACGGCACGACGGACAACTCCGCGTTCGGCATGGTGGTCGGCTACAACTTCCTGAACCGCTTCTCCTCGCTCGGGGTCAGCGCCGCCGCGACCGGCAGCGTCAGCGCCACCCAGGGCGGGGGCGGCCACGGCGGGGACGGCCGCGGCGAGCGGCACACGGCGCCGGGCGCGGACCGAGGCGCGGACGCGCGCACGGGCGGGGAGCGGACCGCCGCGCCCGCCACCGCAGTCGGCGGCCCCGCCGCCGGACCGGGCGGCGCCGCCGGTGCCTGGGGCAGCGACCGCAAGGGCTGGCTGAAGATGTTCGACCCGGCCATCGCCGTCCAGACCGGCTGGCTCTACCCGTTCGCCGCCCTCGCCCTGGTCTGCGGGGTGCTGTGGCGCCGGGGCCGGCCCCGCACCGACCCGCTCCGCGCCGGGTTCGTCCTGTGGGGCACCTGGCTCGCCACCTTCTTCCTGGTCTTCAGCGCGGGCAGCATCGGCGGCCACACCTACTACATGGGAGTGATCGCGGCACCGCTGGCGGCCCTCACCGGCGGCGGGGCCGCCCTGCTGCGGCGGGCCCACCGCGGCGGCGGCCGACGCGCTCTGGTGCTGCCCGGCGCGGTGGCGGCGACGGCCGCCTGGAGCGCGTACCTCGCCTCGGGATACTCCTCCTTCCTCGCCTGGCCGGCGCCCGCCGTCGCCGTCCTCGGCCTCGCGGCGGCGATGCTGCTGCTCGCCGCCCGGCCCGGACGGGGCCGCTTCGCCGGGCGGATCGCGGTCGCCGGCGGTGTCGCGTCCGTCGCGGCGGTGCTGACCGCGCCGGGCGTCTGGACGGCACAGGTCTTCGACCCCGCCGCCGCGAGTTCCGCCATGGGGGCGGTCGGCCCGGCCGGCGGCTCGGGGCAGCACGGTCCGCGACCCGCCGCGGCTCCCGCCCAGGGAGCACCGGCGAGCGGCGCGGGAGCGGACACCGCCCCCTCCGTCCGGGCGGCGCGGTCCGGACAGCGCACCGGAAGGGCGGCCGGGGGCGGCGGACCGCTGAACATCCTCAGCGGCGAGGACCAGTTGAGCGCCGACCAGCGCAAGCTGCTCACCTACACGCGCGCCCACCAGGGACGGGCCGCGTACGTCTTCGCGACCACCGGCTGGAACGGCGCCTCGCCGTACATCCTCGGCGCCGGGGCCAGGGTGCTGCCGCTGGGCGGCTTCAGCGGCCGGGTGCCGTTCCCCACCGAGGCGGGGTTCCGGAACCTGGTGGACACCGGCCGGCTGCGGTACGTGCTGGTGGGCGGCGGACGCGGGCTCGCCCCGCTGTTCGGCGGAGACGGGGCGCCGAGCACCGCGGAGCGGATCACGGCCCGCGTCAGGTCGGACTGCTCCGTGGTCCCCGCCTCCGCCTACGGCGCCGGGCGCCCCGCCCGGACCGCCACCGCCACCGCCGGGGGAGCGGCGGCCGCACCCGGCGGCACGGCGGCGGCCCCGCAGACGCTCTACCGCTGCGACCCCGGCCGCCTGACGGCCACCGCGCCCCGGCCACCGGCGCCGTCGCGCCCCGGTCACTGACAGCCGCCGTGTCCCCGGGGCGCCCCGGCGTGCTCCCGGGTGTGCCCCGGCGCGATCCGGCACGCCCCGGGAGGCCCCGCGCTTCGACCGCCCCCTGTTCCCAATATTTTCTTACGGAGATTTGATAGGGCACCTATATAAGCGCGTGATACGAAGAAGTAATGGACCAGTCACAGCCCGCCCGCTCCCCGCGGGACACCGCACGGGAACTCGCCGATCTGGCCTCGGCGGTCGTGCGGGCCCTGGCGGACCGGCGGGAGCTGAGCTTCACCGCCGCCGCCACCCTGGCGCGCCTCGAACGCGAGGGCCCGGCCCGGCTGACCGCGCTGGCCGTGGCCGAGGGCGTCAGCCAGCCGTCCATGACCCAGCTGGTGCAGCGGCTGGAGGCCCAGGGCCTCGTGCTGCGCGTCGGCGACCCCGACGACGGACGGGCCACCCTGGTCGGCGTCACGGCGGCGGGCCGGGACGTGCTCGCCGCCCGCCGCGAGGCACGCGACACCCGGCTGGCCGAACTGCTGACCACTCTGCCCGAGGAGGACCGACAGGCGTTGGGAACAGCGATACGCACCGCCCTGCCGCTGGTGCGGCGGATGCTCGGCGACGACGCCGTGCCGCCGCGCCCGCTGCCCGGACCCCACACCACCGGGAGCCTGCGATGACCACCGAGGACACCGGCCGCACGGACGGTCCGGGGCACGACGACGGCACGGGCAGGACAACCGGCCCGGCCGCCGCGCGCCCGGACGCCGCCCCGGCGCGCAAGGCCCGCGGCCCACGGATCGACGTCGACCACCCCCGCTACAAGTGGGTGGCGCTGACCAACACCACGGTGGGCATGCTGCTCGCCACCATCAACAGCTCCATCGTGCTCATCTCGCTGCCGGGCATCTTCACCGGCATCCGCCTCGACCCGCTCGAACCCGCCAACGTCAGCTATCTGCTGTGGATGCTGATGGGCTACATGCTGGTGACCGCCGTGCTGGTGGTCGCCCTGGGCCGGCTCGGCGACATGATGGGCCGCGTCCGCATCTACAACGCGGGCTTCCTCGTCTTCACGCTCACCTCGGTGGTGCTCTCCCTCGACCCCTTCCACGGCGGCAGCGGCGCGCTGTGGCTGATCGGCTGGCGCATCGTGCAGGCCGTCGGCGGATCCATGCTGATGGCCAACTCCGCCGCCATCCTCACCGACGCCTTCCCGGCCCGGCAGCGCGGCATGGCGCTCGGCGTCAACATGGTGGCGGGCATCGCCGGTTCGTTCCTCGGACTGGTCCTCGGCGGACTGCTCGTCACCTGGAACTGGCGCTCGGTGTTCTGGGTCAACGTGCCCATCGGACTGATCGGCACCGTCTGGGCGTACCGGTCGCTGCGCGAGACCGGGGTGCGCCGCCCCGGCCGGATGGACTGGTGGGGCAACATCACCTTCGCCGTCGGACTGACCGCGCTGCTCGCGGGCATCACCTACGGCATCCAGCCCTACGGCGGCCACACCATGGGCTGGACCAACCCCTGGGTGCTGGCCGGACTCCTCGGCGGCCTGGCGATGCTCGCCGCGTTCTGCGTGATCGAGACCAGGGTCGCCGAACCGATGTTCCCGCTGGCGCTGTTCCGCAACGCGGCCTTCGCCGGGGGCAACGCGGCCACCCTGCTCGGCGCCGTCGCCCGCGGCGGACTCCAGTTCATGCTGATCATCTGGCTCCAGGGCATCTGGCTGCCGCTGCACGGCTACGACTACGTCGACACCCCGCTGTGGGCGGGCATCTACATGCTCCCGCTGACCATCGGGTTCCTGCTCGCCGGTCCCGTCTCCGGGGCGCTGTCGGACCGGTTCGGGGCCCGGCTCTTCGCCGCGTCCGGGTTCGTGGTGATGGCCGTGTCGTTCGCCGGACTGCTCGTCCTGCCCAGCGACTTCGACTACTGGACGTTCGCCGTGCTGATCCTCCTCAACGGGCTCGGCGGCGGACTGTTCGCCGCGCCGAACACGTCGATCATCATGTCGAGCGTGCCGGCCGACGCCCGCGGCGCGGCCTCCGGGATGCGGGCCACCTTCCAGAACGCCGGCATGGTGCTGTCCATGGGCGTGTTCTTCTCGCTGATGGTGGCCGGTCTCTCCGGGACCCTGCCGCACACCCTGACCTCCGGGCTCACCGCGCAGGGCGTGCCGGACGCGGCCGCGCACACCGTGGCCGGGCTGCCACCGGTCGGGGTGCTGTTCGCCGCGTTCCTCGGCTACAACCCGATCGAACACCTGCTCGGCCCGTCCATCCTGGACCATCTGTCGCCGTCGGCCGTCGGGCACCTCACCGGACGCGAGTTCTTCCCGCACCTGATCTCGCAGCCCTTCCACGACGGGCTCGTGGTGGTCTTCTCGCTGGCCATCGCGATGTCCCTGGCCGCCGCCGCGGCCTCGCTGATCCGCTCGCGCCCGGTACGGACCGCCCTCGCCGCACCGAAGACGGCACCCGCCGCGCCCCGTCCCGCCGCCCCGGCCGCCGCGGCGCCCGCGGCCGTCGCCCCCGGCCCCGCCGCGGCGGACCCGGCACGCGCCCCGGCCCGGGACAGGGCACCGGACGGCGGCCACGCACCGCGTACACCGCACCCCCCGGAGACCTGAGCCCGGGGCCCGGCCCGGCCCCGCCCCGGGCCCGGCCGGTGACCGGCGCGGGACGCCGGTCACCGGGACGGGCGGGGACCGGGACCGACGGGGATACAGTTCCCGCACCGTGACACGGAGGTGGGCCCCTTGGAGACCGTCGACCTCGCCGCACTCGGCGAGTCGTTCACCCGCGACCCCTATCCGGTCTACGCCCGGTTGCGCGAACGCGGACCGGTGCACCGGATACGGATGCCCGAAGGGGGCGCCGAGGCCTGGCTCGTCGTCGGGTACGAAGCCGGGCGGGCCGCGCTCGCCGACCCCCGGCTCTCCAAGAACTGGGCCAACGCGTCCCCGGCGCTGCCCCTCAGATCGGCCTCCTCCGGCCCCCACATGCTCGGCATGGACCCGCCGGACCACACCCGGCTGCGGCGCCTGGTCGCCCGCGAGTTCACCCCGCGCCGGGTGGCCGGACTCGCCCCGCGGATCCAGCGGACGACCGACGGACTGCTCGACGCGATGCTGGCCGCGCCCGGCGGCCGCGTCGACCTCGTCGAGGCACTGTCCTTCCCGCTGCCCATCACCGTGATCTGCGACCTGCTCGGCGTCCCGGACCTGGACCGCGAGGCGTTCCGCGCCTGGTCGAACGACGCGATCGGCGCCACCGCGCTCGACCGGCGCAGGGCGGCCACCGAGGCGATGGCCCGGTACATCGAGGAACTGGTGGACGGCAAGCGGCGGCGCCCCGGCGACGACCTCATGAGCGCCCTGATCCACGGCGAGGACGACAGCGGCGACGTCCTTGCCCACGAGGAACTGGTCGGCATGGCCTGGCTGCTGCTCGTCGCCGGCCACGAGACGACCGTGAACCTCCTCTCCAACGGCGTCCTCGCCCTGCTCACCCATCCCGGGCAACTGACCGCGCTGCGCGCCGATCCCACCCGGCTCGACGCCGCGATCGAGGAGATGCTGCGCTACGACGGCCCGGTGGAGACCCCCACCTACCGCTTCACCACCGGCCCGGTGACCATCGGCGGCACCGAGATCCCCGGCGGCGGGGAACTGGTCCTCGTGGCACTCGCCGACGCCGACCGGGATCCGCGGCGCTTCCCGGAACCGGACCGCTTCGACATCTCCCGGGACGCCCGCGGCCATGTCGCCTTCGGCCACGGCATCCACCACTGCCTGGGCGCGCCACTGGCCCGGCTGGAGGCCCGTATCGCCTTCCGCACCCTGCTGGACCGCTGTCCCGGCCTGGCCCTGGACATCCACCCGGCGGCCGTCACCTGGCGCGAGGGGCTGCTGATCCGCGGCCCGCGCAGCCTGCCGGTGCGGGTCGCCTGACGGCAGCAGGCAGCAGGCAGCAGGCAGCAGGCAGCAGGCAGCAGGCGGCGGGCGCGGGGCCGGTTCCCGCGTCCGCCGCCCGCCGGGCCGCCGGTCAGCACGGCTGCCGCCACACCCCCAGCCCCAGCTTCTTGCGCATCGACGAGAGCCGAAGCCGCCGGGACTGCGCGCAGAACTCCTCGACCGGCTCCTTGTACTCGACGTGGAAGACGGCCTTGCCCGCCGCGACGAACGGGGCGAGCCGCGCGCACTCGCCGTACTGCGCGCACTCCTCGTTGACCGCGAAGTCGAAGTCGCCGACCAGCTGCGGGATCTGCGGCAGATCGTTCTTCAGCCCCACCGACATCCCGCGCGCGTGCGCGAGGGCGGCGATCATCCGGTTGTAGCGGAGCTGGTCGGCAGCGGTGAGCGGGAAGCCGCTGTGGTCGGAGTAGGCGTCCACCAGGTCCGGTTCCACCGCGTCGAAGCCCTTGTCGCGGCACATGTCGAAGCGTCGTTCCATGATCGGCCGCAGCACGGACAGCCGCCGGATGTCCAGCCAGCGTTCACCCTGCCAGCCGTTGGTGGCACCCAGCACCGACCGCGGGAAGGTCTTCTCGTCGGGCCGGAAGTCCTCCCAGGAGCCGACATCGACGTAGCAGATCACCTTGCGCCCGGCCCGGTGCAGCCGGGCGACGTCGGCCGCGGTGTTCTCGAAGCCGTCGATGTCGTAGACCGGCACGTCGACCGAGGGGTCCACCCGCCCGTCGAGCTGCCACTGCCAGGCGAGGCCGGGCCCCGGCCGCCAGCGCGCCGGGTGCGGCCCGCCCGGCACGGTGTGCGCGCCCCCCGGGGCGTGTGAGCCGTGCGCGCCGGGCCGTCGGGCCTCCCCGCCGTTCCCGTCCGCGGCCGTGCACCCGGCCAGGGACGGCACCGCCAGCGCGGCCAGCGCGCCCGCGCACGCCAGCAGCGTCCTCGTCGTCGTTCTCATCGCCTTCTCCGGGTCGGACTCATCGGTCCGACCCGGCCAGCGCCGGGGTCAGACCGCTCCAGGGGTTGGGCGGCTCGCCGGTCACCGGCCCGCACACGGCCGCCCCGCGCTCGCGCGCGGTGCGCACCGCGAGCGGCACCAGCGCCTCGGGCACGCCGTACACCAGGTGGCACAGCGGGCCGGGCGGCAGCCGAGCCGCCCAGGCCGGACGGCTGAACGCCGAGACGTACGCCGACCAGTGGCCCTCGAAGGTGACCGTCAGATCCGCGAGCCGGGCATAGCCGGGCGCCGGATGCACGCCCGGGTTGAGCACCACCGTGCCGGTGCCGAGCCTGCGCACCGACCGCACGAGGCGCCGGCAGGCCGGCAGCCCGGCGGGCGCCGCGGTCACCCGGTCCAGGAAACAGCCGTCGGCCCCGTACCAGTCGCGGTGCCGGCGCACGTCGTCCACGACCGCGGCCGGATCGCGCGTGCCGTAGTCGGTGTCGGCGTAGCCGAGCAGGCGGGCCCCGGCGCGGCGCAGCGCGTCGGCGACCGCGGCGAACGCCGGGTCGGGAGCGGACCCCGGGCCGTCGGCCGGGTTGAGCACGACCGCGTAGGTGCGGGCCGCCGCCGTGATGAGGCGGTGCCAGGCGCCCGGGTCCTCGGCCGGATGCACATAGAGCGGGATCAGCAGCTTCACGGGACGCGCTCACCTTCCGGGCCGGGCCGCGCGGGGACACCGGCGGCCCACAGCGCGGCCACCGACGCGTCGAGCGGGTGGACGGGCCGCCAGCCCAGGGCGCGGGCGGCGGCGGTGATGTCCGAACACTGCCACGACACCCGCGCCGAGCGGGCCGACCCGGCCGCGTCCTCCTCGATCCGGCCGCGGAATCCGGCCGCGTCCGCCAGCTTCCGCACCAGCGTGCGCACCGGTACGGCCTCGCCGCCGCCGATGTTGAGCACCGGCGGCAGCGGACCGGGCGCGGTGAGGGCGAGGGCGACGGCCCGCGCGACATCGCGTACGTCGACGAAGTCGCGGTACGCCGACAGGTCGCCCAGCGGCAGGACCGTGCCGGTGCCCTGCCCGGCGGCGCGCAGCAGCGCGGTCACCCGGCCGGGCAGCCCGGTGGCCGGCGCGCCGGGACCCACCGGGTTGCCCACCCGCAGGACCACCGCGTCGAGTCCGGCGGAGGTCAGCGCGACCGTGCCGGCGAGCTTGGTGGCGCCGTACGGGCCGAGCGGCCGGGTGGCCGCGGACTCGGTGGTGCGCCGGCCCGGTCGGCCGGGGCCGTACTCGGCGGCCGAACCGAGGTGCACCAGGCGGGCCGCCGGTGCCGCCGCGCGTACCGCGGCGGCCAGCACGGCCGGGCCGCGGGCGTTGACCTCGGCCAGGGTGACCGGGTCGCCGCCGGTCGCCCCCGCGCAGTTGACGACGGCGTCCGGCGCCGCCGCCGAGACGGCCTCGGCCACCCGGTCCGGTGTGTGCCGGGAGAGGTCGATGTCCACGCCGGCGGCGGGGGAGCGCCCGGCGCCGAGCACCCGTGCGCGCGGCAGCTCGCGCAGGTGCCCGGACACATGGCGTCCCAGATAGCCGGTGTGGCCCAGGACGAGGATGCGCATGGGAGGCTCAGACCCCCTTGAGCAGGAGCGGTTTGCGGGTGGTGAACTCGGCGTTGGCCCGGTCGTAGTCGTCGGGCCGGCCGATGTCCAGCCAGTACCCGTCGAACTGGTAGGCGTGCGGCGGGTGTCCGTCGGCCAGCAGGTCGAGGACGAGTTCGTCGAAGCCGAGCGGCAGGCCGGGCGTGTAGGCGCCGAGCGTGGACCGGGACAGACCGTAGACGCCCATGGAGACGCTGTAGTCCAGGCTGGGCTTCTCGGTGAAGGCGACCACCTTGCTGGCGTCGGTGGTCAGCACCCCGAAGTCGATGTGCACCTTGCGGGCGTACGTGGCGATGGTCAGCGGCGCCCCCGAGTCGCGGTGGCGGCGCAGCACGTCGGCGTAGTCGAGGTCGGTGAGCACGTCGCCGTTCATGACGAGGAAGCTCTCCGGCAGGCGGTCGCGGATGGTGAGGAGCGGCCCCATGGTGCCCAGGGGACTCTCCTCGGCGGAGTAGTCGACGTCCAGGCCCCACCGGGAGCCGTCGCCGACATAGGCGCGGATGATCTCGCCGAGGTGGCCGATGGCGATGGTGCAGCCGGTGAAGCCGGCCGTGGAGAGCTGGCGCAGTACGATCTCCAGGATGGCGTGCTGGTCGCCGATGGGCACGAGCGGCTTGGGCAGCGCGGTGGTGTACGGCCGCAGCCGGACGCCCTTGCCTCCCGCCAGGATCACTGCATGCATGGAGCCTCTCCTTCCGTGGACGTGCTGGATGTGCCGGGCGGTCAGATGTTGTAGATGCCGGTCTTGTAGCGGGCCAGGTTGGCCGGGTCGCGGAAGAACTCCACGGTGCGCGCGAGTCCTTCCTCCAGGGTGTGCGCGGGCCGCCAGCCGGTCGCCCCGGCCAGCCGGGACGCGTCCGCGACCAGCCGCATCACCTCGGAGCCCGCGGGCCGCAGCCGGGCCGGCTCCGCGCGCACGTCGAGCGCGGTGTCCATCACCTTGCCGATCAGCGCGACGAGGTCGCCGACCGAGATCTCCCCGCCCGTACCGGCGTTGAAGGTGCGCCCGACGACCCGCTCGGCCGGTGCCGTGCCGACCGCGAGGAACGCCCGCGCGGTGTCCGCCGCGTAGGTGAAGTCGCGGGTGGGGCGCAGATCGCCGAGGGTGATGGTGCGCGCTCCGGCCGCCACCTGCCCGATGACGGTGGGGATCACCGCGCGCATCGACTGGCGCGGGCCGTAGGTGTTGAACGGCCGCAGCGTCACCACGGGGGTGCCGAAGCTCGCGTGGTAGCTGTCGGCGAGACGGTCGCCGCCCGCCTTCGACGCCGCGTACGGCGACTGGGTGTTGATGGGATGGTCCTCGGTGATGGGCACCGTGAGCGCGGTGCCGTACGTCTCGCTGGTGGAGGTGTGCACCAGCCTCGGGGTGCCCAGGGCGCGCACGGCCTCCAGCACATTGAGGGTGCCGGTGACATTGGTCTCCACATAACTGTGCGGTGCCCGGTAGGAGTACGGGATCGCGATGAGGGCGGCCAGGTGGTAGGCGCAGTCGGCCCCGTCGAGCAGGGCGCGCACCGAGCCGGGGTCGCGGACGTCGCCGAGGACGACGTCGACCTGGTCGAGGACGTCGGCGGGCAGGGTCTCCAGCCAGCCGTAGGAGGAGAAGGAGTTGTACTGGGCCATGGCCCTGACCCGGTGCCCCGAGGCGACCAGGGCCTCGGTCAGATGCGAGCCGATGAAGCCTTCGGCCCCGGTGACTGCGGCGAGCGGTGCGGATGTCAACGCGGTGTCCTTTCCAGGAGGTCGGGCGGTTCGGTGGCGGGCGCTCGGCGGCGCGTCCGCGGTGGGCGGTGACGCGGTGGGCGGTGACGCGGTACGGGCCGGTCACAGGTGCGGGGCCGGACGGCCCAGCAGACACAGCGCGCACACCGCGAGACACAGCGCGGCGCCGCCGCAGCACAGCGGGAGCGCCTCGGCCCCGGGCGGCAGCCGCAGCACGGTGACCGCGCCGGCGCCGCCCGCGGCCAGGAGACAGACGGCGGCCGGCGGCCAGGCCGCACCGAACGCCTGGAGCAGCAGCGCCGTCCACAACGCGGCGGCCAGCAGCAGCAGTTCGGCCGGCGGGGCACCGGTCAGCGGCGCCGCGGGCAGCAGCGGCAGCAGATAGGCCAGCAGACAGCAGCCGAGCACCCCGGCCGAGCGCAGCAGGAAGCCCGCCGGTGTGGTGGCCCGGCGCAGCGCCGCGACCGACCAGCCGCGGTAGCGGTACAGCAGCCACTCCGCCGGTCCCATGCTCACGGTCAGCACGATCACGGCGTACGGGTGCAGCCGCCCCTCCAGCAGCACCAGGACCGCCGCCGACAGACCGAACAGGCCGTACGGCAGGGAGGTCACCGGGCGGGGGCGCGGGCCGCCGGTCCCGGCGGGCGCCGAGCAGACCTCGCGCAGGACGCGGGCGGTCGCGGCGAGCGTGGCCAGCAGCGCCAGCAGCACCAGCCCCGCCCGTACCGCGGGGCCCGGCTCCCACCACGGCAGCAGCGCGGCCCCGGCGATCAGCGGGGAGAGCGCGGCCAGCAGCCACCGCTCGCGGGCGAGCACCAGCAGGACGCCCGCCGCCGCCAGGTACGCCGACTGCGCCGCCGCCACCCAGAGCACCGCCTTGCCGCCGGCCGTGAGAGCGGCGGCGGCCGTGGCCAGCAGCGCGCCCGGCGGGGCCCCGGCGAGCAGGGTGCGTCCGGCCTCCCGGCGGCCCGCGGTCATCCGCAGATGGGCGCGGTGCCCCAGCGCCTGGCCCCAGGCCCAGGAGACGACACCGGCCACCACCAGCGGGGAGGCGGAGCCGTCGGCGGACCACAGGGGCGCGGTCAGGAGATAGGCCAGGCCGGGCAGCGCGAACAGGACACCGCGCAGCAGGCAGCGCACATGGTCGGGGCGCCAGGGATCGGGCGCCGGGGCGGGTTCGGGGAAGCTGCGGGGCACCCGTTCGTAGAGCGCGGCGGCCAGCGAGAACAGGTCCGGATGGCCGTAGCGGTCCCGGATGACGTCGGCGGACAGCCCTTCGGCCTCCAGCAGCGCGGCCACCTCGTAGGGGTGGACCGCGGGGCCCACCCGGTCGGACAGGTCGGCGGCGAGCGCGCTGACCGCGCTCTCGTCCGGCGCGAGCCGGGGCAGCCGCAGGGCGAGGGTGCGGTCGTCCCCGCGCCGGGCGCGGACCCTGCTGGTCCCGGCGAGGCGCAGGGCCGGCGTGTCCTGTTCGGCGCCGCCGGGTTCCAGCGCCATGGGGCCGCTCACAGGGCCACGCTCCCGGTGCCCGAGCGGACCGGACCGGCGGGAGCGGCGGGGGAGATGCCGGGCAGTGGGTGCGCGCCCGCCGCGGCGCCGCAGCGCGATCCGGACCGCTCCTTCACCGCCGAAGGCGCTCCCGAAGCCGCCGTCGCCGTCCCGGAGGAGGCGGACAGCTCCAGGTAGATGGAGCGGAACGTCTCGATGGTCCGGCGCAGGGTGAACTGCTCGATCACCCGCAGCCGGGCCGCCTCGCCCATCGCCGCGCGGCGCCCGGCGTCGCCCAGCAGCCGCAGCGCGGCGGCGGCCATCGCGGCCGGGTCGCGCGGCGGTACGACCAGACCGGCGTCGCCGACCGCCTCCCGTACGCCGCCCACATCCGTGGAGACGGTCGCCCGCCCGCACGACATGGCCTCGATCAGGGTGAACGGGAAGCCCTCGCTGATGCTGGAGAGCATCACCACGTTCCCGGCGGCGTAGGCGTCCTTGATGTCGTCCACGCGCCCCTCGAACCGGACGGCGTCGCCCTGGCCGAGTTCGGCCGCCAGCGCCTCGCAGCGCTCCCGGTACGCCTCGCCGCCGCGCGGTGTGCCGCCGAACAACCGCAGCCTGGCCTCGGGGAGTTCGGCCCGGACCAGGGCGAAGGCGCGGATGAGGGTCTCCAGGTCCTTGATCGGGTCGACGCGGCCCGCCCAGCTGAGGGTGGGCACCTCCGGCTCGGGTCCGGCGGGCGGGAAGGCGGCCGGGTCGACGCCGTTGTAGACCGTGCGGATCGCCTCCGGGTCGGCGCCGCCCTCCTCCTCCCACAGCCGGTTGTAGCGGTTGCCCGGTGTGATCAGCGCGGCCCTGCGGTAGGTCTCCTCGGCCAGCAGCCGGAAGAAGCCGAGGACGACCGCCTTGACGGGCCAGCGGTAGGGCGCCGTGCGGTAGCCGAGGAAACGTTCGCGCAGATAGACGCCGTGCTCGGTGAGCAGCAGCGGCACCCCGTGCTGTTCGAGCGCGGCGAGGCCCGGCAGGACGGCCACCCCGCCGCTGACCGCATGCGCGACCCCGGTGTGCGGCGGGGGCGCGGCCAGCGGGCGCAGCGCGTGTTCGAGCAGCCCGGTGGCGGTCAGCGCGTCGTGCACGGTGGGCCGGGCCTCCCGGACCACCAGTCCGGGCCGGTTCCACACGGCGCTCAGCACGGCGACCGCCCGGTCGCCGCGCAGGAACGGGCCGAGGGTGCCCGCGGCGGCGGCCCGTGCCAGGGCGTGCAGCGCGGGCGCGAAGCCGTCCTCGACGCCCGGGTCGAGCAGTGCGGTGAGGAACTGCTCGTAGTCGGCGGTGAGTTGCCGCCGCGCGCGGCCGCGGGGCGGCCGGCCGCCGGGCGGGCTGCCCCACATCGGGACCGACAGCACGCTGCCGACGTGCGGGGGCAGCTCCCACACCAGCGGCTCGCGGCCGGTGCCGGTCACGGCGAGGACGTCGAAGGCCAGATCGGGCATGCCGGTGACGAGCTGGTCGCACCAGACGCTGACACCGCCGTGACTGTGCGGGTAGGTGCCTTCGGTGAGCAGGGTGACGCGCGCGGGGGCGGAGTCGCGCGCGCCGTGGTGAACGTGCATCGAGGTGTGCTCCACGGCCGAGGTGTGGGGTGGCAGTGCCGGTCCCGGCCGCTGGGTCGCGGCCGGGACCGTTTCGGTGCGCCGTTCAGTGCGCCGTGGTGGGCGCGCTCCTGGCTGTCACGCCGGAGGGGATCCGGGCGTGCGGTGCGGGTGCGGTGACCGGTCCGGTCACGGTGGTGCCGGGTGCGGCCGGGGACGCGGGTGCGGCCGGGGCCGAGGCGGGCAGGGAGTAGGCGAGCGGCTGCCCGGCCGAGGCGGTCCAGCCGGAGCGGGCGCCCGCGTAGGCGGTGCCGAAGTCCTGTCCGGCCAGGGTGGTTCCGGCGGGCAGGGTGGCGCTCACGTCGACCCCGTCGGGGGCGGACACGGTGACCGTGTCGCCGATCCGGTACGCGGTGACCTGCCCGGCGCTCAGGGCCGACTGCCAGGCGCTGCGGCGCTGCATCTCGGTGCCGATGTCCGCCATCCGCAGGTTCACCAGCGGGGTGTCGTCGGCGAACAGCGCGCGGTAGCCGTCGAGCACGCCGTCCAGGACCGGGTAGGCGATGCGTTCCTCGGCGAGGTTGGACTGGTGGACGAAGTGCGGCCTGGGGTCGTTGGAGAGGACGTGGCCGAGGGCGATGCGGGTCTCCAGCGGCACGATGTGGTCCGCGTAGCCGGTGGCGGTGTCCAGCGGGGCCGGCAGGCAGGTGGTGGTGGCCGGGTTGTCCTCGCAGATGCCGCTGCCGCCCTGGGCGCGGCTGGTGTAGAGCCAGTTGTACTCGTCGACCTGTTCGCCGGCCCGGCCCGCGTTGTAGAAGACGTTCATCGGGTAGCGCGAGACGGTGGTGGCGGTGCCGACCCGGCGCTGTTCGGGGTCACGGGAGTTGTCCGAGGCGAGCCAGGTCACGCCGTTGTCGGCGAGGGCGGGCGCCAGGTTGGGGTTGTCGTCGGGCTGCTGCGGCAGCACCCGCAGGCCCGAGTGCTCGCCGGTGACCAGTTCCGTGTCGTCCAGCGGCAGCCCGGCCTTCTCCCCCCAGGCGCGGTTGACGGAGATCTCGTCGGAGATGTCCTGCCGGCTGACCCACTCGGTGGCGCCGTCCTCGTCGGTCTCGCACTTCCAGGGGACCACCGAGACGTCCTGCCGGCAGCCGAGGAAGGCGTGCGTGTAGGTGTGGTTGACCCAGCGGAAGCGGTCGCGGTCGGCGATCAGCTTGTCGGCCAGCGGGTCGGCGCCGTTGTGGTCGGCGCGCTCGTCGTCGCTGCCCACCGCGTTGTAGACCAGGTCGAGGGTGAAGCCGTGGCTCTGCTCCCAGGAGGTGGCGTAGTCGACGTCCGCCGGGGTCATGCGGATCGGGTCGGGTGTGCCCTGGCCGATGGGGCAGTCGACGTCGCCGGGCGTGCAGTTGAGCTGGGTGTCCCAGCGGTCGTCGGCGGCGAAGACGTCGTCGACGTGCACGGCGAAGTAGTTGCGCGAGGCGCCCAGGTGCACACCGCCGGTCATCCACTCCACGATGCCGCGGGCCAGCAGCCGGAACTGCTGCTGGTACTGGTTGTAGACGAAGGTCACGACCAGTTCGCGCCGCCCGTCGTGGCGGTACTCGCCCACCAGCGAGCCGCGCCGCCCCGACTGCCCGGGGATCGGGGCGTCCACGTACGGCGTGAAGTCGGCCCCGGCCGCGGGCTGGGAGAGATAGGCGTAACTCTCCGC
Organism: Streptomyces sp. PsTaAH-124; assembly: GCF_000373685.1. Taxonomy (NCBI): domain Bacteria; kingdom Bacillati; phylum Actinomycetota; class Actinomycetes; order Kitasatosporales; family Streptomycetaceae; genus Streptomyces; species Streptomyces sp. PsTaAH-124. The sequence goes on along the minus strand of NZ_KB892191.1, from coordinate 207,838 downwards.
GACGCTCGGGGAGTTGTCCTCGAAGGGCACGGCTCCGGACAGATAGCCGAAGGGTCCGGCCTTGCCCGCGGCCGTCACCTGGGCCTCGACCCCGTCGACGCTGCCGGAGTAGCCGCCGGCGGTCGGCAGCTGGAGCCCGGCCTGGGGGCGGGCGTAGGTGTAGGCGTCGACCTGCGGGACGCCGTAGGTCTTCTCGTAGGCGGCGAGTGCGGCCATCTCGGGCGAGTTCGCCGGGAACGGGTTGTCGTCGGGCAGGACGACGGCCTGGAATCTGGCCCGCGGCCGGCCGTCCACCGTGTCCGCGAGGAAGGCCGCGTCGATCACGGGTCTCCCGGCCCGGGTCAGGTCGATCTCCGTGTACGGCGTGCCGGCCGCGTCGAGTTCGGCGGCTATCGCGCCGGTGGACGGGCCGCCGTCGCTCACGATCAGGGTCCGCAGGTCGACGCGGGGCGCGGTGCCGTCGGCGTGGGCGGCCCCTGCGGGCAGTCCCAGCGCGGCGACGAGCGCGCCGACCGTGAGCGCGGTCGTGCGTATGGTCCGCTTCATGCGGTGAGGTCCTCTCCCCGGCAGGGCGGCGCGGCTCTTGTGGAGCGGGCGCGGCCCCTCGCGTGACGCCGGTACCCCCCTCGGACACCGGCCGTCGACGCATCCGTCGCGTCATATGGTGAAGGGTTTGTGTGCCTGATGGAGCCGTGTGCCGGGTCCTGACGGAAAATCGGCAGGGACTCGCCGGTCGGGCCGCGGGCCGCGCGCGCCCGGCGCGGGCGCCGCGGCCGGGCCGGACGCGCGGCGCCCGGACCGGCCGGGTCCCAGGTGGCGGCCCGCGCGCGGACCGGCGGCCGGGTCCGGCCCACCGGTCCGCGCGCCGCGCATCCGGGTCGCGGCGCCCGCTTCGCCCCGGGCCGAAATCCGGTCCCCGCGGCGGAGGGTCAGGCGCAGTTCACCCGTGTCTCGGGCGTGTAGACGGGCCCGCCGCTGCTGTTGGTGCTGTCGCTGAACTCGGCGTAGTAGTACGAGTAGAAGCCGATGGTGCCGTTGCAGCCCGAGTCCGCGGCGACCTGGAGGGTGAGGGTGACGGTGCGGCTCTGCCCCGGCGGGACGGTGGCGCCGTAGTTGGCGCCCAGGTTGGCCGGGCCGGTGCCGGAACAGGGCGTGCTGCCGGTGGCCGTGGCGAGGCTGCACCCGGTGAAGCTGTACTTGAGGTCCGGGCGCTGGGTGGTCAGCCAGGTGGGGTCGATCGTCTGATGGACGAAGAGGACGTCGTACGTCTTGTTGTTGGTCAGCGTCATGGACAGCTGGACCGTGCCGCCGGGTGTGGTGGCGGCGGTGTCGGTGGCGAACGTCAGGGAGGCCGGCGCGGGATCGGCGCTCGCGCTGGGGGCGAGGCCGAAGACGGCGAGGGCGAGACCGAGGACGGTGGCGAGGCCGAAGCGGCGCATCAGAGGTGATCGCATGGCCCGGGAGGCTAGGCACGCGGCGGGCGCCGCGTCTGCCCCCGGCCGGGTGCCCGGAAGGCCCGCTGGCCGAAGGTGTGCGATCGGTGAAGGACTCGTGCGAGATATGTGCGTGTACCCCTCATGGAGTGAACACGCACCGTACCGGCACGGTGACGCAAGGTCGAGGGGGCGGGGGAGGTGCCGGGCCGGTGGTATCCGCCCCGGCGCACTTTGGCCTGTACCAAGTGCCTTCCGTGCGGCGCACGCGGCGCTCGGTGGGGCGCGTGGATGCCGGAACGGGCGCCCGGCGCTCCCGGCGGGCGCCCGACTGCCGTCGATGCGCCCGCGCGCACGGGTGCGCGGAACGGGGGCCGGGCGACCGGGCGCCGGGGAGCCCTCGTGCCGCACGCCTTGACGGGGCAGGTGCGGACCTTTAGGTTCCCGGAGCACCGGCAGTCCATGTACGCGGTCAACGTTCAGCCCGCTGAACGGTCATGACTCTCCGTTCCCCGTCTCCCCCCACCCGGCAGGAACCCCCATGACGTCATCCCAGAGTTCCCGGACCATCGCCGCCGCGACCGTCGCGGCGCTCACCGCCGTCCTGTCCGTCCTCGGCACGGGCGGCGCGGACGCCGCCGACCCCAAGGTCGCACCCGGCGGCAACTTCGACCTGTCCACCTGGCAGCTCCAGGAGCCGGTCGGCTCACCCGGCTCCCCGACCACCATCTCCTCCGCGCGTCTCCAGGGGCGCGACGGCTACCAGGACGCGTACTTCTACACCGACACCCGCGACGGCGCGATGACCTTCTGGGCCCCCGAGAAGGGCGTCACCACGCCCAACTCCCACTACGCCCGCTCCGAACTGCGCGAGATGAACCGGGGCGGCGGCGCCGCCGACTGGCCGCTGCGCGGCACCCACCGGCTGAGCGCCACCCTGCGCGTGGTCTCCGTGACGTCCAACGTGTGCGTGGGACAGATCCACCTCGGCAGCGGCGGCAGTTCCACCAAGCCGCTGGTGGAGCTGTACTACCGGGCGGGCGGCGACATCGTCCTCGGCACCGAGAACTCCCCCTCGGGAGGCCAGACCCTCCACCCGGTCGGACACGTCGCCACCGGCAAGACTTGGCGCTACACCATCGCCGTGACCGGTGGCGACACCATCGACCTGACCGTGAACGACAGCACCACGCACTACGCCGTCCCGTCCTCGTTCCAGCAGTACAAGCAGTACTTCAAGGCCGGTTCCTACAACCAGTCCTCCTCGGACAGCACCACGAAGGGCGCCCGGGTCGCCTTCTACGGACTCACCGTCAGCCACAGCTGACCCGGTGCGCCGAGAACCGGTCGAAAGCCGGGGCACCGGCCCCGCCGCACAGCTCCCTGTCCGCACCCGCGCAGCAGCAGCTCACCGGGCCCGCCCCCGAGCCCCGGCCGGACCCGGCGGCCCCGTCCGGAAGTCGCCGCCGCCGGACCCCGCCCGTTGATGCCGCGCCCCTCCGGCCGCTTCGATGGCGCCTTGCCGGACGGCGCTCGGCCGACGGCACCGCCGACGAGGGGGGTTGGGGAGACCGTGCGTCACCCTGGGAGAAGAACCGGCCGCGCAGCCGGAGGCAGAACACGGCCCGGCGGCCCGTGGACGAGTGCGGCGGCACTGCTCGGTGCCGCCGCACTCGTCGTCTCGCTGGCCCCGGCCGCCGCGGCGGCGACCGGAGCCGCCGGACCGCCGGGCCCGGCAGAAACCGCCGGACGGGCCACGGCGACACCCGCCCTGGTGAGCGGCATCCGCGAGCAGGCACCCGCCGAGGACAGCGCGGCGGACGCCGCCCGCGCCTACCTGGACCAGCGGCGGGACCGCTACCGGATCCCCGACGCCCGGCACGACCTGGTGCCCGGCGGAACGGTCGGCGCCCACGGCGAGGAGACCGTCCGGCTGCGGCAGCGCCACCGGGGCGTCCCCGTCCTGGGCGGCGAGTACGTCGTCCGGATGGAGAACCACGACGGCCGCCGCACCGTCACCGGCACCTCCGGGAAGTACTTCACGGGGCTGACCACCGGCACCACCGACGGCATCGGCTCCGCGCTCGCCGTGGAGCGGGCCGTGGACGCGGTCCTCGGCGACCTCGACGACCACCACTTCGCCGGACGGCCCGCAGCGGCGCCCGGCACCGACCCGGCGGACCTGCTGCACGGCACCGACCACGGCCTGGTCGTCCTGCCCGCCGGCCCCGGCGTCCTCACCCGGCACATCACCGTGCGCGGCACCGGCCCGGCGGACGGCACGCCCGTGGTGCGCGAGGTCTACATCGACGCCCACGCCGGATACCCCGTCCTCCAGTACAGCGGCGTCCAGACCTTCGGTGCCGCCCGCCCGGCCGCCGGTAGCGCGCCCGCCACCCCGGCCGCCCGCCCGCTCGCCGCCGCCGAGAAGGGCACCGGCGTCCGGCTCGACGGGACCGAGGTCCCCCTCGACATCGAGCACGACGAGACCGAGGGCACCTATGTGCTGCGCGACAGCACCCGCATCCCCCAGGACGACTACCACTACGGCGTCCTGTCCACCTGGGACGCCCGCGGCAGGGAAGTCGCCGACACGAGCGGCACCTGGCCCGACGGCATCAGGGAGTTCAGCTCCCCGGCGCCCGCGTTCGGCGCCGACGCCACCGCCTCGGGCGCCGTGGACGCGCACTGGGCCGCCGGGCGGGTCTACGACTACTTCCGCGCCGAGCACGGCCGCGACAGCCTCGACGGCCACGGTATGACCGTCAACTCCCTGGTGGGGGTGACCGGTTCCTACGGAACGCCGTACGCCAACGCCTTCTGGGACGGCCAGAAGATGGTCTACGGCGGCGGTGACGAGGAGTACCTGCCGTTCTCCGCCGCCCTGGACGTCGTCGGGCACGAGATGACCCACGGCGTGATCGCGCACACCGCGAACCTGATGTACGCCGGCCAGTCCGGCGCGCTGAACGAGGCCATCGCCGACTACTTCGGCAACACCATCGAGGCGTCCGTGTACGGCATCCCCGCCGACGACCCGGACTCCGGGCTCCTGGGCGAACGGCTGTGCCGGACCAAGGGCCCCCGCGCGTGCGCGACCCGCGACCTCGACGACGGCCGCACCACCACCGGTTCGTTCGTCGGCGTGGACTTCCTCAACGACAACGGCGGTGTCCACCTCAACTCGACCATCTTCGGCGGCGCCCTGTGGGACGCCCGCAGGGAGCTGGGCGCCGCCGCCACCGACCGGATCGTCTACCGGGCGCTCACCCAATACCTCACCCCGCTCGACGGGTTCACCGAGGGACGCGCGGCCGTGCTCGCCGCCGCCAAGGACCTCGGCACCGGCGCGGCGCAACTGAAGAGGCTCAAGGGCGCCTTCACCGCCCACGGCATCGTGCCCGGCTGGGAACTCGCCCTCGGCAACGACAGCCAGGTGCTGCTCGACCGGATCAACACGGCCGGCACCGAGCTGGGCGCGGGCGGCGGCTGGTGGGCGGCGTCCAGGTCCAACGAGGACGGCTCGGAACCGTACTCGGTGTGGGCGGGCCGCGCCGACGGCAAGGGGCAGCCCAGGCTGATGAGCCCCAACGACGGCCGCTACCACACCAGGCCCGCCACCGACGGCAGGACGGTGGTGTGGCAGGCGCACGGACCCGGCGGCGTCGACATCCTCGCCCGCTCGCTCTCCGGCGGCCCGGTCCGCACCCTGTGGCACGGCCGCAGCGTGGGCGGCGCGACGGGCGTCGACGGTGACGTGGTGGCCTTCGACTACTACACCTATGGCGGCCGCAGCGGCATCGTCTATCTCAGCCTCAAGGACCCGCAGGACGAACACGCCGTCGGCGGCGGCACCTACCACCGCGCGCACGGGTCCTCGGTGAGCCACGGCAAGGTCGCCTACCAGGACATGAGCCGGGTGGGACTGGCCGCCACCTACGCGTGGACCACCCGCGTCGCGGACGTGGCGACCGGCGAGGACCGGGCGGTCCAGCAGTACGACGGCTCCACGTCCCTCGGCCCCACGGCCCTCAACGGCACCCATGTCTTCTGGCTGCTCGACGAGGGCCTGGACGCGAACGCGACGACGCTGCGCCGCGCCGCCCTCGACGGCTCCGAGGTGGCCGACCTCAGTCCGGGCAGCGGCCCGGACGCCCTGAACGCCTACGACCTGGCGGTCTCCGAGGACGCCGCGGTCGTCGGCACCTACCTTCCCGACACCGTGATCCGCAACGAATCCACCCCCAAGCTCTACCAGTTCGCCGCGAACGGCACCCCGGGCGCGCCCGGCACCCGGCTGGGACGGGTGTCCTGCAACCGGGGCGCGCAGACCGGGGCCTCCGCCCCGGGCGGCAGTCAGGTGATCTGGCTGGACTCGACGACCGGGAGGACCGACGTGGTGACCCGGGCCGGGCCCACGGGCCGCTGCGGCTGAGACGGCCCGCGCCGTGGCCCGCGCCGTGGACGGCAGCGGCGACCGCGGCGCCGGCCGGCGGTGCGGTCCGTCCCCGAGGGCGGACCGCACCCCCGCGTCACCCGCTGACGCTCGGGGCGCCCGTCTCCAGATGACCGGTGAAGCGGCGCGACCACGACGCGTCGGAGTCGACGGTGACCGTGAAGTCGTACCAGCCGTTCTGGAACGCCACCGCGTTGAAGAAGTCCTCCGTGGTGGCCCCGGCGGCGACCCGGTAGCGCCAGGGGCCGTCGCCGCGGTAGTGGTCGGAGGTGATGGTGAACGTCACCGGCGCGGAACCGGAGTTGGCCATCGCGAACCAGATGGCGAGCTTGCCGGTGCCGGGCTCGACCGCGTACCGCGTGCGGACCTCGGCCTGTCGGCCCGCCGTGGTCGCGTTGCCCCGGAAGCGCCGCTGGAAGCGGTTGGGGCCCAGCATGACGATGTCGTACTTCCCGTCGCCGTAGGCGGGCCCGATGTTGAAGAAGTCGGAGGCGGTGCCGCCCGCGCCGACCGTGTACTGCCAGGGCGTGGACTCCCGGTAGGCCACCGGCTGGAGGGAGAAGTGCGCCGCCCGGGTGGCGGGCGCGCCCTGGTTGGCCATGACGCACCAGGCGTAGATCTGGCCGTTCGCCAGGTACTCGAACCGGTCCAGGTACCCGTTGGGCTGGTACGGCAGCGCGCGGGCGGGGCGGGTGCCGGGCTCCTGCGCGGGCCGGGCGTTGGTGGTCGGCACCGGGTTGGGCAGCGGGCCGCAGGTGGCGTAGCCGATGACGCTCGTGGCGGGCAGCGAGACCGGCCCGGTGACCGGATGGGCGAAGTCGAAGACGCCGGTCAGGTCCCCGCAGACGGTGCGCCGCCAGTCGCTGATGTTCGGGCACTTGGCGGGTGTGCCGAGCGCGGCCGTCCAGGTCTCCAGGAACCGCAGCACCGAGGTGTGGTCGAAGACCTCCGACGACACCCAGCCGCCCCGGGTCCAGGGCGAGACGACGATCATCGGCACCCGGAAGCCGAGCCCGTAGGGCACCCCGTTCAGGAACTCACCGGGGGTCCCGGCGGGCGGCGACGGCGGCGGCACATGGTCGAAGAAGCCGTCGTTCTCGTCGTAGTTGAGGAACAGCACGGTGGAGTCGAAGACATCAGGATCGGCGGCCAGCGCCTGGTGGACGAGGTGGACGAAGTGCGCCCCGTCGCCCGGAGTGGAGTACGGGTGCTCGGAGAACGCCTGGTTGGGCACCACCCACGAGACCTGCGGCAGGGTGCCGGCGAGCACGTCGGCCTTGATGGCGGCGGCGATGTCGTCCGGGGTGGAGCCGGTGACCCGCGGCACGGACGACATGCCCCGCACATGCAGCGGATCGGTGGCCGGGGCGTCGGTGAACTTCTTGAAGTAGGCGCAGCCGTTGTCGCCGTAGTTGTCCTGCGCGTTCTGGTAGACCTTCCAGCTCACCCCGGCCGCCTGGAGCGCCTCGGCGTAGTTCTGCCAGGTCAGCCCCGTCTCGTCGCCGCCGTCGTAGCTGGCGGCGTCGACCTTGCCGCTCCACAGGTAGGTGCGGTTGGGGCCGGTGGCGCTGAGCGAGGAGCTGAAGTAGGCGTCGCAGACCGTGTACGCGTCGGCGAGCGCGTGGTGGAAGGGGATGTCGGTGCGGTCCAGATAGCCGAGCGAGCGCACATTGCCCACGCCCGCCACCCAGTTGTCCATCCGGCCCTTGTTCCACGCCGCGTGCTGCGAGGTCCACGAGTGCGGCAGGTCGCCGCTGCACTGGGCCAGCGTCTCCCCGTCCTTGCCGCCCGCCGCGGGGGTGGCGCTGAGCTTCCACGGGTACTGGCGGCCGGTCCCGTTGGGCTGCTCGAAGACCGAGCGGTCGCCGGGCAGCGGCACTCCGCTGCGGTCGTCGAAGCCGCGCACCCCCTTCAGCCGGCCGAAGTAGTGGTCGAAGCTGCGGTTCTCCTGCATGAGGATCACCACGTGCCGTACGTCCTTGACGGTGCCGGTCGCCGCCCGCCCGGCCGCGTACGCCGGGCGCTGGCCGGCGCCCAGCGCCACGCCCGCCGCCACGGTCGCGCCGAACCCCACGAAGCCCCTACGGCTGATCGGTCTCATTCGCCCCGCCTTCGTCACCGGAGTGCCCCTGCGGCACACCGCGCGCAAGCGTGCCCGTGTGTGCCGGGAAACGCCATAGTGCGTAAGGGAGTTGGGGGGCTGACCCCTCGAAGGGGGGCGAGGGGTCAGCCCGGCTCGTGACGTCCCGGGTCAGGCGGTCTTCAGCCCGAGCCCGGCCGCGACCGAGTCGGTGCGGACGAACACCGACACCGGGTACTGGCCGTCGCAGTACTTGTTGCCCGACGACACGATGCCCACCACCTTGCCGCCGCTGACCAGCGGACCGCCGGAGTCGCCCGGACAGACGCTGTCGGCCGTGCCCCGCTTCGGCGTCCCGCACAGCATCGCCCTGGGGTCGGTGTCCTCGTCGGTGTAGGGGCGGCAGCCGGTGAGCGGGGAGAGGACCAGCTGGGTCTGCTTCAGCCGGGTGGCCGAGACGCCGGGGCCGGTGCGCCCCCAGCCCAGCACGAGCGCCTTCCGGCCGGAGGCGACCAGCGCGGCGTCGCGCGGCCCGGCCACCGGGATCGGCCGGTAGGGCATCGCCCGGTCCAGCGTGAGCACGGCCGCGTCGTGGGCGAGGCCGGGGGAGGTGTAGTGCGCGTCCATCCGCGCGGACTTCACCCGCCGTACGGTGCCGTCGGTGCCGTTCACCTGCGTCCGGCCGCCGATCACCCGCAGCGCGGAGAGCTTCCCCGCGTCCTGGACGCAGTGCCCGGCGGTGAGCACCTTGGTCGGTGCCACCAGGGTGCCGCCGCAGAACTGCTGTCCGTTCAGCTCGATGAGCATGGTGTACGGCTGGTCCGCGGCCTTGGCCGGACCGCCACCCCTGACCGCGGCGGCCTGGCCCGCTCCGGCCAGCAGCGTGCCCGCCGCCAGGAGCGCGGTGACGGCCGCCGCGCCGCGTACGCCCGCGGAGCTGCCCGGGAACCTGAAGGAACGGAAACGCATGACGGGATCCCCCTGAACCGATCGCCCGACCTGGCGGCCCGTGCGGACCGGCGGACGGCCCCCACGGCCGCCGCTTCGCGATCGACCGGGAAGACGGGCCGCGCACGGTCCGGGTTGCACGGCCGGCGCCCCGGATCGATCTTTTTCCGCCGGACCCGTCCCACCCGTGCGGCCAACGGCGCCCCGCCCCCGCGTCCGGCACCGGGCGGCCCGTGCGGCAGGGCCGGTCAGCTCCGCGCCGGGGCCCGCCGCGCCCATGCGCGCACCACCGGCACACTGGACTCGGCGAAGCGGTCGTAGTCGGCCGGGGTGTTGTAGACGTGCGCCGACACCCGCAGGTATCCGATGCCGTCGAAGCTGGTGAAGGCCGTCTCCGCGCCCAGTTCGGCGGGGGCCCGGTCGCGCAGCGCGTCCGCCGCGAGCCGGCTGGTGCCCAGCGGCTCGGGCAGCCGGACCAGGCGCATGCCGGGCACGGGCATGCCGACATCGGCGCTCGGCACCCCGGTGGCGGATCCGGCGAACGCGGCGCCGATCACCCGGGCGCCGTACTCCGCCAGTTCGTCCATGTAGCGGCGGGCCGCCGCCCAGCCCCAGGTGTGCTCGACGAAGTCCAGCGCGACGGGCGCGGCGAGCGGTCCGGTGGCGTCCAGGGTGCCCTGCTGGTCGAAGCGGTCCGGGAACGGCTCGTGCGCGGCCCAGGAGTCGATCAGCGGGTGGAGGCGGTCGCGCAGCGGACCGCGGGCGACCAGCGCCGCCGTACCGCGGGGCGCGCAGCCCCACTTGTGCAGGTTGCCGACCCAGGCGTCGCAGACCAGCCCGTCCAGCGGGGCGGCGAGCAGGCCGGGCGCGTGCGCGCCGTCCACGAGCAGCGTCACGCCCCGCCGGGCCAGCTCCGCCCCGATCCGCTCCACCGGCATCCTGCGCGCCGTCGCGGAGGTGATCTGGTCCAGCACCACGAGCGCGACACCGTCGTCGGCCTCGGCCATGACCGCCTCGTACGCCTGCTCGGCACCGGCGGCCAGCGGCACCCGGGCGGTGCGCACCCGGCGGCCCCAGCGGCGGGCGAGGCGTTCGGCGCCCATGGTGACGGCGCCGTAGCCGTGGTCGGTGACGACGATGTCCCCGCCGGGGCGCTCGGCCAGGGCCGCGTAGACGACGCTGGCGCCCGCACTGGCGTTCGGCACCAGCGCGAGGTCCGCGGCATCGGTGCGCAGATGGCCGGAGATCGCGCCCCGGGCGGCGGCGATCCGGCCGGGCAGGCGCGGGAACCACACGACGGGCGCCCGCTCCATCTCGGCCCGCAGCGCGTGCTGCCGCTCCTGCGCGACGAGCGGGACCGCGCCGAAGGAGCCGTGGTTGAGATGCAGCAGGGCCGGGTCGAGGGACCAGGCAGCGGCGGCGGGCCGGCCGTCCGCCAGGAGCAGGGGGGCCGGCGCGGTGGCGGTCGCGGCCCTGGTCTCGGTCTCGGTCACGTCACTCCCGCTTCCCCGGCGCCCGCGGCGGCCCCCGGGACGCGCGCAGCCGGGCCGCCCGGCCGCCTGTTCCGGCTCGGTCGGTCCGCACACCCTACGTGCCGCAGGCACGACCGCCGTCGCCGGTCCCCGGCCGCCGCAGGGGTCCCGCCGGTCCGGATACGGCCAACCAGAATGCGTCCGAAAGCAATATTGCATCCGACTGCAAGATTGCCTACGGTCGAATAAGGACGAAATGTGATGCTCCGGGCGGCCGCGGGGCGGACGGGGCGTCCCGCCCGGACCGCGTACGACCAGGCACGACAGGACAGGCGCGACAGGACGGCACGACGGGCGGGACCACCGTCCCGGCGCCCGTCCGGAGAGCCCTTGCAGATGGTTTCCCCCACGAGAGGCGGCACCTCATGGCCATCAGCGATCCTCACCCGTTCCCCTTCCAGGAGACCGACGAACTGCTCATCGAGCCGCGTTTCGAGGAGCTGCGCGAGAGCGAGCCGCTGTGCCCGGTGCGCCTGGCCCACGGCGAGCCCGCCTGGCTGGTGACCCGGTACGAGGACGTGAAGACCGTCCTGGGCGACGCCCGGTTCAGCCGGGCCGAGGCGACGGCCCGGGACGAGCCCAGGACGCGCTACCACCGCGGTCTGCCCGGCAACATCCTGGCGTTCGACCCGCCCGAGCACACCCGGCTGCGCCGGGTGGTCGCCAAGGCGTTCACCGCGCGCCGCGTCGAGGAGCTGCGGGCGCGGGCCCGGACGATCTCCGACGGGCTCGTCGACGCGATGATCCGACGCGGCGCGCCCGCCGACCTGGTGGCCGACTTCGCGCTGCCGCTGCCCGTCACGGTCATCTGCGAACTGCTCGGCGTGCCCGTCGAGGACCGCACCCGGTTCCGCCTCTGGTCGGACGCCCTGCTGTCGACCACCCGCTTCACCCCCGAGGAGGTCGAGCGCTACGCCGACGAGCTGTCCGACTACATGGCCGCACTCGTCGCCGAGCGGCGCAAGGAGCCCAGCGACGACCTGCTCGGCGTGATGGTGGCGGCACGGGACGAGCAGGACCGGCTCTCCGAGGAGGAGCTGGTCGCCATGGGCGTCAGCGTCCTGGTCGCCGGGCACGAGACCACCGCCAGCCAGATCCCCAACTTCGTGTACACGCTGTTCGAGCACCCCGCCGAGCTGGCCCGGCTCCGCGCCGACCCGGACCTCGTGCCGCAGGCCGTGGAGGAGCTGATGCGGTTCGTGCCCCTGGGCAGCGGCGGTGTCGCCCGCTACGCCCTGGAGGACGTCGAGCTGAGCGGCGGCGTGGTGCGCGCGGGCGAACCGGTCGTCGCCTCCAACGCGTCCGCCAACCGCGACACCGCCGTCTACAGCTGCCCCGAGCGGCTCGACCTCACCCGCAAGGAGGCGTCGCACGTCGGCTTCGGCCACGGCCCGCACCACTGCCTGGGCGCCCAACTGGCGCGTATGGAACTGCAAGTGGCCCTGCGCACCCTGCTCGGGCGGCTGCCCGGTCTGCGACCGGCCGGTACCGGCGAGGACTTCGTGTGGAAGACGGGCGCAGGGGTGAAGGGCCTCCAGAAGATGCTCGTGGCCTGGGACCCGTCATGACCGCCCGGGACGGCCTGCGGGAGCGGGGCGCACCGGCACCGGCGCCCGGACCGGACGAGGAGGCGTGGCGGGTGCGGGTCGACGAGAAGGCGTGCATGGCCACCGGCATCTGCGCGGGCGTCGCACCCGGGCGCTTCCGGGTCCGCGACGGCGCCTCGCACCCGGAGGCGGAGATCACCGCGCCCGCGCCGGAACTGGTCGACGCGGCCGAGTCCTGCCCCATGGAGGCGATCCTCGTGACCGATCGCGACTCCGGTGCCCGGATCGCTCCGGAGGAGTAGCGGGCGGCGGGAGCGCCGCGCGGCGCGGCGGCCGGCGGTGACGCCCGCCGCCGCGCCGCGCGGGTCCCGCCCGCCGGGCCGCACCGGTGGCGCCCGGCGCCCGGCCGCCCGCGCCGCCGCTGCGACTATGCTACGGCCATGAGCGGCGAGGCGAGGGTGTCCCACCGGGAGCGCAGCAAGGCGAGACGGCGGGAGGCCATCAGGCGCTCGGGCATGCGCCTGTTCGCCGAGCAGGGCTACGACGGCACGACCATCGCCGACATCGCCGAGGCGGCCGACGTCGCACCCCGGACGGTCTCCCTGTACTTTCCCTCCAAGCACGACATCGCCCTGTCCGTGCCCGACGAGATCGCGGCCCGGCTCACCACCGTCTTCAAGGACCGGCCCGACGCCGGGTTCCTCGACGTCGTCGACACCTGGCTGCTGGGCGAGGCCGATGCCCTGGACCCGGAACTCGTCACGCTGCTCACCGCGATGTACGAGGCCAACCCGGCCCTCAGGGCGCACGGCAGCAGCCAGATCACCGAGGCCGTACGCATCACGGGCCCCGCCCTTGCCGCCGCCACCGGACTGCCCGCCGACCACCCGATGAACGCGGTCGTCGGCGCCGCCGTGGGCGCCGCCCTCAGCCAGTACTTCGCGACCATCCTCCAGAGCGAGGACGCCGGAGGCACACACCGCCGGTTCATGGCCTGTCTGCACGCCCTGATCGACACGGCCCGGCAGGGCGCCCCCGGCACCTGAGGGCGGGCGCCCCCGTGCTCACAGATAGGCGACCCCCTGCTCCACGCTGCCCGCCAGGAAGCCCGCGAGCCGGGCGCCGTAGCGGACCCAGCGGCGGCGCAGACCGGGGGAGCGGGCGAGGTCGGGGGAGTGCAGCAGCAGCCAGGACCAGTTCATCAGGACGGTCGCGCCGTCGCGCCGCCGGAACCCGGCGTGCCGGTAGGCGTCGTACAGACGGGCACCGGAGCGGCCGTAGTTCCACTTCTGCCGGGCCAGGGAGGACAGTTCGGCGCGCAGCCGGTAGTGCATCCGGGCGTCGGGGGCGTAGCCGAGCCGGTGGTGGGACAACCGGACCCGCCACGACAGGTCCATGTCCTCGCCGCCGCCCACATAGTTCTCGTCCCAGCCGCCGACGGCGTCCAGCACCTCTTTCCACGCCGCGCAGTTGGCGCCGCGCGCGAAGGGCAGGAAGTCGGTCTGCGCGGTCATCGGCAGCGGCTGCTCGTCGGCGTGGGCGGGGCTGAGCAGGGTGGTGTCCAGGCTGCCGCCGATCAGCGCGGCGTCCGGCGCCGCCGCGGCCAGCGCCGCGAGCCAGCCCTCGGCGGCCACGTCGTCGGCGTCGCAGAAGGCGATCAGATCGCCGCGCGCCTCGGCGGTCCCGCGGTTGCGGGCATGGCTCTCGCCCGCCCGGTCGCGGGCGTCCACGATCCGCAGCGCGGGCAGCACCGCACGCGCGGCGCGGGCCACCTCGCGGGTGCCGTCCGCCGAGCCGTTGTCGACGACGAGGACCTCCCAGGGCCCCTCGTACGTCTGGCGGCCGAGGGCGTCCAGCTGGGCGGGCAGCGTGAGCGCGCCGTCGCGCACGGGGAGCACGACCGAGACCAGTTCGGGGCGGCGGCCCGGCCGGGGCGGCTCGATGTCCCCTTCGGCGGCGCGCGAGCCCAGGGAGGCGGCGCGCAGGACGTCGGCGCGCGCGGCACGGGCCGCCGCGCCGGTGGCCGCGCCCTCGCCGGTGCGGCGGCGCACCAGCAGCCGGGGCACGGTGACCCTGGCGTACCGGCCGCCGCCGCGCACCGGTCCGTCCGGCTCGCCGAGCAGGTCGCGGCGCACCGCGTAGGCGACGTCGGCCCCGCCGGGCACCTCCGGCGGCAGCGCGATGCCGTCGATCAGACCGCTCTCCCGCAGCCGCAGCACACCGCACTCGATCAGGGCCGCGTCCTCGGCAGCCGCCCGCGCCAACTGCTCCAGCCAGCCCGGCAGCACCTCGTCCCGGCCCTGGAGGAACGCCACGTACGGGGTGCGCGCCGCACGGGCCGCCGCCGTACAGGCGTCGCCCGCCGCACCGGGGGCCGCGCGGACCAGGCGCACATCGGCCGCCCCCGGCGCCGGGCCGTCCCCGGTGACCAGGACGACCGCGGCGGGCGGCGGCGACTGCCGGGCCACGGACCGCAGGGCGGGCGCCGCGTCGCCCTCGGGCGCCGCCACGACCACGGTGAAGTCCGCCGCGCTCACGGCGCTCGTCCGCGTGCTCATCCGGCCGGTGCCACCGGGTGCAGGGTGAACTCGACGTCGTTGGGCGGGGCGACCAGCAGCGGCAGCAGTTCCTCGCGGGTGCGGGCGGCGCGGCGGCGGGCCTCCTGCGCGTTCATGGCCTCGGTGTAGGCCCGGCGCCGCGCGGAGCCGAAACCGGTGTCCGGCGCCTGGGTCAGGGAGTCGGGCCAGATCCGGTAGCGGTACAGGACACGGCGCACGCTGCGCAGCCGGAACAGCCGGGCCGCCCGGAGATGGAAGTCGGTGTCGGCGCCCAGCCGCACGGTGCCGTCGAAGCCGCCGAGCCGTTCGAGCACCTCGCGGCGCACCACGCTGGAGGGGTGCAGCAGGACGGTCGAACGGCCCAGCCGCAGCCACAGGTTGCCGTTGCGCGGCATCCGGCGCCGCCCCGAGCCGTGCCCCTCGGCGTCGATGTACTCGTAGGCGCAGCCGACCAGGTCGGCCCGGTCCCGCTCCAGCAGGGCCAGTTGGTGGCGCAGCCGGTCCGGCATGCTGATGTCGTCGGCGTCCTGGAAGGCCACGTAGGGGGTGTCCACCCGGCGCAGCACCTCGTTCTTCAGGCGCAGATGCCCGACGTTGCGGGAGGCGCGCAGGACACGGAGGCGGGGGTCGCCGGTGTACGGGCGCAGCGCCTTCGTCCAGCTCTCGCCGGGCGTGCAGTCGTCGACCACGACCAGCCGCAGATCGGGCCGGTCCTGGCCGAGGACCGAGGCGACGGCGGCGCCCAGATAGGCCGCGCAGTCGTAGTGCGGCAGGATGACGGTCACCGCCGGATCCCCTTGTGCCGTTGCCCGCACCGCAGTCTCCTTCCCGGGCCGCGCCGCGCGGCCGTCGTGTGTCAGTGCCCGGCCGCCGGTACGGTCCCGGGCCGCCCCTCGGCCGCCGGGCTGCGGAAGTCGCCGTCGTCGCCCCACGGCACGTGCCGCAGCGGGCGGCCCAGGGCGCCGCGGGCGGCCAGGCCCGCGGCGACCGAGCAGAACCACGCCGCCTGCACCGCCTTGACGGCCCACCGCTTCGCGCCCCGCACCGGTCCGCCGGAGCCGTCCCAGGGCGCCAGCGGCCACAGGCCGTGGAAGAGGACCTCGGTGAGGTAGACGCGGGCGGCGGGCCACGGGTGGTCGGCCGTGCAGGTCACATGGCTGTACAGGGAGCGGCGCAGCCGCCGCAGTGTGTCGTGGGCGCGGCCCACCCGGTAGAAGGAGCCCCGCGCCTCGGGCAGCACCTCCAGGTCGTGCCACGGATCGGGCGCGGCCGGGTCCAGGAGGGCGAAGAGCACATGGCCGTCGTCCGCGAGCCGCCGGGCCGGGATGCCCCCGGCCAGGACATCGGCGGCCACGAGCATGCAGGCCGCCGCCGGGTACGGCGCGGGCGGCGCCGTCACCCGGGAGACGCGGTCCATGGTCAGGGCGGCGGCCGAGGCGCGCGGCAGCGCGGACAGGTGCGCGCCGACGGCGCCGGTGGCACCGCGCTCCAGGAAGCGGTCGACGAGCCGGACCAGACAGCCCGGGGCCAGCCGTACGTCGTCGTCGGTCCACAGCCAGCCCGTGTGCCCCAGCGGCCGGGCCAGCCGCAGCGCCGCGTTCACGGTGCGGATCTTCCCGGGACCGGGCAGCGCGAAGCCGACCACGTCCGGCGGGGCGGGCGCGCCCGCCCCGCCGGACGTGGTCTCGTTCCCGGCCCCGGGTCCGGTCAGCTCGCACAACCGGCGCACCGCCTCGGCCAGTTCTCCCGGGCCGTACTGCATTCCGAGCCAGAGCGTCAGCGGCAGCTCCGGGCGGGCCGCGCGGACTTCGGCGAGCGCGGCCAGCAAGTGCCGCAGCGCCGTGCGCTGTTCGTCCCGACCGCAGCGGGCGACATAGGTGGGCAGCAGCACCCCGAGCCCGCCGCCGGGCAGCGAGACCGGCGCCTCGTGGCCGGGCAGCACCCGGCCGCCGCGCACCAGCGCCACCGGTCCGTCGGGCGCGGGCACCGGATCGAATCCGCGGGCCACCGCGCGCTGCCACCACAGGCGGCCGTCCTCGATGCCCCCACGCATACCCGTCCCTTCGCCGGACCCACGCCCCGCCGGGCGAGAAGGAGTGGATTTCACGACCGCCGCATCACGCGGGGAATACGGCGGATTTCGACAGGGCGACGGGCGTACGCTAACCAGCGCCGCCGACTGATCACAAGAGCGGGTGTCCCGCGCACTCCGACGGAGGGCGCTCTGGCCGAAATGACCGTGGTGCGGTTGTGTGCGTTCGGTGAATTCGCCGGACAGCCGCCGGAACACCCGGAGGACACCCTGGCCGAATTCCATGGGAAGGCCGACGAGAATGCATGGAACGGATCAAGAGAACGACCGAAAAAGGCCCGGATGATTTTTACCAGGGGCACGCGATACGCGGGACGGAAGAAGTGGCGCACGGGTACGGCGGAACCCGCGGCGGCGGACCGGTCCGCCCGGGTCCGGCGCCCCGGCGGCGGGCCGGACGGGCCGGGTGCGGCACACTGGCCGTCCGGCATCCGGCGGCCCGGCCCCGGCCGGCCGCGGGCCCGCAACCACCGGCACACAGGCCCGAGTTCCGCGCCACGCGCCGCGGGCGACGGCGAGAGGGTGACACCCATGGAGTACGCACCGAGCGCCGCACAGCGGCCGGCGGGCGCGTCCGGCGACGCCGGACGCGACGTCCTGCTGCACGCGCGCGGCATCGTGAAGCGCTACGGCCGCCGCCGCGTCCTGGACGGCGTCGATCTCGCGGTCCGCTCCGGCGAGGTCGCGGCGGTCGTCGGCAGCAACGGGGCAGGCAAGTCCACGCTGCTGAAGATCTGCGCCGGGCTCGTCCGTCCGGACCAGGGACGGGTCACCGTCGCCGGACGGCTCGGCTACTGCCCGCAGGACGCCGGTGTCATGGACTTCCTCACACCGCGCGAGCACTTCACCCTCTTCGGCGCGGGCGCCGCCATGAGCCGCCCCGACGCCGACCGGCGCGGCCGCGAACTCGCCGCCCGGCTGGACTGGCCGGTGGCCCGCACCACCCTCGCCAAGGACCTCTCCGGCGGCACCCGGCAGAAACTCAACGTCGTCCTGTCCGCGCTCGCCGACCCCGAGGTCCTGCTGCTCGACGAGCCCTACCAGGGCTTCGACCGCGGCTCCTACGTCGACTTCTGGCAGAACGTGTGGCGCTGGCGCGAGGAGGGCCGGGCGGTCGTCGTCGTCACCCACCTGCTCCACCAGCTCGACCAGGTCGACCACGTCCTGGACCTCACCCCCGCGACCCGGGGGGCCCGCCGGTGATCCGCACCCTGCGCATGGCCGAGATGACGCTGCGCGAACTGCTGCGCCGCCGCGGCGTTCTGGGGCTGCTCCTGCTGGTGCCGCTGGTGTTCTACCTCGGCCGGCACGACCAGGCCGGGCAGGCCATCCGGTTCGCCAGCCTCGGCGTCGGCTTCGCCGTC
Organism: Streptomyces sp. PsTaAH-124; assembly: GCF_000373685.1. Lineage (NCBI taxonomy): Bacteria > Bacillati > Actinomycetota > Actinomycetes > Kitasatosporales > Streptomycetaceae > Streptomyces > Streptomyces sp. PsTaAH-124. The sequence goes on along the minus strand of NZ_KB892191.1, from coordinate 189,828 downwards.
AGCACCGCCGCCCTGTTCTCGGCCGTGACCGGCCGTCAGCTCGCCCCCCGCCTCGCCCTGTCCGGTTTCCGGCCCCGCCACCTCTTCCTGGGCCGCACCCTCGCGCTGACCGTCGCCGGACTGCTCGTCTCCGCGCTGTACGCCGTCGTCGTGACCACCGACCAGCAGGTGGCGCACCCGCAGGCCGTGGCCGCCGAACTGGCCCTGACCACGCTGGTCGCGGTCCCGCTCGGACTGCTGCTCGGCCTGGCCGTGCCCCGGGACCTGGAAGGGACCCTGCTGCTGATCTGCGTCATCGGCGCCCAGATGGTGGTCGACCCGGCCAAGAGCGCCGCGAAGGCGCTGCCCTTCTGGTCCACCCGGGAGATCATCACCTACGCCGTGGACGGCGCGGCCGAGGGATCCCTCACCTCCGGAACCGCGCACGCCCTCGTCGTGGCGGCGCTGCTCGCGGTGGCGAGCGGCACGGTGATGTCCGTACGGCTGCGCCGCCGCGCCCACATGCGATTCGTGTGAAGACCCCGCACGCGGTGTTCTCCTCGGCGGTGCCGGGCCGGTACGCTCCCGGCCCGGCACCGCCGGTGCGTTTCCGCCCGGGAAAATCCGGCCCTACCTCGCCCAAACGAACGCGTGTAGGATCGGGAAATCCTCCGGCCGCCGCCGCATGAGCGCGCGCCGGCTCGGTGGCCCGGCTCGTCGCCTCTCCGCGGAAAGGAGAGTACGTGAACGGCGCTCAGCGATTACCTCTCGATGAACCGGTGCGGCAGGCCCTGTCGGCGGCCACCGAATTCCTCCGGTCGTCCCGCGACGAGAACGGCTGGTGGAACGACTACGAAGTCCGCGGCCCCGGACAATTCTGGGCCACCGCCTTCGTCGGCGCCTCCCTGGCGGAATTGCCCGAAGGCCCCGCACGCGCGGCGGCGGCCGGGGCATGGCGGCTGCTGCGCGGCTCCCGGGGCCCCACGGACGGCTGGGGCTACTGCCCGAAGGTGCCCGGCGACGCCGACATCACCTCCTGGGTCCTGCGCCTGGCCGAGGCGCTCGGCGAGGACGACGACCCCCGCGCCGGTGAGGGATACCGCTTCGTGGCCGCCCACCTCCAGCCCGACGACGGCGTCTCCAGCTATCTGCCCGAGACCGCCCAGCCCTTCCTGGAGCGCGTGGCGCCCCGCTGGGACGCCTGGTACGCGAGCCACCCCTGTGTGACCGCCGCGGCCGCCGGACTGCGCGGACTGCCGGTGCGCGCACGGCTCCTGGACCGGCTCCGCCGCATCCAGCGCCCCGACGGCGCCTGGCCCGCCTACTGGTGGCCCGACCGCGAGTACCCCACGGCCCTGGCCGCCGAGGCGCTCACCGCGGGACGGCCCGGCCCGCCCAGCCCCTACGCACGCCACGCCGCCCGCTGGGCCGCGCGGCGCATCGGCCCGGACGGCGCGGTGCGCACCGCGCAGGAACCCCGGGGCTCCGCCTTCGCCACCGCCTTCGCGCTGCGCGCCGTCACCGCCGGGGCCGGGGCAGCGACGGCGGACGCCGGACACCGGGCGGTGCAGTACCTGACGGAAAGTCAGAGAGCGGACGGCAGCTGGCATCCCTCCGCCTGGTGCCGGGTCCCCGGCCCCACCGAACGCGACCCCGACGCACGCGAGCGCTGGGAGCGCGGCCGCAGCGGCAAGGCCGCACTCGGCTCCCTGGTCCTGGACAACAACGCGCTCTACACCACCGCGTCCGTCGTCGCCGCACTGGCCGGAGCCGGTGCCGCCGTCGCCCCGCCGGCCCCGCGGCGGCCGGACCACGCGCCCCGCGCGTGACGGCGCCGGGCGCACCCGGCGACCGGACCCACGACCGGACGACAAGGGGGTAAGGCCGGTGAACACCACACCGCACCCGGTCCCGCACGACCCCGTCCGCACGGCGCCACCACTGCTCGGCCCGGGGGACGTCCTCACCCGGCTGCGCGGTCACGCCCGCGGACCGGTGCACATCATCGACCCGTTCAAGGTGCCCCAGGAGGAGGCCGTGGAGAAGGCCAAGGTCCTCGACGACCTGGGCTTCCCCGCCCTCATCCTGGCCAGCACCGACTACGAGTCCTTCGAGACCCGTATGGACCCCTACGTCGCGGCGATCAAGGAGGCCAGCTCCCTTCCGGTGCTGCTGCACTTTCCGCCGCGCAAGGGCCTGGGCTTCCCGCTGGCCCGCGGCGCCGACGCCGTGCTGCTCCCGGCCCTGCTCGGCTCCCGCGACGACTACTACGTCTGGAAGAGCTGCCTGGAGACCGTCGCCGCCCTGCCCGGCAGGGCGGAGCGCGCCGACTGGCCCGAACTGCTGCTCACCGTCGCCCTCACCTTCGGCGAGGACCGCAGGACCGGCGACCTGCTCGGCACCGTACCGGTCGCCACCGCGGGCACCGAGCAGATCGACCGGCACATCGCGGTCACCCGCAGCTTCGGCTTCCACCTGGTCTACCTGTACTCGCGCCACGCACGCGTGCCGGCCGAGGTGGTACGCCGCTTCCGCGACCGGCTCGACCCCGGCCAGATCCTCTTCGTCAGCGGCAACGTCCGCCGCCGCGAACAGGTCGACGCCTATCTGGAGGCGGGCGCCGACTACGTGGGCTTCGCCGGGGCGCTGGAACACCTGGACTGGCGCACCACCCTCACCGAGATGGCGGGAGGCACCCGGTGACCCTGGCCCTGCCCGACCCGTACACCACCGCCATGCTCGCCACCGAGTCCGCCAACCGCGACCAGGTGACGGACTTCGTCGCCCGCAACGGCGGATCGCCCGAACTCGTCGCCCACACCGCCGCGTTGCGGCTCTATCTGCGGGTGCCGCACTTCCTGACCGAGTGGATCGGCGACCCGCCGCTGCGCGCCCGGGTCGCCCGCGCCCTCGCTCTGGACATCGTCGCCATGAAACTGCTCGACGACCTCATGGACGACGACACCGGGCTGAGCCGCGTCGAACTCGCCTGCCTGTGCCTGCATCTGCACCTGACGGCACTGCGGGAGATGTGCGCCCTCGCCGAGGACCCCCGGTCCGTCACCGACCTCCTGGAACACGACTTCACCACCGTGTGCACCGGCCAGATCCGCGTCAAGAGCCACCGCGCCCGCGACCTCGACGGCTGGCGGGCCGGTGCCAGCACCTACGGGGCATCCTTCCTCGGCTGCTACGGGGCGCTGGCCGCGATCTGCGGCCGGGCGACCGGATCCGTGGGCCCCGCCCGCCGCTTCGCCGAGGCGTTCGGCACGATCATCACCATCGCCGACGACCTCACCGACTACGACCGCAACGGCGAACGGGCCGGGAACCTCGGGCACCTGATGCGCACCGGAGCCGTCCCCGCCGCCGAAGTCGCCGCGCTGCTCGGGCAGTTGCGGGCCGACGCCCTGGACGCGGTGCGGGAGCGGCCGGCCGCCCTCGGCCTGGAGGCGGTGACCGAGCTGTACACCACCGACGTCCTGGACCGGCTGCTCCCGCTGCACACGGTGCCCTGACCGCCGCGCGCGGCGCGGCGGCGGCCTACCGGGATCCGTCCCGGTGGGCCATCACCTCGTCGAAGACATACAGGTCGACGCCGCTGTCCGCGAAGTCCTCCAGCACCTGCGCCGCCGTGTGCGCGATGGCCCGGCCGGGCCCGTTCAGGGACGTGTTGATCAGCGCGGGCACCCCGGTGGCGGCCTCGAAGGCGGCGAGCAGCCCGTGCAGCCGCCGCTCGCCCGGCCCCAGGGTCTGGACGCGGCAGGTGCCGTTGACATGCCGGGCCTCGGGCGCGGTCCCCTCCGGCAGCAGATACTCGAACAGCATGTACGGCGAGGGGTGCGCGCCCGGGAACAGCTCGGCGAAGCGCTCCTCGCGCATCACCGCGCCCAGCGGCCGGTACCACTCGCGCCGCTTCAGCTCCTCGCTCATCCGCTTGCGCATCCCGGGCACGGCCGGACTGCCCAACAGGGAGCGGTGTCCGAGCGCGCGCGGCCCCAGTTCGGCGGCGCCCTGCGTGTACGCCACCACACCGCCCTCGGCCAGCACCCGCACCACGGCCCCGGCGTCGTACTCCCGGGGCGTCAGACCCGCGGCGCCCAGCGCGTCCGAGACGTCGGAGCGGGCCTCGCCGGTGCCGTTGCCGTAGACGCCGATCGGGTCCGGCCGCTGCCCGAGCACATAGGTGAGCGCGTACACCCCGGCCCCCGCCAGATGGCCCGCGTCGCCGCAGGCGGGCGGGATGGCGAGGTCCCGGCCGAAGGCGGTGCGCAGCGCCGAGTTGGCGACGATGTTCAGGGCGCAGCCGCCGCCCAGCGCCAGCGGTCCGACCCCGGTCGCGGTGCGGGTGGCGTACCGGTCGAGGACCGCGTGCACGGCCTCGGTGAACAACTCCTGGAAGGTGGCCACCACATGGGCGGCCGTCTCGAACTCCGGGGCGAACTCGGGCCGCCGCGCGAGCCGGGCCCGTACCTCCTCGGCCAGGACCGGATCGTGCATCACGCGCGGGTCGACGGCCGCCAACTGCTCGCGGACGGCCGGATCGGGACTGCCGTAGCCGCCCAGCGCCATCACCTTGCCGGCCACGCTCGGGCTCGTGCCGAAGCCCAGCAGGTGGCCGATGGCCGTCCAGCCGAAACCGTTGCCGTACCAGGGCAGCGGGTCCTTGGCGAGCCAGGTCAGCTCCGTGCCGTCCACCCGGAACAGGGAACTGCGGGTGAGCTGGCCGCGGCCCTCGTTGACCAGGACCAGGGTGCCGTCCTCGTGCCCGGCGTAGTGCGCGGCCAGCGCGGCGTGCGACACCTCGTGGGTGACGACCACGCACTCCACCCGCCGCCCCAGCAGTTCGCACACCGTGCGGTGGTGCGGCGCACCCGCCTGGATGCGCCGCATCGCCTCGTCCAGGTCGGGGATCTTCAGCAGCGCGCTGCGCACCGGTGTGCTCACCGCGACCAGCGCGATCCCGTCCGCGTCCACACCCGGCTGGGACAGCACATGGCGCAGGGCGATGTCGCTGCGGTGGTCGTGCTTGACCCGGGTGAGCCGTTCGGTCTCGACGGCGAACGCGAGCCGGCCGTCCTCGAAGTAGCCGACGCCGGTGTCGTGACCGGCGGAGTGCAGGGACAGTACCTTCATCGGCGCTCCTGGTCAGCGGGGGAGGGGGTGCGGACCGCCGAGTACGGGGCCCACTCGATGCGGCGCAGCGGCCGGCCGGCCAGCCCGCGCAGGTACAGTTCGGCGCCCACGCCCGCGAACCACGCGAAGTAGAGCCACTTGACGGCCGCCTTCCGCACGCCGTGCCGCAGCCCCCGGGAACCGTCGAAGCCGGTCAGCGGCCACAGCCCGGAGAACAGGACGTGCCGGAAGTAGTACCGGGCCAGCGGCAGCGGCCAGTCGGCGAGGTCCACGAGGTGGTTGAGCAGCAGCCGCCGGATCCGGCGGCGGGTCTCGCCCGCCGGTCCGGCGACGAAGTAGTGGCAGCGGGCGTCCGGCACCAGCCGCAGCCGGGCCAGCGGATCGGGCAGGTCCGGGTCGAGCAGACGGAAGCAGACGTAGCCGTCGTCGGAGACATAACGGCCCGGCAGCCCGCCGGAGACCACGTCGGTGGCGACCAGGATGCAGCAGCCGTGCGGGTAGGTGGTCGCGGGCGCCGCGACGGCCTTGGCGCGGGCCAGCAGCCTCGAGGTGGCGAACTCCTTGGTGTGCGGCACCTTCGTGGCGCCCATCGCGCCCCGGCAGCCGGCCGCCAGGAAGTCGCGCGTCAGCCGGGCCAGACAGCCCTCGTCGAGCGTCACGTCGTCGTCGACCCAGCCCACGCCGACGCAGCCGAGCGCCTCGGCCACCTCGATCGCGGCGTTGAGCGTACGCGGCTTGCCCGGTCCGGGCAGCGAGAGACCGCACACCGGCAGCCGGGGCAGCCGGTCCCGGGCCCGGCCCACCAGCGCCCGCAGTCGCCGCAGCGCCTCGCGCTCCTCTGCGGCACAGGACCACTGCATGCCCACGAAGAGCGCGAACGGGGCCCCGGGGTGCGCCGCACCGGCCTTCGCGAGCTGGCCGAGCAGGGCGTCGAGCCGCTCCTCCTGCTCGGCGAGCGTCCCCCGCGCCACGTACGTCGGCGCGACCAGCGCCAGCGCGGGCAGCACCTCGCGCCGCAACGCGGCGGCAACGGCCCGCACTTCGTCCGGGGCCGCGAGGGTACGCCCGGTGCCGTCCGGCGCACGGGACGCGTCCTGGCCCTGCCCGCCGGGCTCCTTCGGGCCGTCCCGGCCGCCGTCGTCGTCCGGCAGGACGTGGCGGACCGGCACGGCCCAGGACGGCGGCGGGCAGAAGCCGCGGGCCATGGCGCGGCGCGGATGGCGCAGCCACCAGGGTTCGGCGCGGCGGGCCGGGGAGCGGGCGGGGAGCGGGGCGTTGAGGCGGGGCGGCGGGCCCGGACGGGGGCGGGTGTCCGGGCCCGGCGCGTCAGAAGTCACGGTCGGTGTTGGAGGTCGACCGGGCCAGGCTGCGCAGGCCGTCCAGGGTGTTGCGCCACTGGCCGGTCGCGGCCATGTGGCCCAGCAGCGGCTTCACCATGGTGCGGCGCAGGAAGAACGCCCGGTAGGCGGCCTGGGCCCGGTGCTGCGCGTCGGGCACCAGATAGCCGATCCGGCTGTCGAACTCGCCCTGCACGAACCTGTCCCAGTAGTCCTTCGGGATCCGTCCCGCGGCCACCGACTCGGTGTGCAGCGGGGTCCCGGGCAGCGGGGTCGCCGTGTAGAAGCTCGCGTAGTCCAGCGGGATCCGGCAGGCCAGGTCGATGGTGCGCCGGAACTGCTCCCGGCTCTCGTCGAGCCAGCCCACGATGAAGTAGCCGAACCCCTTGATCCCGGCCTCGTGCGCCGAGGTGACGGCCTTCTCGATCTTGGCGATGTCGCTCTCCTTGCGCATCCGCCGCAGGATCTCCGGGTCGCCGTGCTCGATGCCGAAGCGCAGCCGCACGCACCCCGCCCCGGCCATCGCCTTCAGCAGCGGCTCGGGCACCAGGTCCACGCGGGTGGGCGCCTCCCAGCGCACCTTCAGGCCCTGTTCGCCGATGAGCGCGCAGATCTCCCGGACCCGGCCGCGGTGCAGGGTGAACACGTCGTCGTAGAACATGATCTCCTTCACCCCCCAGCGCTTCTTCAGCTCGGTCATCTCCCCGACCACGTCCTCGGGGCTGCGGTACATCGACTTCTTGTCGACGGCCTGCTTGAAGCAGAAGCTGCACTTGAAGGGGCAACCGCGGCTGGAGATCATCGTGGCGAACGGCCGGGGCGCCATGATCGAGTAGTAGCGGTCCATGGGCAGTCCGCCGCGCTCCGGCCAGCCGACCTCCTCCAGGTTCACCATGGGCGCCGCGCCGCCGTCGCTCTCGCGGCTCACCAGACCGCGGATGCCGTCGGGCCTGTCGCCCTGCTCCAGCGCCTCGGCCAGCTCGGGCATGATCGTGATGCCCTCGCCGACACCGACGTAGTCGATGCAGTCGTGGTGCAGGTTCTCGCGGGCGTAGACCTCGGTGTGCGGGCCGCCGAGGATCACCTTGGCGCCGGTGCTCTTGGCCACCTGGCAGGCCTCGACGGCGCCGGGCAGTCCGGGCGTGGTGGTGCTGACGCCGACCAGGTCGGGCGCGAAGTCGGCGAGCAGGCGGCGCAGTCCCTCGGCGTCCAGGCCGAGGGCCGGGGTGTCGACCTGGATGACGTTGTGGAAGCCGGCCGTCTTCAGCGCGGTGTGGATGTAGCCGAGCCCGAGGTGCGGCAGCACTCCGGCCCGCTTCTGGATCTGGGTGATCTGACGGGTGTTCAGGCACAGGTCGTGATGGCGGACCAGGGCGATGCGCAGACCGCGGCGGCGCCAGCGGGGCAGTCCGGGGCGGGCCGCCGGTGCCGTGGCGGCGGTCGAACAGCTGCCCGACCCCGCTGTCGGACCGGTGCTGATGACGGGCAGTGTCTTCCGCATGGTGTCCCCTCCTTCGGGGGTCGTGCCGGACCGGCCGGTGTGGATCACCGGCGCGTCCGCTCGGCGGGCGCGGTGCAGGAACGGCGGGAAGCGCAGGGAGAGCAGAGGAGAGCAGGGGTGTGCTGGGGTGAGCAGGGTGTGCGGGGGTTCAGGAGGCCCCGGGCGTGTGTCCGGACGCCAGGGACTCCAGCTGGAGCAGGTACAGGGCCAGCGGCTGGAGGCGGCTGACCCGTCTGGGCGCGCCGGGCCCGCGCCCGGCGGCCAGCAGCCGCGGCAGGACCCGGTCCCCGCCGCGCCACCAGCCCGGCTCGGCCCACACCGTGTGGCCCAGCAGCCGCGCGAGGAACGCCAGCCGGTGCGCCACCAGCGACGGCCCGTGCCGCTGCGGCACGGCGGAGGCGAAGCCGAGACCGGCGTGCTCCGGGAAGGCGCGCAGCAGTGCCCGGTCGTGCAGCGTGCCGTCGATCTGGTGCGGGTGCGGCACCGAGGACAGATGGTCCACCAGGGCGTGGTCGAGGTAGGGGGTGTGGATCAGGAGCCGGTCGCCGCCGAGCGCGAAGGGGGCCAGGGCGATGGAGCGCCGGGTGCGGTTGTGGAAGAAGAAGGAGCCCAGCGGGAAGGCCGCCGGGGCGTGCCGGGCGAGTTCCGCGGCCAGCCGGTCGCGGGCGCGCGCCCTGCTCCACAGCCGCGCGGTGCGCGGTCCGAGCAGGTGCTCGACATGGGCGCCGGTGCGGCCCGCCGCCAGCAGCCGGTCGGCGAGTTCCGGCAGCGCGGCCGGATCGTAGGGGTTCTCCCGGATCAGCGCGATGCTCGGGTTCTGCGCCAGCTCGCCGCCGCCGAGCCCGTCGTAGGACAGGCCGCCGCGGCGGCGCAGAAAGGCCAGCAGCGGCAGCGTCCAGGCACCGTCGAGGGTGCCCATGCCCTGGCCCGGGTTCGCGGTCAGCTCGGCGCGGAAATGGGAGCGGGGCCGGGGCAGGACGCGGTGCGGCAGACCGAGCCGGGCGGCGAGTTCGCCGGCCACCCGGGCGTCGGCGCCCGGGTCGGGCGGGAACTTGGCGCCGCTGACGCAGAGCCGGGGAGGCGCGCCCTGCCGGCACAGTTCGAGCAGGATGTGCCGGGAGTCCCGGCCGCCGCTCAGCGGGAGGTCGTAGGGCTCCTCGGGCAGCCGCCGGGCCACGGCGGCACGGAAGAGGTCGACGAACCCGTCCACGGCCTCGTCGCGGGTCATCGCGGCGGGGCCGGGCGGCGGGGGCGCCGCCGAGCGGACGCGCAGCCCGCCGTCCGACCAGGTCAGGGTGGCGGCGGGCGGCAGCGCCCGGACGGCGGCGAACGGCGTGTCCTCGCCCAGGAAGAAGCCGAGGCGGACGAAGACGGCCAGGGCGTCGTGGTCCAGCGCGGCGGGCTCCCCGGGGACGAGCAGGGCGAGCGGATCGGGCGACAGGGCCAGGGAGTCGGCGCCGGCGCGGTAGTACAGCGGATGGACGCCGAACCGGTCATTGCGGGCGCGCAGCCGCTCGCCGTCCCAGCTCCAGGCGGCGAACACGCCTTCGGGCGGCGGCCCGTCGGCCAGTGGATCGCCGTCCAGCACATGCCCGAGCCGGACCTCCTTGTCGCCCTCGGCGCGCACCCCGTCGGGTCCGGCCACCAGCCTGAGCAGGGGTTTCACCGTGCCTCCAGCAGGGGCCGCACCGCGTCCCCGATCCGGGCGGTCACCGCGTCCTGGTCGAGGACGGACTCCGCGAAGGAGACGGCCGCCTTCTTGTGCGCCTCGATGGCGGCGGGCCGGGTGAGCCAGTCGTCGACGGTGCGCAGCAGCTCCTCGGGTCCGGCGCAGGCACGGCCCAGGCCGTGCTCGTGGATCAGCCCCGGCACCCACCGCTCCATCGGCAGACCCGACTCCAGCATCAGCACCGGGATGCCGAAGTAGGCCGCCTCCAGGGTGGTGTTGGGGCCCGCCTTGGAGATGAGCAGGCCGTGCGGGGAGCGGGCGGCGCGGTCGATGTAGTCGAAGTACTGGGTCTGGGTCAGCCGGCTGTGGAAGCGCCAGTGCGCGAGCCGGGCGGCCCCGGCGGCGGCCCGGTGGGCGAGGCCGGGGTCGTCGTAGCCGACGAAGACGAGGTCGGTGTCCGGGTGGGTGTCGGCGATGTGCCGCACCAGTTCCGGATAGATGTCGCCGCCCCGGTTGCAGAAGACGATCAGCCGGGGCCGCTCCGGATCGTCGTCGCCGCCCCAGGGCGCCTCCGGAGCGCCCGTCTCCTGGGCGGGCCCCGCGGTCATGAAGTCGCGCAGGTCGTGCTGGGCGACCAGCGGGCCGACCACCCGCACCCGGGCGGGGTCGCCGCCGCAGTCGGCCAGCAGCCGGTCGCGGGCCCAGTCGAACCCGACCAGGGTCAGGTCCGGGTACGGGCTGCGGTGCAGGGGCAGTTGGAGCAGCCCCGGGTTGGTGACGTGACTGACCACGCGGGTGCGCACCCCGGACAGCCGTACGGCGGCCACGCACAGCCTCGCCACGAAGCCCTTGGTGCCGACCACGACGTCCGGCGCGGTCCGCGCCAGATGTGCGGTGAGCGGGGCGATCGCGGCGCGCTGCACGGGCGTGGGAGCGGCCTCGAACCCGGCCGGGAACCGCTCCTGGAGGCGCCCCATGAGGCCCATGTAGCGCTCGGTGCGGGTCGCGGCGTCCGGGCTGGTCAGCGAGATGGTGCGGATCTCCGCGCCGGCCTCGCCGAGCCAGGGCAGGATCGGCTCCGCCTCCAGCAGGGCGGTCTCCGCCTCGACGGCGGTGCGCAGCGCCCGGGAGAAGCGGGTGGCGGCGAGGTAGTTGCCGAACTCCCCCCAGGTCCGGGGGGAGAGCACCTGGATGGTCGGGCGGTCAGGGTGCACGGTGGGTCTCCTCGGTGAGGGCGAGGGGTGCGGGCGGGGCGGCGGCCCGGCCGCGGTACCAGAGCTGGTGGACCAGCAGGGCCCACAGCTTGCGCGAGGTGTCGCGCCGGCCGCTCAGATGGTCGTCGGTCAGGACGCGCACGGCCTCCGCGTCGAACAGGCCGTCGGCACGCAGCGCGGCCGGCGCGAGGGTGTCCAGCAGCAGCGGGCGCAGCTCCTCGCGCAGCAGGGCCGCCAGCGGGGCACGGAAGCCCAGTTTGGTGCGGTGCACGATGGACTCGGGCAGCCACGCGGACGCCACCCGGCGCAGCAGGTACTTGCCGGTCAGGCGGCGCAGCTTCAGCGCGGTCGGCAGGGAGTTGCCGTACTCGACCAGATCGAGGTCGAGGAAGGGCGCGCGCACCTCCAGGGCGCTGCGCATGCCGCCGCGGTCGGTCTTGGTGAGGATGGTGTCCCGCAGGAAGTGCGCGAACACGGCGAGCTGGCTGCGCTGCACACCGCTGAGGCCGTCCTGTCCCTGGAGCAGTCGGGAGATCTCGGCGAACGGATCGGGCCCGGCCAGGGCGGCGGCGCGGGCGTCCGGCGTGAGCAGCGCGGCCGACTCGTCCGGCCGGAAGGGCGCCGTGGACAGGTAGAAGCGGTGCTCGGGCGCCGCGTTCAGCCCCCGGGCCAGCAGCCGCAGCGCCGCCGTGGCGGGGAGGTTGCCCGTCCGGGCGGGCAGCACCCGTACGAGCGCGCCCAGCAGCGCCTGGAGCCGGGGCGCCGGCATCAGCCGCAGCAGCACCTCGATGGTCCGCTCGGCCTGGAAGTAGCGGTAGCCGAGGAGGAGTTCGTCCGCGCCGTCGCCGGTGAGCACCCCGCGCACCTGCTGCCGGGCGGCCCGGCACACGATACGGGTCGGCAGCAGCGAGGGATCGGCCAGCGGCTCGTCGGCCGCCGCGTACTCGGACTCCACCACATCGGCCAGGTCGCGGCCGGTGACGCGGACCGTGTGGTGCTCGGTGCCCAGATGGCGGGCGACCGCGCGGGCGTGGCCGCTCTCGTCGAAGTCCCGGTCGGCGAAGCCCGCGCTGAACGTCGGCACCGGGCGGCCGGGGGAGAGCTGCTGGGCCACCGCCGCCACCGCGCTGGAGTCCAGGCCGCCGCTGAGCAGCACGCCCAGGCGCCGTTCGGTGCTGGTGACCCGGCGGGCCACGGCCGCCCGGAACAGCTCCTCGAACCGGTCGGCGGCCTGCCGCACCGGCACCCGTGGCCCCGCACCGAGCCGCGGCCGCCAGAACTCCGTCTCCACGAGCTTGCCCTGACTGGCCGTCACATAATGGCCGGGGCGCACCTTGTGCACGCCGGTCACCGCCGAGCCCGGAGCGCAGAACGCCTGGAAGGTGAGGTACCCGGCCAGGGCGGCCGGGTCCGGGGTGCGCGGGGCGGCCGGATGGCGCAGCAGCGCGGTCAGTTCGGAGGCGAAGGCCACTCCGCCCGGCACCCGGGTGTAGTAGAGCGGCTTCTTGCCCATCGGGTCGCGGGCCAGCACGGTCGTCGACGTCCGCGCGTCGTGCAGCGCGAACGCGTACATGCCGCGCAGCCGCTCCAGTACGGCCGTGCCGTGCCGCTCGTACAGCTCGACCAGGACCTCGGTGTCGCTTCCGGTGCGCAACCGGACGCCGTCCGCCCGCAGTTCACGGCGCAGCTCCGGGTGGTTGTAGATCTCCCCGTTGAGGACCAGCACGGTCGACCCGCCCGCCGAGCGCAGCGGCTGGCGGGCCCGTCCGGGGTCGACGAAGGTCAGCGCGCAGTGCGCGAAGGTCACCCCCCGGTGGTGGCACCAGCTCGCCCCGTCCGGGCCGCGGTGCGCGACGGCGGCCAGCATCCGCCGGGCCGTGGCCAGGGACGCGTCCTGTCCGCCGCCGGTGTCGCTGAATCCCACGAAGCCGCACATACCGGCTACGACCGGTCGGTGGGCGTCGTCCCGGTGCGGCCGCCCGGACCGGACGCCCCGGCGGCCGGTGCGGGGGGTGCGGGCGGCGGCGCGGCGAGGGCGTGCCGGGCCCACTCGACCTGGGTGGCGAGCCCGGTCCGCAGCGGGGTGCGCGCGGTGAACCCGAGCAGCCGCTCGGCCCGGCCGACGTCCGCGGTGGTGCACCGCACGTCCCCGATCCGGGCCGCGCCGTAGCGCACATCGAGCCGCGCCCCGGTCAGTTCACCGGTGAGCGCGAGGATCTCGTTGACCGAGGAGGCGCTGCCCGTGCCCACGTTCAGCACGGTGCTGCACCGGTCAGGGGAGGCGGCCGCCAGGGTCAGCGCGCGCACGATGTCGAGGACGTACACGAAGTCGCGTACCTGGGTGCCGTCGCCGTACACCTCGACGGGCCGTCCCTCCAGGGCGGCGCCGATCACCCGGGAGATGAACATGTCGGGCCGCTGCCCGGGGCCGTACACGGTGAAGAAGCGCAGCGCGCCGACGCTGAGCGCGGTGTCGCGGCGCGCGGCGAAGGCCAGCGCCAGCCGCTCGGCGGCCAGCTTGGTGACCCCGTAGGGGGACAGCGGACGCGGCAGGTCGTCCTCGCTCATCCGGCCCTCGGCACCGCCGTACACGCTCGACGAGGACGCCATGACCACCCGCGGCACCCCGGCGCGCACACACGCGTCCATGAGGCGCTGGGTGGCCAGCACATTGCAGTGCAAGTACTCCGGGAATTGCGTCCAGGACGGCCGCACACCCGGTAAGGCGGCCAAGTGGAAGACCACTGAGGCGTTCTCGAGACAGGACGAGAGATCGGCGAAGGCGAGATCGGCGTGGACCGCGCTCAGCGCACCCGCCGCCGCGGTCGGCGGAATTTCACGTCCGGTCCAGGAGGCTTTTCGATCAATACCCACGACATGTGCACCACCGCGCCGGAGATCCTCCACAAGATGTGCACCGATGAAACCGGCCGCACCCGTGACCACCACTTTCCCGGTGGGCCCCGGAACGTCCCCGGACGCGCCGCCCGCGTCCCGCGCGTCACACGGCATGAGAAATCCCCCTCGCGTCGAACGAACCCGATTGTTCAAGGCGGTGCTCCGTACCGGCGCCGGCCCCGGGCGCGGACGGCCGTCACCATGGGACCTCGGACGCCCCCGGAAAAGACACAGGGCCAAGGAATTGTGACCGAAAACAGTCGGCCCGCCCCGCTGCCGAACGCGATCATTCGCGATCAATTGGTCCGGAAGACCCGTGGAGTCTAGCAGTGCGCCGAAACCGCAGCAACGGTCCGCATTCCACCGTACGGCGTGATTCCCAATGCGCGGGCCGGACTTTATCCTGGGGCCTTCCGCCGCCCGGCGAAGGGGGAGGACCGCTTTGGCAGCCAGTCCGTTACGGCAGCTGTCCCCGCTGATCCGCTATCTGCGCGGCGAACGCCCGGCCGTCCTGCTGCTCGCGGTGCTCGTGCCGCTCGGCGTCGTCCTCCAACTGGCCGCCCCCTACCTGCTGCGCCGCTTCGTCGACAGCGCGCTCACCCAGCGGCCCGCCCAGGCACTGCTCACCGTCTCCCTGTGGTATCTGGCCGCCGCGGTCGCCCTGCTCGCCGCGACCATCGGCGCCGACGCGCTGGCCTCCCGCCTGGCCTGGCGCGCCACCAACCGGCTCCGGGCCGACCTCGTCGCGCACAGCCTGCGCCGCTCCGCACGCTTCTACCAGCGCTTCCCGCCCGGCGAACTCGTCGACCGGATCGACTCGGACGTCACCCGCCTCGCCTCCGTGATGTCCGCGCTGCTCCTCGAAGTCGCCGCGCAGGCCCTGCTGGTGGGCGGCATCCTCGCCGCGCTCTTCCTGCTCGACTGGCGTCTCGCCCTGGTCTTCGCGCCCGTCGCCGCCGGTACGCTCGTCCTGCTGCGCCGCCTGGTCGGCCGGGCCATGCCGTTCGTCGCCGCCCGCCGCCAGTCCTCCGCCGAACTCCTCGGCTTCCTGGAGGAACGCCTCGCCGCCGCCGAGGACCTGCGCGTCAACGGCGCCTGTGACGCCACCCTGGCCGACCTGGAACGGCGGCAGGACGAGCTGTACCGGCGGGCCCGCGACGCGGCGCGCGTGTCCGTGCGCCGGCCCGCCACGGTCCAGGGCCTGTCGACGGTCAGCGTCGTCCTCGCCCTCGCCGTCAGCGTGTGGCTGCACTCCGCGGGCCGCCTCACCACCGGCACCGCCTTCGCCGCGCTGTCCTACGCCATGCTGCTGCGCCGCCCGCTGCTCGCGATCACCACCCGCTTCCAGGACCTGGAGGAGGCCGCCGTCTGCGTACGCAGGCTGCGGGACCTGCTGCCGCTGCGGCCCCCGGCGGACACCACCGCCACGGCGCTGCCGCCGGGCCCTCTCACCGCCGCCCTCGACCGGGTGACCTTCTCCTACGAACCGGGCGAACCCGTCCTGCGGGAGGTCTCCTTCCGGCTGGAACCCGGCGAGCGGCTCGGTATCGTCGGCCGCACCGGGAGCGGCAAGTCCAGTGTCCTGCGGCTGCTGTTCGCGCTCCACCACCCCGAGCGGGGCGCCGCCCGCGTCGGCGGCGCGGACGTGCGCACCCTCGACACGGGCGTACTGCGCCGCCGGGTCGCGCTGGTCACCCAGGAGGTGCAGGTCTTCCACGCCAGCCTCCGGGACAACCTGACCTTCTTCGACCCCGCCGTCGACGACGGGCGGGTGCGGGACGCGCTCCGGGAGGCCGGACTCACCGACTGGTGGCGGGCCCTGCCCGACGGGCTCGACACCGTGCTCGGCACCGGCGCCCGCGGCATGTCCGCCGGAGAGGAGCAACTGCTGTCCCTGGCGCGGGTGTTCCTGCGCGACCCGGCCCTGGTGCTGCTGGACGAGCCCACCGCCCGCCTCGACCCGCACACCGAGGCGCTGCTGCTGCCCGCCCTGGAACGCCTGCTGACCGGCCGCACCGCCGTGGTGGTCCAGCACCGGCCGCACGCGCTCGGCCAGGTCGACCGCATCCTCGTCCTGGACGAGGGCGCCGTCGTCGAGGACGGCCGCCGCACCGCCCTGGCCGCCGATCCGACCTCCCGCTTCCACGGACTGCTGCGCGCCGGATGAGCGCCGCCGAGGACACCGAGAACGCCGATGACACCGAGAAGACCGAGACCGTCGATGCCACCGAGAACACCGAGGAATCCGAGGACACTGAGGACACTGAGGAATCCGACGACACGATGGACACCACCGACACCCCTGCTGCCTCCTCCTCCGTCGCCACCACGGCCACCGAGGCCACCGAGGCCACCGCGCCACCGTCGCCCGCGCCCGCCACCGGACCCCCGCCGGACGGCGGCACCCGTTCCACGCTGCGGCGCCTCGCCGCCGCACTGCGCGGTTCGGCCGCCGCCTACTGGACCCTGACCGGCCTGTGGGTGCTGCTGCGGGCCGGCACCCTGGCGGTCGGCCTCCTCTTCCAGCGCCTGTTCGACGGCTTCGACCGCGGCGACGGGGTGTGGCTCCTGATCGCCTGGGTGGCCGCCGTCGAGACGGCCCGCCTGTGCCTCCAGTTCGCCGTGATGATCAACCGGCTGGAGCCGCGCGTGCAGTACGGCACCACGGCCCGGCTGCGCCGCGAGCTGCTGGGCTCCGCGCTGCGCCGGCCGGGAGCCGCCGCCACCACCGCGCCGGGGGAGACGCTGCGGGCGGTCGGCGAGGACGTGGACGAGACCGGCTTCTTCGTCGCGTGGGCCCCCACCAACCTCGCCCACTGGCTGTTCGTGATCGCTTCGGTCACCCTCATGATGCGCATCGACGCCGTCGTCACCTGCGCCCTGCTCGTCCTGCTCGTCCTGATCACGGCGGTGACGGGCGCCGTCCACGGCCGCTTCCTGCGCTACCGGCGGGCCACCCGCACCGCCTCCGCCCAGGTCGCCGGAGCCCTGCGCGAAGCGGTCGGCAACGTACGCGCGGTGCAGGCCGCCGCCGCCGAGGAGCATGTGGCGGCGCACATCGGACGGCTCGACGACGCGCGCGCCCGAGCCGCGGTGCGCGAGGAACTCTTCGCCGGTGTGCAGCGCACGGTGATCGCCAACGCCGCACCGGTCGGCGTCGGCGTCGTCCTGCTGCTCACCTCGGGCCGGGCGGACCACGGGGCGTTCAGCGTGGGCGACCTGGCGCTGTTCATGTTCTACCTCCAGATCCTCGCGGAGGCCCTGGCGTCCATCGGCATCCTCTCGGTCCGGCTGCAACGGGTCTCCGTGGCGCTCGGCAGGATCGCCGGGTTCCTCGGCGGGGCACCGCACGCCCCGCCCGGGGAGGCCGGACCCGGCGCACCCGTCCGGAAGGCCGGTCCTGATCCGGCCCCGGCCCCGGCCCCGGACCCGCACCCGCCGCTGCGCGAGCTGACCGTGCGCGGGCTCACCGCCCGCCACCCCGGCACCGGGCACGGCGTCCACGACGTCGACCTGAGCGTCGTGCGGCACGGTGTGACCGTCGTGACCGGCGGTGTCGGCGCGGGGAAGACCACGCTGCTGCGGGCCGTCCTCGGACTCCTGCCGTGCGAGCGCGGCACCGTGCTGTGGAACGGCGAACCGGTCGCCGACCCCTCCGCGTTCCTGGTCGCCCCGCGCTGCGGCTACACCCCGCAGGCGCCCCGGCTGTTCAGCGGCTCGGTCCGCGACAATGTGCTGCTCGGCACCGCCGACGACGACGGCGCGGTGCTGTCCGGCGCGGTGCGCACCGCCGTCCTGGGCCCCGACCTGGCCGCGATGCGCGACGGCCCGGACACCGTCGTGGGACCGCGCGGGCTGCGGCTCTCCGGCGGCCAGCTGCAACGGGTCGCCGTGGCCCGCATGCTGGCCCGCAGCCCCCAGCTCCTGATCCTCGACGACGTCTCCAGCGCCCTCGACCCGGACACCGAACACCTGCTGTGGCAGCGGCTGCTGGAGCGGCGGGCGACCGTGCTCGCCGTGACGCACCGGCCCGCGCTGCTGCACGCGGCGGACCGCGTGGTGGTGCTCAGGGACGGGCGGGTCGAGGCGGCCGGGACCCTGGAGGACGTCCTCGCCGCGTCGCCCGAGATGCGGCGCGTCTGGTCCGGCGGCCGGTGACGGGTGGGCCGCTCACGGCAGCCGGGCGACCTCGCGCTCCGCGCTGTCGCGCGGGGCGTCCAGCTCGGACCAGACGGCGTCCAGGGCGGCCGCGAACTTCCTTACCTCGTCCGGCTCGTGCACCGCGGACGGCGCGATGCGCAGGATCTCCTCGCCGGCCGGCACACTCGGTGCGTCGACCGCCTGCACATAGATGCCGTGCCGCTCCAGCAGCAGGGCCGACATCCGCTTGCACAGCCGGTCCTCGCCCACCAGGGCCGACACGATGTGCGTGCGGTCGGACAGGAACGGGATGCCCCGCTCGCGCAACAGGGCGTGCAGCAGCCGGGCGTTGACGGCGAGCCGCTCCCGCTCCCGCGTACTGCCGCGCAGATGGCGTACGGCGGCCAGGGCGCCCGCCGCGACCGCCGGGGGCAGCGCGGTGGTGAAGACGAAGGAACGGGCGTACGCGCGGACCGCGTCCAGCAGCACGGTGGGCCCGGCCACATAGCCGCCGGTCATGCCGAACCCCTTGGCGAGCGTGCCCATCACCAGGGTGAAGGAGCCGGCGAGGCCCTCCCGCGCGGCGATCCCCGCGCCCTCGGGCCCGTACATGCCGACCGCGTGCACCTCGTCGAGGAAGGTCACCGCGCCGTGCCGCTCGGCGGCCTCCGCGACACCGGCCAGCGGGGCGATGTCCCCGCGCATCGAGTGCACCGACTCGGTGACGACGAGTTTCGGCCGCTCCGGGGCCACCGAGGACAGCAACTCCTCCAGATGCGCGCGGTCGTTGTGCCGGAAGATGAACTTCTCGGCCCCGCTGTGCCGCAGTCCGTCGATGATCGACGCGTGGTTCAGCCGGTCGGAGAAGACGGCGCAGTCGTCGATACGCCCGGCGAGGACGGACAGCGCCCCCTCGTTCGCCGAATATCCGGAGGTGAACAGCACCGCGTCCTCCTTTCCGTGCAGCGCGGCGAGTTCCTCTTCGAGAGCGACGTGATAGTGGTTCGTGCCGCCTATGTTGCGTGATCCGCCGGACCCCGCTCCGTATTCGTCGACGGCGCGCTTCATCGCGGCCAGGACCTCCGGATGCTGCCCCATACCCAGATAGTCGTTGCTGCACCAGACCGCGATTTCGCCATGGTGTGCGGTGGTGGCGGCGGGGAATCGACCGGCGACGCGGCCGAGCTGGAGGAACTCCCTTTTGCGCGCGGCTGTTTCCTCGGCGAGTCGCGCGAAGAAATCGATGTAGTCCGACATGTCCGGGCCCACTCCCTGTCGCTTCCCAACCGGCGCGGGCCATCGTAGGATGCGCCGCGTCACTTGCACAGTGTGCGTTGCCCGCTCCTGACGCCGTTCGAAGCGGAGTGCCGATGACCGAATGTGAAGCCGCCCCCGCAGATGAAGATTCTTTTCCCGGATATCCGGAATTCGGCGGTCGCGGTACCGGAAAGGTGAAGAATTCGTGCCCGGTGTGCCCGGCTCGTCCGGCGGCGAGTGGCCGGTGTTGACGGGCGGCGCGACCCTCTCGGCGGCCCATGTCCTCGGGGAATCGGCCCGGCAGTGGCCCGATGCCGTCGCACTGGTCGCCGACGGCACCCGTCTCAGCTACGGCGCGCTGTGGCAGGACGCCCTGCGCCACGCCGCTGCGCTGCACGGGCAGGGCATCGGACCGGGCGACCGCGTGGCCCTGCTGCTGTCCAACACGGCCCGCTTCCCGAAGGTGTACTACGGGGTGCTCGCCGCCGGTGCCACCGTCGTACCGGTGAACGCCCTGCTGAGGACGGCGGAGATCACCTACATCCTGCGGCACTCGGGCGCGCGGGCGCTGCTCTGCGAGGGCTCGCTGCTGCCGGAGGGGGAGCCGGCGGCGCGGGCGGCGGGCGTACCGCTGCTCACGACGGCGGCCCCCGGCCGGTCCCCGTCCCTCGACGAACTCGCGGCACACTCACCCCCGTTGCACGCCGCCGTGCCGCGCGCCCCGGGCGACATCGCCGTCGTGCTCTACACCTCCGGCACCACGGGCCGCCCCAAAGGCGTCATGATCAGTCATCTCAACCTGGTGCTGAACATCGACACGACGATGCTCGCGCCGTTCGCGATGCGCCCCGACGACGTGGTGCTGGGATGCCTGCCGCTCTTCCACACCTTCGGGCAGGTCTGCGTCATGGGCACGGGCCTGCGCGCCGGGGCGCGGCTCGTGCTGATGCCCCGCTTCGACGCGCACGCGGCGCTCGACCTGATGACCGCCGAGCGCTGCACCGTCCTCATGGGGGTGCCGACGATGTACGTGGCGCTGCTCCAGGCGGTGCGCGACGGCGGCCGGCGCCCCGCCCTGGACCGGGCCTACTGCGGCGGATCGGCGCTGCCCGCCCGGGTCCTGGAGGACTTCGAGGCCGTCTTCGGCTGCCCGGTCCACGAGGGTTACGGTCTGACCGAGGCGTCCCCGTGCGTCGCCTACAACCACCCCGGCCGCCCCCGGGTGCCCGGCACCGTGGGACATCCCATCCGCGGCGTCGAGGTGCGGATCGCCCGGCCGGGCACCGCGGAGCGGATCGAGGCGCTGGCGGCGGGCGAGACCGGCGAGATCGTGGTGCGCGGCCACAACGTCATGGCGGGCTACCTCGACGACCCCGCGGCGACCCGGGCCGCCGTCGTCGACGGCTGGCTGCGCACCGGCGACCTCGGCGTGCTGGACGAGGACGGGCGCCTGACCGTCGTCGACCGGACCAAGGACACCATCGTGCGCGGCGGTTACAACGTCTATCCGCGGGAGGTGGAGGATCTGCTCGCCGCCCATCCCGCGGTGGCCCAGTCCGCGGTGGTCGGTGTGCCCGACCCCCGGCTGGGCCAGGAGGTGTGCGCCGTGGTCGTCCCGCGCCCGGGAAGCGCACCGGACGGCCGTCTGGCGGCGGACATCATCGCCTGGAGCAGGCAGCGTATCGCCGCCTACAAGTACCCGCGCCGCGTCGAGTTCGTCACCGCGCTGCCGCTCGGCCCCAGCGGCAAGGTCCTCAGGCGCCTGCTCGCCGAGGAGTTCGCCGGTGCTCAGCCGGTCACCGACGCCTGACAAGTCGCCCACACTGTCCGGCTGTTGCAGCCGATCTCCGATCGGCTGACGGCCGATGCGCGGACGGGGGAAGCGCACAGGGGCTGCGGTCGGTGGCGGGCTCCCGCACGCACGGCGGGCGTCCCGCGCCGCCCGAGGGCGCGGTCCGGGCGGCCACCGCAGGATGTGGCACCTCCCTCTCCGGCGGGCAGCCCGCCCCCCCGGCAGCGAGACCTGTCTGCGGCTGTACATCACCCAGCGCGCCAACAGCTCGGCGGGCGGTGTCCTCGGCTCGCTGCGCAAGTACCAGCGGCTCGTGGACGACGATCCGTTCCGCATCGAGTTGACCGCCTGAGTCAGGCATCATGGGCCGGACCTCGGCCGTGCCGGGCGCGCACGCTCGACCAGGACGCCGCCGCGGAGCTGCCGACCGGCGACTGCGACGGCGGGACGGTCTCGCTGCTGCGGGCCGGGAGGATCGGGGAGTGGACCTTCTGCGTCGAGGAGGAGGGCCTCATCGGCTCCTGGAAGGAACCGCTCGCCGCGCTGTCCCGGGACACCGAGACCTACAGCGTGGCGACCACCGACGGCATCGACATCTTCCGGTACTGGCGCGACGGCGCGTGCGTGGAGAACTTCGAGCCCGGTGCCGGGCACACCCGGCCCGAGCGGACCGAGCCCTGGTGGGACCGGGTGGAGGCGGCCCTCGCCGCGCACGCGGGCGAGGGCGCCGGGATGGCGCCCGTGGTGGCGCTCGTCCTCGGCCGCCTCGGCATCACGCTCGACGACGACACCCTCGCCGGGCCCTGGCCCACCGTGACGCTCGCCGAGGACGACGTGCCGGTGCCGCCGCGCGGCGACACCTACGCCGGTGAGGGACCGGTGCCGCCCCAGCCGCCGCGCGAGGCGTGAGCACGGCGTCCGCCGCGGGCCGCCGCCCCGGACGGGGCGGCGGCCCGCGGCATGTCCGGCCCGCGCGCCCCGTTCGGCGGTCCGTTCAGGACGCCGGGCCCGCGGGCGCGGCGCCGGTCGTCGCGTCGCGGTAGAGCGCGCGGGTGGCGGAGCCGAAGACGGCGCTGTAGGAGACCTGCGAGGTGTTCCCGCCGGTGTGGTAACCGCCGATCACGCCGACCACCGCCCAGCCGCCGAACCACGGCACCAGCATCGGCCCGCCGCTGGTGCCGCCCACGAACGCGTCGCACGGGATGCGCGGGAAGGTGCCGGGCTCGGCCGGATCGTCGCTCACCCAGGCCGTCGTCCGGCTCCAGCACTCCAGCGGACGCTCGGCCCCCGCCGGGTACCCGATCATGCGCACCGGAGCGTGCTCGTACCCGGTGCCGGTGAGCAGCCGCACCGCCCCCACGGCGTCCTCCAGCGCGGTCCCGTCCTCGTTGGGCCCGGTGACGGCGAAGGCGAAGTCGTACTGGGCCCCGGCCCGCGCGCCCAGGTCGTAGTACTGCCGGGGGACGTAGACACCGTTGTCGCGGACCGGGAAGACACCGAAGGGCTTCGCTCCGTCGTGGAACTGCGGGACGAAGGCCAGATGCCGCTTCGGTGAGGCGCCCGAGTAGCCCTTCAGGCAGTGCCCGGCGCTGAGCACGAGCGAGCGGCCGGGGCTGTGCACCACGGAGCCGCTGCACGTGCGGCCGGTGCCGGTGGAGTCGGTCCAGAAGAACGTCCCCGCCTGCGGGATGCCGGTGAAGCTCCGGCTGGACGGGATGTGCTCACCGGGCCGCGGTCCGTCCACCGCGGTGGGGGCGGCCCGTCCGGAACCGGCGCCCTGCGCGGCGGAGGCGGACAGGGCCGCCGCCGTCCTGGCCGGCGTCCAGTAGGCGTCGAGCCGGGCCGCGGCGGAGGCCGGGCCCGCCGTCTCCGGGGCGGCGGAGGCCGCCGGGGAGAGTCCGGCGCAGAGCAGCAGGGCCGACGCCCAGGCGGCGGTGAGTCGGGCGATCCTTGTACGGCGCACCATCAGTTCCCCTCGGAGCGGACACAAGTGACGGTTCACCATACGGTGGCGACGCGTCCCCGGGACCGCCCTCGCACCGGGTGTCGGCACGTGTGGCAAGTCCGCCGCCCGAGCGGCCCGCAGGCGACCGCCCGGCTCACTCGCCCATGACGTACCGTACGGTCGGACCGGTGGTCCAGCCGCCGTCCACGGCGAGTTCGGCGCCCGTCACGTACGACGCCGCGTCGGACAGCAGATAGACGACGGCGCTCGCGATCTCGTGCGGCTCGCCGACCCGGCCCATCGGCGTGTTGGGGTACCGGCCCTCGCCCCGCTCGATGCCGACCGAGGCCGTCATCGGGGTGTACGTCATGCCCGGGTGCACCGAGTTGACCCGGATCCGGGCCGTGCCCAGCTCCACCGCGCCGATCTTCGTCAGCCCGCGCACCCCCCACTTGGAGGCGCCGTAGCCGGCCGTCAGCGCGAGTCCCATCAGACCCGCCGCCGAGGAGATGTTGACGATCGAGCCGCCCCCGGCCTCCTTCATGGCGGGGATCACGGTCCGCATGCCGATGAAGACACCCGTGAGGTTGATGTCGAGCACCTTGCGGAAGTGCTCGACCGACTCGGACTCCAGCAGCGCGCCGGTCGAGATGCCGGCGTTGTTGACGAGCCCGTGCAGTGCGCCGAACTCCGCCACGGCGAAGTCCGCGACGTCCTGCCACTCCCGCTCCGAGGTGACGTCGTGCCGCCGGAAGCGGGCGGCGGGCCCCAGCCCGGCGGCGGTGGCCTCGCCCTCCTCCTCCAGGACGTCGGTGATCACCACGTTGGCTCCGGCGGCGACGGCCTGCCGCGCCGCCTCGGCCCCGAGGCCGCGCGCTCCGCCGGTGACGAGGACGGTCCTGCCGGTGAGGTCGTTCATGCTGTGCTCCTTGGAAGTCGGGGCCCGCGGGCGCGGACGCCCGTCCGGGCCCGCGGACGGCCGGTCAGAAGTGGGTGCCGCCGTCGACGCGGACCTCGGTGCCGGTGATGAACCGGCCGTCCTCGCTCGCGAGCATCGCGACCACGGAGGCCACCGTCTCCGGGCCGGCGAAGCCCTGGCCGAGCGCCGGGGAGAGCTTCAGGAACAGGCTCATGTCGGCGTCCTCGGGCAGCCCGGGGCCCGCGCTCTGCCCGCTGGCGCCGCTGCCGTCGGTCATGCCGGAGGAGATGGAGCCCGGCTGCACGGCGGTGAAGCGGATGCCGCGCCCCGCGTACTCGGCGGCCAGCGCGTGTGTCATGGACTGGATCCCGCCCTTGCTCGCCGCGTACGCCGCCATGTACGGGTGCGCGAACACCGCCGACGTCGAACTGAAGTTGACGACCGCGGCGTCCCGCCCCGCCAGCAGCGCGGGCACGCACTCGCGGATCACCAGGAAGGTGCCGACGAGGTTGACCCGCAGGACCCGGGTGAAGGCGTCCAGCGTCGTCCGGTCGGTGTGCGAGGAGCGCAGGATCCCGGCCGCGTTGACCAGGACGTCCAGACCGCCGAGCGCGGCGACGGCCGAGGCGGCTCCCTCGCGTACGGACGTCTCGTCGGCCACGTCCATGACGAGCGTGGTCAGCCGGTCCGCGTGGGCGCCGGCCTTCGCGACGGTGTCCTTCAGGCCCTGCTCGCTGACGTCGGCGGCCACGACGGTGCCGCCCTCCGCGAGCAGGCGCAGCACGGTGGCCTGCCCGATGCCCGAACCACCGCCGGTGATCAGCGCGCGGCGGCCTTCATAGCGGTTCATGTGTGTCTCCAGCCCGGCCCCGGAACGGCTCACGGGGCCCTACGGCACCGGCCCTCTTGCCGCCGGTGCTCTCGATGCCGTCACGGTACGCCTCGATGGCACGGTTTGCCACACCGGCCAGATGTGCCGGAGGACACGTGCGAGGCGTAGGATTCCGCGGGTGAGCACCAAGCCGTCCGCCACCCTGACCGAGCGCCGCAAGGCGGCCACACAGCTCGACATCGCCCACGCGGCGGCCGAGCTCTTCGCCACCCGGGGCCCCGACGGCACGACGGCCGAGGAGATCGCCCGGCGGGCGGGCGTCGCGCTGCGCACCTTCTACCGCTACTTCCGCTCCAAGCAGGACGCGGTGAGCCCGCTGCTCGCCGACGGCGCCGACCGCTGGCGGGCGCTGCTGGCCGCCGCCGAGCCGGGGACCCCGCTCCGGGAGGCACTGGAGCGCGCGGCCGGGCAGGCCCTCGCCACGCCCGACGAGGAAGCGGTGCGGGCGCTGCTGCGCACCCGCGGGCTGCTGCGCGCGGCGGCGGACGACCCCGCGCTGCGCGCCGTCTGGTACCGGGTGAACCAGGAGTCCGAGGAGCGGCTCGTCCCGGTCCTCGCCCGGCTCGCGGGCCCGGACGCCGACCCGCTCGACGTGCGCCTCGCGGCCGCCGCCGCCACCGACGCCATCCGGATCGCCCTGGAGACCTGGGCCGCCACCGACGCCGGCACCGAGGGCCCCGCCTCCCCGACCGCCCTCGCGACCCGCTGCCTGCGCGCCCTGACGGGCGGCACGGTGCCCGGGGAGCGGCGCGTCTAGCGCTGCCCGGGAGGCGCGGCGCGCCGTCCTGCAAAAACGTTCCGCCCCCGCCGGGTCAGACCCGGCGGGGGCGGAACGTGGAGGTGTGTCCCGGAGCGGAGCCGGGCGGGAAGGACGGTGGGGTCAGCCGGCCGCGGGGGCCACCTGCCGGGGGTCGTCGTAGACGCTCTCCACCTCGTCGACCGGAGAGGCCGAGGCGTTGTCGTACTTCGCGTGGTCGAGGATGTTCTCGCGGGCGGAGACCAGGACCGGGATGAGGGCCTGGCCCGCGACGTTGGTCGCGGTGCGCATCATGTCCAGGATCGGGTCGATGGCGAGCAGCAGACCCACGCCCTCCATCGGCAGTCCGAGGGTGGACAGGGTGAGCGTCAGCATGACCGTCGCTCCGGTCAGACCGGCGGTGGCCGCCGAGCCGATCACCGAGACGAAGGCGATGAGCAGGTACTCCTTGACGCCCATCTGCACATCGAAGATCTGCGCCACGAAGATCGCGGAGATGGCCGGGTAGATCGCCGCGCAGCCGTCCATCTTGGTCGTCGCGCCGAACGGCACGGCGAAGGAGGCGTAGTCCTTCGGGACGCCGAGGCGGATCGCCGACTGCTGGGTGACCGGCATGGTGCCGACCGAGGAGCGGGAGACGAACGCGAGCTGGATGGCCGGCCAGGCGCCCTTGAAGAACTGGAGCGGGTTCAGCTTGGCGACGGTGGCGAGCAGCAGCGGGTACACGCCGAACAGCACCAGGGCGCAGCCGACGTAGATGTCCACGGTGAAGGTCGCGTAGTTGCCCAGCAGGTCCCAGCCGTACTGGACGATGGCGCGGCCGATGAGACCGGCGGAGCCGATCGGGGCGAGCAGGATCACCCACCACAGGGCCTTCTGGAGCAGTTCGAGGATCGACTCGGACAGGGTGAGGATCGGCTGCGCCTTGGCACCGATCTTGAGGATCGCGATACCGGCGACCACGGCCATGAAGACGATCTGGAGGACGTTCAGCTCGGTGAAGGGCGTGACGACGTCCGTCGGGATGATCCCGGTCAGGAAGTCGAGCCAGCTGCCGGAGTGCTCCGGCTTGGCACCGTCGGCCGCGGTGAGGTCCGAGCCGGAGCCCGGGTTGGAGACCAGGCCGATGACCAGCCCGATCACCACCGCGATCAGCGAGGTGATCATGAACCAGAGCAGGGTGCGGCCGGCCAGGCGTGCCGCGTTGTTGACCTTCCGCAGATTGGTGATGGACACCATGATCGCGAAGAAGACCAGCGGCGCCACGGCCAGCTTCAGCAGCTGGATGAAGATGCCGCCCACCTTGTCGAGCGTGGTGGCGAGCCAGGACACGTCGTAGGTGCGGGCGACGAAGCCGAGGGCCAGACCGACGACGAGGCCGATCAGTACCTGGGCCCAGAAGGGGACGGGTATCCGGAACCCTGACTTCGAGGGCTGCGGATCAGCGGTGTTCGCGGACACGGACACACTCCAGTAGGAACGCGTGGGGGCGGGACGAGCGGGACGTACATACAGGAAGCAGCGACCGTGGGAGGGTGTCAACGGCGCCGCTGCATCGGGGAGTTCGCGGTCAGGCGCGACAAGCCGCGGACAGGCAGCGGCAGAGATCGACGTGCAGGCGCGCCACGAGCGGTACGCCCGGGGCGGCGCGGCGAGCGCCGTGGTCGGCGTCGGCGCGGTGCGCGGCTGCTGTCTTCATGGCAGAAACGTTAACACTTGTACTTTGAGAACCTCAAAGCGAGTCTTTGGTCAGCCGGGCGCCGGAGGTCTCGCCGTGCCCGCGCCCCGCTCGGTTCAGCGCCGCAGCGCCTCGAACGCGTCGCGCGCCGCGGCCCCGATGGCGAGGTCGATGTCCGGGGCCAGCGCGGCCCGCCGGTCGGAGCGGGTGAGCGCGGCGACGGCCACCCGGTGCCCGGAGTCGGCCTCCACCACCCCGATCTCGTGCCGCAGATGCAGGAACGTGCCGGTCTTGCCGCTCACCCGCAGCGTGTCGGAGCGCAGCTCGCTCGCCAGCCGCTGGGTGAAGAGCTGCGCCCCCATCAGCCGGCGCAGCTCCGCGGTCGCCGGGGGCCGGGAGATCTCGTCCCGCCACACGCGGTGCAGCAGATCGACGAGGGCCGTGGCGGTGCCCGCGTTGGCGTGCGCCGGGTCCAGCGTCCGCAGGGTGTGCCGGCCCGAGCGGTCGTCGCGCACGGCCAGCTCCAGGGCGAGGGAGAAGTCGTTGCCCGCGGCTCCGGCGGCGCACTCGTACATCAGGTTCATCCGGTGCCGCACCCGCAGGTCTCCGCAGTCCCAGGCGCGCAGCCGGGCGTCGACCTCCGCCACCGGGACCAGATCGAGGAGCGCGTCCGCACTGCCGTTGTCGCTGACCGACATCATCAGGTGCAGCAGGTCACCGACGGCCACGGTGGCGGGGTGCCGGAACGCCGCCAGACCCGTGGGGCCCACACTGCTGGTGGCCGGGTCGACCGTCACCGGGAGCGCGGCGTCCAGGCCGCCGGACGCGATCCGGTCCAGCACCACCAGGGCGAGCGGGACCTTGACGACCGAGGCGAGCGGCACGGGCACGGCGGCGTCGAATCCGAGCTGCGCGCCGGTGTCGATGTCCCGGGCGAGGAAGGAACCGCGCACACCGAGCGCCGCCCAGTCCGCCGCGACGGCCTCCGCGACATCGAGCAGCGCGCCCTCCCCGACGAGCCGCGCGGGGCGGCGGTACGGGGGACCCGCGCTCATCCGTGTGCCGCCAGCCGCGCCGGGGCGTCCGCGTCCCGGTCCCCGTCTCCGCTCCCGTCCCCGTCCCCGGCGGCCGACCGGGCCGCCGCCGCACCCGGCGCCGCCGCGCCGGCCCCGGACGCCAGCACGGTCGCCAGCCAGTGGGGCACCTGGGCGGCGGCCGGCTGCCGCTCGCTCGCGCGCGGGACGTACCCCCGATGCAGCGAGGTGTCGTGCAGCGGCGCCCAGGCGAGGCCGTGCAGCCGGGCGAACGGTTCGGTGCACAGCAGCCGCACCCGCCCGGCCAGGGTCTCCGCGAGCGCGGTCGCCACCGGACCGGCTGGGCGCAGCAGGCCCTCGGGCAGCCCGGCGCGCGCCATGGCGCGGCCGAGCCGGTCCGCGGCGAACGGCACCTGGTCCTCGGCGAGCAGGAGCAGCGCGAGCGGCGCCCGCCCGTGCGCCGCGCCACGGCCCCGCCGGGGCCGCAGATCCTCCAGATGGACCGCGCCCGCCGCCCGGGGCCCGCCGTCGTCGCGCACTCCGGGCCCGGCCGGTACGTCGGGTGCGTCCGGTGCGGGCGTGCTGCCCAGGCCCAGCGGCACCCGCAGCGGCGCGTTCTCCGGGGGCACCCGCACCAGCGCGTACGCCAGCGAACCGTCGGCCAGGCCCGCCTCCCGCCGCTCCGGCGGCAGCTCCTGCACACCGAGCGCGACGCCGTGCTCGGCGCCCGCGCGGATCACGCCCGCCAGGGCGGCCGGTCCGCAGTCCACCGGCATCCCGACGGTGCGCACCGCCGAGCGCCGGGCCGACCGCGCGGCCCGCCGCAGCCGCTCGGCCCGTTCCAGCACGTCCTGGGCGTACGGCAGCAGCAGGACGCCGAACTCCGTGGTCGCCACCTGCCGGTGCGAACGGTCGAAGAGAAGTCCGCCGAAGTGCTCCTCCAGCGTCTTGATCCGGCGGCTGAGGAGGGGCTGGGCGATCCCGAGGCGGTCGGCGGCCCGGGAGAAGCTCGCCTCGTCGACGGTCGCGACGTACGCCTCCAGGTGCGCGAGCAGATCCATGGCGCTTTCATATCAATAAGTTATGGGATCTTCAATGTTCACTCTTGGACATGAGTGGGCTCCCGCTGCTTCGCTGTCCGCGTCGGCGGCCCCGGGTGGCCGACGGGGGAACAGCGAACGGACGACGGGAGAACTCCGCACATGACCAGTGACAGCCCTCTGCGGCGGCGCGGCCTGCTCAAGGCCGGTGCCGTCCTGTCCACCGCCGGGCTCGCACCCGCCGTGACGGCCACCCGCGCGACGGCGGCACCCGCGGCCGGACCCGCGGCCGCGTCCGGTGCCCGCCGGGCCACGGACGCGCTGCGCGCGCTGGAGGAGCGCTACTCCGCCCGCCTCGGCGTCCACGCCCGCAACACCCGCACCGGCCAGAGCGTCGGGTACCGGGCGGGGGAGCGGTTCGCCCTGTGCTCGACCTTCAAGGTGTTCGCCGCCGGGGCCGTGCTGCGCGACCACGCGGGCAGCGCGCCGCTGGACAAGGTCGTCCGCTACCCCGACCGGGACATCCTGCTCAACTCCCCGGTCACCCAGCAGCACGTCGGCAGCGGCATGACCGTCGGCGAGCTGTGCGCGGCGGCGATCCGGCACAGCGACAACTGCGCCGGGAACCTGCTGCTGCGCGAGCTGGGCGGCCCGGCGGGGCTCACCGCCTTCTTCCGTTCGCTCGGTGACCGGGTGAGCCGGCTCGACCGCTGGGAGCCCGACCTGAACAGCGCGGGCCCCGGCGAGCTGCGCGACAGCACCACCCCGCAGGCGCTCGGCGCGAGCCTGGAGCGGCTGACGGTGGGCGACGAGCTGTCCGGCGCCGCCCGCGAACAGCTCCTGACCTGGCTCAAGGGCAACACCACCAGCGCCGCGCGCTTTCGCGCCGGACTGCCGCGGGGCTGGGTCGTCGGCGACAAGACCGGCACCGGTGACTACGCGTCCGCCAACGACATCGGCGTCGCCTGGACCACCCGCGGCACCCCCCTCGTGCTGGTGGTGCTGACGTCGAAGGACGCGCCGGACGCGACCGTGGACGAGGCGCTGATCGCCGACGCGGCCGCCGTCCTGGCGGACACCCTCGCCCCGGGCGAGTGACGGGAGCGGGCGCCCTCACGGGGGCGCCCGCCGCCGGTGCGCGGCCCGCTCCCCGCCGACCGGCGCACGAGCCGGGCGCGCCGGACACTCGCCCGAACGCCATTGCCTGACTAGAGTCAGAGGATGGATGCGGCACAGATCGACCGGGTGCGGCGCTTCAACCGCACCGTCACCGAGCGCGTGGGCGTGCTCCACGACCACTACCTGGGCCGGGACCGGCCCGTCGGCGAGGCCCGGCTGCTCTGGGAGATCGGCGAGCACGGCCGGGACGTACGGACGCTGCGCGAACGGCTCGGCCTCGACTCCGGATACGTGAGCAGGCTGCTGCGCGCCCTGGAGGCGGACGGCCTGGTGACCGTGGCGCCCCAGCCCCGCGACCGGCGGGTGCGCACGGTCCGGCTCACCGGAGCGGGCCGCGCCGAACGCGCCCTGCTCGACACCCGCAGCGACGAGGCGGCCGGATCGCTGCTGGCACCGCTCGACGAGGACCAGCGTGCCCGGCTGGTCGCGGCCATGGCCGAGGTCGAGCGGCTGCTGACCGCCGCCACCGTCACCCTGGACCCGGTCGACCCGGACCACCCCGACGCCGCACACTGCCTGCGGGCCTACTTCGCCGAGCTGCGCGAACGCTTCGACACCGGCTTCGACCCCGCGCGCAGCCTGCTGCCCGACGCGAGCGGACTCCGGCCGCCGCGGGGCCTGTTCCTGGTCGCCCGGCTGCACGGCGAACCCGTCGGCTGCGCCGGGCTGAAGCTGCCGCCCGGCGCCCCGGCGGAGATCAAACGCATGTGGGTCTCGCCCGGGGTCCGCGGTCTCGGTCTCGGCCGCCGCCTCCTGGCCGAACTGGAGGCACGGGCCGCCCGGCACGGCCGCGACCTGCTCCGCCTGGACACCAACAGGGCGCTGGGCGCCGCGCGTTCGCTCTACCGCTCCTA
The DNA here is from genome assembly GCF_000373685.1 of Streptomyces sp. PsTaAH-124. NCBI lineage: Bacteria > Bacillati > Actinomycetota > Actinomycetes > Kitasatosporales > Streptomycetaceae > Streptomyces > Streptomyces sp. PsTaAH-124. The sequence continues at coordinate 158,607 of NZ_KB892191.1, read as the reverse complement.
CGGCTTCCGGGAGGTGCCCGCCTTCAACGACGAGCCGTACGCCCACCACTGGTTCGAGAAGACGGTCACCGCGCGGCCCGGCCACGACGGCTGAGACGGCGGGCCGCCGCCGGGCCCCGGCCGTCGCGGGTGCCGCTCAGCGGTCGGCGGCGAGGAACGGCAGCAGCAGTTCCAGCAGCGCGTCCGGGCGGTCGAGCGGGACGATGTGCCCGCAGTCCGCGAGGACGTGCCCGGTCAGACGGTCCGCGTGCGGCCGTAGCTGGCGTTCCAGCGCGCGGCCCACCGGATGGGCGCCGATCGCCAGCGCGGGAACGGTCAGCCGGGCCCCGGCCACCGCCGCGCGGAGCTGCCGGTCGGACACGGCCGCCGCCCGGTACGGACCGAACGCGCCGCGCAGCGCCTCCGTGCCGGTGTACGCCGCGACGAACGCGTCCCGGACGTCGGGCCGCACTCCGCGGCCGAGCGTGCCCCGGTCGAGGAACCACTCCACATACGTCCGCTCGTGCCCGGCGAGCACGGACTCCGCCAGTCCCGGCTCGCCGTGGAAACCGAACCACCAGGGCGGGCCCTGGGCGAGGAACTCCTCGGCACCGGGCAGGCCGCCCAGCAGTGATTCCATCACCACCAGCCGGCGGACGAGGCCCGGCCGCCGCATCGCCAGCAGGAAGGCGGGCGGAGTACCGGCGTCGATGCCCACCACCGCGGCGGAGGCCACGCCCAGCGCCGCGAGCAGCTGTTCCGCGTCGTCCGCCAGGGTGCCCGCGTCGTAGCCGTCCGCGGGCCGGGCGCTGTCCCCGAAGCCGCGCATGTCGGGGGCGATCACCCGGTGACCGGCGGCCAGCGCGCCGATGACGTCGGTCCACAGCCGCCAGGTGTGCGGGAAGCCGTGCAGCAGCAGGACGGCCGGGCCCCGCCCGGCCAGCGCCACGTTCAGCTCGACACCGCCCGCCCTGACCCGGCGCAGTGTGACCTCGGCGGGCCCGGAACGCGTGGACAGCGGGACGGTCGTGGGGGACAGGGCACCCATGGGCGCTCCCTCGGGTAGCTGGTAACCAATGGTGACAAGGCAACGATAGGTAACTAGGCTGAGCGGTCCAAGACGGCACTTTCCCCTCAGGTGGTGAGCTCCAGGTGACCTCCCAGGCCACGGGCTCCGCCGCTCCCGGCCCCGCCCGCGGACGCGGCGACGTGTTCGACCCGCACTGCCCGACCCGCGGACTGCTCGACCGGATCGGCACCAAGTGGACGTCGATGGCGGTCAAGGTCCTGGCGGAGCACACCCCGGGCGACCACGCCCCGGGCGAGGTGCGCTTCGGAGAGCTGCGGCGGCGGATGCCGGGCGTCTCGCAGAAGATGCTCTCGGTGACCCTGCGGAACCTGGTCCGCGACGGCCTGGTGGCGCGCCGCGTCGAGCCCTCGGTGCCGCCCGCCGTGCACTACCGCCTCACACCTCTGGGGCGGTCGCTGGAAGAGGTGCTCGCGGCCGTCCGGACCTGGGCGGAGGAACACATGGCCGAGGTGGACCGCGCCAACGCGGCGAGCCGGGAGGACGACGGAGGATGAGGCGCCGTCAGTCCACCGGCCAGGTGTGCACCGGCGCGTTGAGGTGCATGTAGTCGGTGTACACCTGCGTCATCCGGCGCAGGGACTCATGGCGCCCGGCGCCGCCGGCCGTGTCGAGCCGGTGGAACATCTCCTTCTGCCAGACCGCGCCGTTGCGCCCGGTCACGCACCGCTGCTCGATGACACCGAGCAGCGGCTCCCGCCAGGCCGCGTCCATGCCGGAGCGCTCAAGTCCCTCGTGGGCCAGCGGCAGCAGGCGCCGCAGCACCAGTTCCGCCACCGGGACCTCGCCGGTACCCGGCCAGTACAGCCTGCTCTCGATGCCGTGCCGCGCCGCCGTGTGGAGGTTGTCCTCGGCCGCCGAGAAGGACATCCGCGACCACACCGGCCGGTCCTCCTCCACCAGGGCCCGGGTGAGCCCGTAGTAGAAGGCCCCGTTGGCGAGGGTGTCGGCGACGGTCGGCCCGGCCGGCAGCACCCGGTTCTCCACCCGCAGGTGCGGCTTGTCCTGGGAGACGGCGTAGACCGGGCGGTTCCAGCGGTAGATGGTGCCGTTGTGCAGGGTCAGCTCGGCCAGATCGGGGACGTCGCCCCGGTCCAGGGTCTCGCCGGGGTCCTGCTCGTCGCAGAGCGGCAGCAGCGCGGGGAAGTAGCGCAGATTCTCCTCGAAGAGGTCGAAGACGCTGTTGATCCACCGCTCCCCGAACCAGACCCGGGGCCGCACCCCCTGCACCTTGATCTCCTGCGGGCGGGTGTCGGTGGCCTGCTCGAACAGCGGGATCCGCGTCTCGTGCCACAGCTCCCGGCCGAACAGGAACGGCGAGTTGGCCGCCAGCGCGACCTGGACCCCGGCGACCGCCTGCGCCGCGTTCCAGTAGCCGGCGAACTCCTCCGGGGACACCTGGAGGTGGAACTGGGTGCTGGTGCAGGCGGCCTCGGGCGTGATCGTGTCCGCGTACGTCCGCAGCCGGTCGACGCCGTCCACCTCGATGTGCAGGTCCTCGCCCCGGGCGGCGAAGACCTGGTCGTTGAGCAGCCGGTAGCGCGGGTTCTCCGACAGCGCCTGCTGCCCCACGTCCTCCTGCCGCAGCGTGGGCAGGATCCCGATCATGATCAGACGGGCGCCGACCGACCGCGCGCGCCGGTCCGCGTGGTTCAGCGCGCCGCGGATCTCGGACTCCCAGGCATCGGGCCCGCCCGCTGTCAGGGTCCGGGGCGGGATGTTGGTCTCCAGGTTGAACCGGCCCAGCTCGGTGGCCCAGGCGGGGTCCGCGATGGCCTCCAGCACGTCGACGTTGCGCATCGTGGGCTCGGCCCGGTCGTCGACCAGGTTCAGCTCGATCTCCAGGCCCACCTGCGGACGCTCGGACTCGAACCGCGACGCGCGCAGCATCTGCGCGAACGCGTCGAGGCAGTCCTGCATCTTGATCCGGTACCGGCGGCGGTCCTCACGGGTGAAGACCATCGCCGGGACGTCCCGTCCCATCGGCGCTCCCCGGTCGACTCGGCCTCTCCTCGGGCACCTGCTCTCGGGCGTCTGTCCCGCGGCGCCCGCCGTCGGGCACCGCCCCGGGCGCCTCACCGCCCGGCTCACCCCAGCGTCGCACCACCGGCCCGCTCCGACCACGCGGGACCGGCGCACCCCCGTGTCCGGCCGCCCCGGGCCCGGTTCGCGTGCCACCCGGGTCCGCTGCGCGCCGGTCGGCGGCCGCGCCGTGCCACCCGGACGGCGGCCGCCGTCCCCGCCAGGCGAGCGGATCCTTCCGGCGCCGGCCGGATCGTGCGGGATTCCGGCGCCGCGGGCGTTCATCGCGGCGCGCTACCCGGCGCCCCGGTGTGCCGCGCGCCGTGGGCCGTGCTTCCCGCACGGCACGGCACACGCCCGGCACACGGCTCGTACACGCGAGGAGGACGTCATGGTCGACACCCCGGACAAGACGCTCGACGGCAAGGTCGCCTTCGTCGGCGGCGCGTCGCGCAACCTCGGCGGACTGATCAGCACGACCCTGGGGGCCGAGGGCGCCCGGGTGGCCGTGCACTACAACAGCGACTCCTCCCGGGCCAAGGCCGAGGACGTGGTCGCCCGGATCGAGGCGGGCCCCGGTGAGGCGTTCGCGGTCCAGGCCGACCTGACCCGGGGCGACGAGGTCGAGCGGGTCTTCCAGCAGGTCGTGGACCGGTTCGGCCGGCTGGACCTCAGCATCAACACCGCCGGGGCGGTCCTGAAGAAGCCGCTGGCCGAGATCACGGAGGAGGAGTACGACCGGCTGTTCGCGGTCAACTCCAAGGCCGCGTTCCTCGTGATGCGCGAGGCCGCCCGCCGGATCGAGGACGGCGGCAAGATCATCACCGTCGTCACCTCCCTGCTGGCCGCCTACACCGGCCTCTACGCGGGCTACGCCGGGAGCAAGGCGCCCGTGGAGCACTTCACCCGCGCCCTGTCGAAGGAGCTGTTCGGGCGGAACATCTCGGTCAACAACATCGCGCCGGGCCCCATGGACACCTCGTTCTTCTACCCGGCCGAGGACGACGACTCCGTGGCGTACCACAAGTCGTCGGCGATGAACGGCGAGCTCACGAAGATCGAGGACATCGTCCCGTGGGTGCGCCATCTGCTCACCGACGGCTGGTGGGCCAACGGCCAGACACTCTTCCTCAACGGCGGCTACACCACACGCTGACGGCGGGCGGCCGGGCCCGCGACGGTCCTGTGCGCGATCAGCACGGCGGTACCCCCGCCCGCGTCGGTGAGCGTGGTCGTCGGCGTCACGGTGCCGCGCGACGCGGAGCCGTCCGTCTCGAACTCCGCCTCCTCGACCACCTGTTCGCCCGGTACGCGTCGTACGAAGCGGCCGTGGTACGTGTCGGTACGCGGAGCCGACGCCCCCTCGCCCGCTCCGGGGCCGTCGGCCGACGGTCCCGGAGCGGGATCACATCCCCCGGTGCACGATGTGCCCGCCGGTCACCGTGAGCCGCACGGGTGCCTCGGCGACCTCGTCGCCCGGTGCCTCCACGGGGTCCAGGCCCAGTGCGGTCAGGTCGGCCCGGAACCCCTCGCGGATCCGCCCGGCGCGGGCCTGCTCCCCGGCGGCGACGGCCGCGTGGGTGGTGCAGCCCTCCAGGGCCATGAGACCGGTGAGCCCGGCGCGCGCCGAGGCCGCTCCCCGGGGGGCCCGCGCGGTGGCCAGGACGGCGCGGACGTCGTGGTGGGCGACGGGCCAGTCCGAGCCGAGCGCGACGACCGCGCCCGCGTCGCGCAGGTCGCGCAGCCGCCAGGCCCGCAGCGCGCGTGCCTCGCCCAGCCGCAGGGACCACTCGTCGGAGTGGTCGGCGCGGGTGTACGCGGTGTGCGGGGGCTGCATGGAGGCGATCACGCCGAGCCGGGCGAAGCGCGCGAGAGTGCCGTCCGGGACCGACTCTATGTGTTCGACCCGGTGGCGGAGGCGGGCGCCCGCGCCCAGTGTCTCCACGGTGTCCAGGACATGCCGCACCGCCGCGTCCCCGATGGTGTGCGTCGCGGTGCGCACCCCGGCCCGGTCCAGGTAGCGCACGGCGTCGCTGTAGGCGGCCGGGTCCGGCCAGAACGCCTCGGTGCCCTGCCCGTGGCAGTCGGGGTGCTCCAGCCAGGCCGTGCCACCCTCGACGGTGCCGTCCATGAAGAACTTCACCCCGGCGATCTCCCAGTGCCGCCCGCCCCGGCCCTGGAGCGCGACCAGTTCCGCCGGCTCCCGCTGCCCGGCGCCCGGCATGCACCACGGCGCGAAGCGCAGCCGCAGCGGCAGCACGGTGTCCTCGGCGACCTCGCCGACCAGGTCGGGGTCGCCGAGGTCCATGACATGGGCGCCGGTCAGCCCGGTGGCCGCCATGGCGGACAGCAGTTCGACCAGTCGGGCGCGCCGCGCGGCCTTCGACGGCTTGGGCATGACCGCGGTGACCAGGTCCATCGCGGCGTGCTCGACCAGATGCCCGGTCAGGCGCCCGTCGGGGTCCGTGGCGAGGTGGGCGCGCTGGGCGAAGGCGCGCGGGCCGGTGACGCCCGCCGCCTCCAGCGCCGCCCCGCCGGCCAGGGCCGAGTGCGCGTCGTACAGCCGCAGGAAGGCCGGCGCGCCGTCCAGGACGTCCTCGATCAGCGCGCGGTCCACGGGCCTGCCGCCGAACACGTTGTGGTCCAGGCCGAAGCCGACGACCCAGCCCTCCACGCGCTCCGCGCGGGCGAGCGCCGCCCGCAGTCCGCCGAGGTCGCGGACCGCCGACAGATCGGTGCCGGTGGTCATCTCCAGGCCCATCACGGGGTGGCTGTGGCAGTCCACCAGGCCGGGTACGACATGCGCGCCCGCCAGGTCGACGACCTCGGTGGCGGGGCCCCGCCAGTCGCGTACGTCGGTGTCGTCGCCGACGGCGGCGATCAGGCCGTCGCGGACGGCGACCGCGGTGGCGTGCGGACGCCCGGGGTCGAGGGTGCGGACCCGGGCACCCGTGAGGACGAGGTCGGCGGTGGGCATGCGGAGGACTCCTCGGTCGGTGGAACGGCGGTGCGGTGGAGCGGAGTTGAGACTGACGGGGGACGGGGGACGGGGGAGCGGGCGGGCTCAGGGGGCGGCGGCCGCTCCGGTGTCGTCGGCCGGTTCGGCGGCGAACCGCTCGTAGACGCCGGGCCGGTGGCGGCGCAGCCAGCGGGCGAGCGGGAAACCGGCGAGGAAGATGAGCGGGACCACCGCCACCAGCGCGGTGTTCACCGCCGCCGACGCCCCGGTGAACAGGTCGAGATGGGTGACGACCAGCACGATCGCGGCGGACAGGAGCACCGCGGCGGTGACGGGCGCGACCACCGTGCGCAGCACACCCTCGTGGTGGCTGACACGCCGGAAGTACAGCGGCACGGCCAGCGCGGCGAGCAGTTGCAGCACCAGCAGCCCCAGCATGCCGGGGGTGTTCACCCACAGCAGCAGTTGCTGGTAGGGGTCCGCTCCGGCGGCGGCGAAGGCGAGCACCACGGCCGCGCCCAGCACGGTCTGGGCGATCCCGGTGACGTAGGGGGAGCGGTGGCGCGGATGGACGCGGGCCAGCGCCCGGGGGAGCACGCCCTCCTCGGCGAGGGCGAGGCCGTAGCGGTTGATCGCGTTGTGGAAGGCGAGCAGCGAGGCCAGGACGCTGGTGACGATGAGGACGTGCATGGTGTCGGCGGCCCAGCCGCCCACGTAGGTGCTGATCGCGGAGAAGAACAGCCCGGCCGGGTCGTCGCCCGCGGCCCGCACCACCTCGGCGTCGCCGAACGCCTGGATCGCGATCCACACGACGAACGCGTAGAACAGGCCGAGGAAGCCGACGGCGAGATAGGTCGCGCGCGGCACCGTGCGTGCCGGGTCGCGGGCCTCGCGGCGGTAGATGACGGTCGACTCGAAACCGGTGAACGCGGCGAACGCGAAGGCCAGCACCGCCGCCATGCCGGGCACCAGCACATGGGACGGGGCGAAGGAGGACGCCGACAGGCCGTGCGCCCCGCCCCTGAGGAGGACACCGGCGGCGAGCAGCACGAGGATGCCGGTCTCGGCGGCGAGCAGGACGCCGAGGACCTTGGCGCCGAAGTCGATGGAGCGGTAGCCGCCGTAGCCGATGAGCAGCAGCCCGGCGAGCGAGACGGGCAGCCAGGGCACATGGGCGCCGGACAGGGCGTGCACGGTGTCCTGCGTGGCGGTGCCGAGCAGCCCGTAGACGCCGATCTCCATGCCGTTGTAGCCGAGCAGGGCGAGCAGCGCGGCCCCGATGCCGACGCGCCTGCCGAGCCCGCGGGTGATGTACGCGTAGAAGGCGCCGGCGCCCCGGACGTGGCGGCTCATGGCGGTGAAGCCGACGGCGAAGACGGCCAGGGTGAGCCCGGCGAGCAGATAGCCGACCGGGGCGCCGACGCCGCCGAGCAGGATGGCGAGCGGGGCGACCCCGGCCATGACCGTGAGCGGAGCGGCGGCGGAGACCACGAAGAAGGCGATGTCGCTGGTGCCCAGCGTGCCGGGACGCAGGGTGGGCGCGCCGGGCGCGTCGGCGCCCGGGTCGCTGTGGCGGGGGCTTGGGGTGGTGACGGGCATGGGCGTGGAGCCCTTCTGGCGGCGGGCGGCGAGGAGGGGGGAGGGCAGGCGCGTGGGATCTCCGGAGCCCGTAAATCTAAAGGCTTTCGGTTTCCGCAATGTAACCTTCCGTTCGAACGGATGGGAAGACCCCCGAGGGAGGAACCACGACATGGGGCGCCCGCGCACGGCCCTGCTCGACCGGGAACGCATCACCACGACGGCACTCGGACTCCTGGACGCCCAGGGCGAGTTCAGCGTCCCGCAGATCGCGCGGCGGCTGGGGGTGCAGACCGGCTCGGTGTACCACCACGTGGACGGCCGGGACGGCATCGTGGAACTGGTCCGGGAGCGGATCAGCGAGGCCATCGACACCGCGCCGCTGGACACGCGCCCCTGGGACGTCGCCCTGGCGGGCTGGGCCCGCTCCTACCGCGCCGCCTTCGCCGCGCACCCGCGCGCCATCCCGCTGCTGATGACGCACCCGGTGCGGGCCCCGCGCGTCCTGGAGCAGTACGAGCGGGCCGTCGCCCTGCTGCTGGAGGCGGGCTTCGCCACGGCCGACGTCATGCGCGTCATCACCGCCCTGGAGAACGCCGTCCTCGGCTCGGCGCTCGACCTGGCCGCTCCGGAGGCCATGTGGGAGGTCACCGACGCCGCCGCCACCCCACGGCTGGCCGAGGCCCTGGACGCGGTCCGCGGCAACCGCGCCGACCAGGCCTTCGAACTGGCCCTGGAGGGCGTGCTCGACGCCGCCCGGCGGCTCCCGGAGCGGTGAGCCCGCGCCGCCTCCCGCCGCTCGGGACGGCCGCCGTCCCGCTCACGCCCGCTGCGGCGGCCCGGACGGCACGCCGGTGGCCCTGAGCAGCAGCAGCGTCGTGTCGTCGGCGCCCTGGCGGTGGCCCTGCAACAAGGTCTCGGCGACCTCGTCCAGCGGCGTACCGGGCCGCCCGGCGGCGGCCAGGCGGCCGGCGAGCCCGGACAGCACCCGCTCCGGGTCGGAGCCGGGCACGTCCGTGAGACCGTCGGTGTACAGGGCGAGCACCGCGCCCTCGGGCAGGCACAGCCGCAGATGCGGATAGGCCGCCGCCGGATCGATGCCCAGCAGCAGTCCGCCCGGCGCGTCCAGGGCCTCCACCCGCCCGTCCGGATGGCGCAGCAGCGGATGCGGATGCCCGGCGCGCGCCAGGACCAGGCGGTGGCGGCGCGGATCGAGGCGGAGGAACACGGCGCTGGCCAGCAGTTCCGTGTCGAGCGCCGTCAGCAGCCGGTTGGTGAGGCCGAGGACCCGGCGCGGATCGGCGCCGCCCGCCGCGTGCGCCCGGACCGCGGTACGGATCTGGCCCATGAGCGCGGCGGCCGGACCGTTGTGCCCCTGGATGTCGCCGATGACGGCGGCGGCCCGGTGGTGGCCGAGGGTGATCAGGTCGTAGAAGTCGCCGCAGACGGTCATGCCCTCGGCCGCGGGCAGATAGCGCACGGCGGTCTCCAGACCGTGGATGCGCGGCAGCCGCCGGGGCAGCAGCGCGTCCTGGAGATCGCGGGCCAGGCCGCTGGCGGTGTCGTACCGGCGGGCCCGCGCCAGCGCCTGCGCGATCAGCCCGGCCAGGGCCGTGAGCGTGGCGCGCTCCTCCGGCGCGAACCGGCGCGGCCGGTCGTACGACAGGACGCACGCGCCGACCTCGCGGTCCGGCGTCAGCAGCGGCAGCACCGCCCAGGCGGCGCCGGGCGCGAGCGCGGCGTGCCGCGGATAGCGGCGGGCGATGTCCCGGCGGGTCTCCAGGAAGAGCGGTGTCCCCGTGGCCAGGGCCCGGGTGCCGGGCGTCTCCGCGTCCGCCGCGGGGCGGTCGATACGGTCCAGGGCACCGGGCGGATACCCGTGCGCGCCGACCACCCGCAGCCGCCCGTCCCCCTCCAGCGCCAGCAGCACCGCGCGGGCGGCGCCGAAGACGGGCAGCATCTCCTCGGCGACCAGCCGCACCACGTCCCGCACCCCGGTGGCGTCGGCCAGCGCGCCCACCAGGTGCAGCACGTGGTAGACGCCCGCCAGCCGGTCCGGCGCCCGCGGCCGCAGTTGCTCGAAGGGCTGCGGCGGCCGGGGCTCGGGCGGCCGGGGTTCCGGGCCGGTCTCCGTGACGCGCGCCGTGATGCCGGAGGCGTCCGGATACAGCTGGAAGCGCAGCCACCGGTCCGGGGGACGCAGCACCGTGAACGCGGCCGGCTGCCGGCTCATCGCCGCAGCCCGGTACCACTCCTCGTACACCGGATGGTCCAGCCACGGCAGCGCCCGCCACACCACCCGGCCCACCAGCTCCGCGGCCGGCAGACCCAGCAGGGCCGCCGCCGCGGGCGTGGCGAGCGTGATCCGGCCGTCGGCGTCCAGCGCGCACACCCCCTCCGGCAGCCGCGCCAGCGCCGAACCCTCCGGCAGCGGGCCCGCCGGGGGCGCGGTGCCCGGCAGGACCAGGGGACCGGCCGACGGCCGCACCGGCGCTCCGGCGGCCCCGGCGTGCGCGGCGACCCGGGCGAGCGCCGAGGCCGCGGCCAGCAGCCGTTCGCGCTCGGCGGCGCTCAGCCGCCGCTCACGCGAACCCGCCCAGTTCACGAACAGGCCGCCGTGCACCTCGCGGCCCACGAGGAGCGGGCGGCAGGCGAACGCCAGCGGGTACGGCATGATCAGCGCCGTCCGCGGATAGCGCAGGGCCATCTCCTGCGCGCCGTCCACCCACACCAGCTTCCGCTCGCGCACCGCCTCGGCCACCCCGACCGGGGCGTCCAGCCGGATCCGGCGCCAGGGTCCCGCGAACTGCGGCGGCAGACCGGTGTAGACGGCCAGTTCCAGTGCCTCACCGGCCGCGTCCAGCAGATACACCCCGCCGCCGTACGCGCCGAGCCCCGCCACCGCCCCCGTCAGGCACACGCCCAGCTCGTGCAGCACCGCGCGGTCCCCGCCCGCGGCGCGGGAGTGCTCCGGCTCCGTGTCCGGAGCACCGCGTACAGCGGAGTCATCGCACATAGGCACCACCCTGCGGGCCGCCGTGGACCGCTCGGGTCCGGGCCGCGACCGGTCGCCGGGGGCCGGGTGCGCCCGGCTCCCGACTCCCACTATTCCACCAGACATCCGGACGGACGGCCCGGCCTCCGGGCCCGGGCACCGCCCGCCCCGGCGCCCGGCGCGCCCGCTACCCTGGCGGCATGGAAGCGATCCTGGTCAGCGCGTGTCTGCGCGGGGTGCCCTGCCGGTTCGACGGACGGCACAAGGCGTCGGCCGCGCTCGCGGAGGCGGTGGCCGGGCGGGAGGTCGTCCCCTTCTGCCCGGAGGTCGCGGGCGGGCTCGCCACCCCGCGCCGCCCGGCGGAACTGGTGGGCGGCGACGGGCACGACGTGCTCGACGGGACGGCGCGGGTCGTGGACGACACCGGGCAGGACGTCACGGAGCAGTTCGTGGCCGGTGCCCGCCGGGCCCTCGCGGTCGCCCGGCGCACCGGCTGCGGCGAGGCGCTGCTGATGCCGCGCAGCCCCTCGTGCGGACGCGGCACCGTCCACGACGGTTCGTTCACCGGGGAACTGGTGCCCGGGGACGGGGTCACGGCCGCGCTGCTGGAACGCGCCGGGATCACCGTGCGGCCCGCGCCCGGGGTCTGACCCCGCCCGCACGGACGGCGGCCCGCGCGCGGACACGGCGGCGGTGGCCCGCACCCGCCGTCGCGGGTGCGGGCCACCGGGCGGTACCGCGGGGTGCGCCGGGTCAGCAGACCGTCGTGAAGGTGGGCACCTGGGCCGCGGCCCGCGGGATACACGGGGTGTCCTCCTCGGCGGCGATCTCCTGGGGCAGGCGCTGCAACTCGTCGAGGTCGTGGGTCATCTGCGATCTCCTCTCGTGAGTACCCCGGACTCCCCGGGCGGGAGCGGGGTGTCGCACGGTCCGCGCCCTGGCGCGCGCACCGCGGTCGAAGGGGCTGCCCGGGGCGGATCCGGCAGCCAGAGGCGCGGCCCGCCGTGCAGCAGCCGCAGCAGGAAGCCGAGGACCCCGCCGAGACCGGTGTGGTGGCCGGTGCTCACCTCGCGCAGGGTGTCGTCGGCCGGGAGGAGCAGTCCGCCCCGCAGCGCCGTACGGCTCAGGACCGCCTCGACGGCGTCGTGCGCGCGCCCGCGGTGCCGGTCCTCGCCCGTGGCGTCCGCCAGGTCGAGCAGCAGTTCCGCGTTGCCCGCGACGCCGTGGCAGGAGGAGGGCGGCAGCAGTCGGCGGTCGGCGTGCACCGCCTCGGCGGCGCCCCGCGCCGCCCGCAGGTACCGGTCCTCGCCGGTGGCCTGCCACAGCCGGAGCAGGAGGACGCCGACACCGGAGGCACCGCTGCACCAGTTGGTCAGGGGCACGGTGTCGTCCGGGCCCGCCGTCCAGCGCAGCGCGCCGCGGTCCTCGACGGCGGCCGCCGTCAGCGTGTCCCCGGCCCGCACCGCCGCCTCCAGGTACCGGTCCTCGCCGGTGGCCCGCGCCGCCTCCAGCAGGAACGTGCCGATGCCCGCCGTGCCGTGCGCGAACCCGTGGTGGACCACGGGCCGGGCCGCCGGACCGTCCTCGGAGGGCACCGTCCAGCGCGGTCCCGAAGGGCCGTCCGCGGCGGCGGCGAGGATCCCCTCGGCGCAGCGCGCGATCCGCTCCCGGAAGCGCTCGTCCCCCGTGCGCGCCAGGAAGTACGCCTGGGCGAGCCCGGCACCGGCCGTCCCGTGCACCACGTCCGGGACCGGTCCGGTGACCGGGACGCGCAGCGCCGTGTCCCGGGCCGCCGCCACCAGCTCGCCGTCGCCCAGCAGCAGCCCGGCGTTCAGCAGTGCCCAGGCGGTGCCGGAGCGCCCGAAGTGCAGTCCGGGCAGCAGTCGGGGCTCGCGCGCCGCGCGCCGCAGCGTCCGGTCCGCCACGGTGCGCACGGCCGCGCGCAGCCGCTCGTCCCCGGGCCGGGCCCGTGCGGCAAAGGCCAGCACCCCCAGCAGCCCGGCGGAGCCGTAGTAGAGGTTGCAGGGGTCGGTGGTGGCGGCGAACCCCTCGGCGGGCCAGAGCCGTTCGGGATCGTCCGGGCGCAGGGTGTCCAGCAGATGGCGCAGTCCGTCGCGCAGCAGGCGTTCGGCGTCCGCGCCGGGGGTGGCGGCCGGTCCGTGCGGGGCGCGCACGCGCCGGGGACCGGCCGGGTGCGCCGCCGGGCCGTCGGTGAGGAAGGCCCGCGCCCGCCGGAGGGACCAGCGGCGCTCCGGCTCCTCGTGCAGCAGCCCGAGGACGAGCGGGGCCAGGCGGCGCGCGGTCGCGCTGTGCCGGGCGACGGCGGCGAGGCGGCCCGCCAGCCGCACCCGCGCGGACCGCACGGGCGGCAGATCGGGCGCCAGCAGGGGTTCCGTGCCCGTCGCCAGCAGGAAGAGCACGGCGCCCAGCGCGTACAGGTCGGCCGCGGGGGCGGGCAGCGCGCGGCAGCCGGGGCGCGGGTCCAACTGCTCCGGGGCGCCGTAGCCGTGGGTGCCGCCGCCCGGCGCGGGGTGACCGGCGCGGGTCGCCAGCTCCAGGTCGACCAGGCGCAGTCGGCCGTCCGGCGCGACGAAAACGTTGTCAGGGGTCAGATCGCGCAGCACCACGCCGTGCGCGTGGACGCGGGCCAGTACGTCCGTCAGCCGCCGGGCCAGGTCCAGCACCGCCTCCCACGGCGGCGCCGCGCCCCCGCTCCTGGCGCGCAGGTTCCACAGCCGCAGCGGGACGCCCTCCAGGAACTCCTCCACCAGGAACACATGGCCGTCCTCGGGCAGGAAGGCGACCTTGCGCGGGGCCAGGCCGAGCGGCGCGAGCAGGTCGAGCATCTCGCCCTCGTTGCGCAGCAGATCGCGTACGTCCGTGCCGAGCGGGGTCGCGTCGATGTGCGCCCGGCCCTGCTTGACGACGACCTCGGCGCCCGTGAGCCGGTCGGTCGCCCGGAAGACACCGCCCTTGGTGCTGTGCCGCAGCGCCCGCCGCACGACGAACCGGTCGCCGATCACCACGGACGGGGGCCGCGCCGGACGGACGGAGGACGCCTTCGGGGGAGCGTCCGTCCGCGCGGACCGGTCGGCGTCCGCCGCCCGGCCGGCCGCGGCGGCCTCCTCGAAGGGGTCGGGAATTCCGGCGGGGGGCGTGTACCAGGGCTCGCGGACGTCGGGCACCCGCCGCCCGGCGGCATCGACGACGGTCGGCCGGTAGACACCGTTGTCACCGAGGACCCGGGCGGCCCGGAACCCGCCGTACCGGTAGTGCACCAGGCTGCCCGGCCGGAAGGGCCGGTCCGAGAGGATCCGGGGACCGGGCAGCCTGGCGGTCGCCTCGTGCAGCTCGGCCGCCAGCGCGGCCAGGTCCCGGCCGCCGTCCGGATAGACGGTGATGAATTTTCCCGCCGAAGCCCGGTCGTATTGCCGGGACACCAATTCTCGAACCCGTTCCGCGGAAGCCGCGACTTTGAAAGCGATGCCGTGCGGGACCAGTATTCCGGCGACTTTCCCAAGGATTTCCGCGGCACCGGCCGGTGTGGCCGACACATGGATTTTCCAGCCTTGTCCGGGAAGCTCTGCGCCGACCGGTTCCGCCTGGCACCACAGGTCGTCCCGGGTGATCCGCCACGTGCGGCCGCCGGTGGCAGGCTCCTGCGTGAACGGCGTGAGGACGGCGACGGGGTCGAAGAGGGATGCCGGACGGTCCGCCCGCGGTGGGTGTCCCGAGACCTGGTCCACCATGTCCGACGTCACCCCGCAGCCTCCGAGTCCGGTGTTTCCCGTAGGTGGAACGCTGCTGCGATCATCACCGTCCGGAGGGGCGCGGAAACCATATGACCATGCAAAGAAAGGGCAAATCCAAAAAGCGGGAACTGTCTTGTCGCGGAAAAGACCGATGGTGCCGTAATTTCCCAATTTGGTGGAGCGATCGGCGTATCACCGTGTCGTGAGGATGCCCCTGGCCGCGGAGGCGCGAAGGATGCTCCCATGGGACTCGTCCTGCCCGTGCTCTTCGCACTGCTCGCCGCGACCGGCAACGCGACCGCCACCGTCGTGCAGCGCCGGGCCACGCTGACCGTGCCCCGGTCGGCCGGACCCGGACCGCGCCTGCTGCTCGGCCTGCTGCACCGGCCCGTCTGGCTCGCCGGGGTGCTCGCCGTCGTCGCCGCCGGGGTGTGCCAGGCCCTCGCGCTGGCGACCGGCCCGCTCTCGCTGGTGCAGCCGCTGTTCGTGCTGGAACTGCCCCTCACCCTGATCCTCGCCGCGCTCGCGCACCGCCGTCGCCCGTCCGGTGTGCTGCTGCTGAAGCTGACCGTCGTCGTCGCCGGACTCGCGGTGGCGCTGCTGTGCGCCGCCCCGGCGGGCAACCGCACCCATGTGGCCATCGACCGCTGGCTGCCCGTCCTGGCGGCTTGCGCCGCCGCCGTGGCGGTCCTGGCCGCAGCGGGGACCCGCAGACCGCCCGGCGGACTCCGGGCCGCCTGCCTCGGCACGGCCACGGCGGTCTGCTTCGCGCTGACGGCCGGTCTGATGAAGACGTCCGTCCACCTCCTCGCGGAGAGCGGCCTCGGCGGATTCCTCACCGCGTGGCAGACCTACGCCTTCGGCGCGTGCGGACTGGCCGCCGTGCTCCTGCTGCAACACGCCCTCCGGGGCGGCCCCCTGGTCGCCTCCCAGCCCGCCCTGACCCTCGGCGACGCCACCGTGAGCTTCCTGCTCGGCGTGCTGGTCTACGAGGAACACGTACGCGCCGGATGGTGGCTGCTGCCCCAACTGCTCGGTGTCGCACTGATCGTGGCCGGTGTGCTCGCCCTCGTCGGCGAGGAGGACCGTGCCCCGGACGAGGTCCTGGTCCCGGACGGGCCGCCGTCCCCGTGACCGTCCCCGTGCCCGCCCCGCGCGCTGCCCCGCCCGGTGCTCCGCGACCCCTCCGGCCGATGTGGCGCGGGCCTCGCCGGGCGTGAGATCGGGCGGCCCCGGCGGGGTACTAGGCTGACGCGCATGACGCACTTTGATGTCCTCGTCCTCGGCGCAGGCCCCGGTGGATACGTCGCCGCCATCCGCGCAGCCCAGCTCGGTAAATCAGTGGCGGTCGTCGAAGAGAAGTACTGGGGCGGTGTCTGCCTGAACGTGGGATGCATCCCGTCGAAGGCGCTGCTGCGCAACGCCGAGATCGCCCACATCCTCACGCAGGAGAAGAAGACCTTCGGCATCAGCGGTGACGCCACCATGGACTTCGGCGTCACCCACCGGCGCAGCCGCTCCGTGGCCGAGGCCAGCGCCAAGGGCGTGCACTACCTGATGAAGAAGAACAAGATCACCGAGATCGACGGGTGGGGCACGCTCACCGGTCCCAAGTCGGTGGACGTCAGGAGTGCCGACGGCACGACGGCCTCGTACAGCTGCGACAACCTGATCATCGCCACCGGCGCGCAGGTCAGGATGCTGCCCGGGATGCGCAAGAGCGCCAACGTGGTCACCTACGAGGAGCAGATCCTGGACGAGGAGCTGCCGCGCTCCGTCGTCATCGGCGGCTCGGGCGCGATCGGCGTCGAGTTCGCCTATGTGCTGCGCAACTTCGGCGTCGAGGTGACCATCGTCGAGTTCCTCGACCGCATGGTGCCCACCGAGGACGCCGACGTCTCCAAGGAACTGCTGCGCCACTACCGCAAGCTGGGCGTCGAGGTGCTGCTCTCCACCAAGGTGGACTCGGTGGAGGACACCGGATCCGGCGTACGGGTGACGGTCAGCCCGGCCGCCGGCGGCGAGTCGCGGGTGCTGGAGGCGGACCGGATGCTCGCCGCGTTCGGCTTCGCGCCGCGCGTGGAGGGCTACGGCCTGGAGGCGGCCGGAGTGCAGCTCACCGAGCGCGGCGCCATCGCGGTCGACGCCCGCGGACGCACCAATGTGCAGGGCGTCTACGCCATCGGCGACGTGACCGGCAAGCTGATGCTGGCCCACACCGCCGAGGCCATGGGCGTCGTCGCCGCCGAGACCATCGCCGAGGCCGAGACGCAGGAGATCGACTTCGCGATGATCCCGCGGGCGACCTTCTGCCAGCCGCAGATCGCCTCGTTCGGCTACTCGGAGGCGCAGGCCCGCGAGCTGGGCCACGACGTCAAGGTCGCGCAGTTCCCGTTCTCCGCCAACGGCAAGGCCCGCGGCATGGCCGAGGGCGTGGGCTTCGTCAAGATCGTGGCGGACGCCCGGCACAACGAGATCCTGGGCGCCCACATGATCGGTCCCGAAGTGACCGAACTGCTGCCCGCGCTGACGCTCGCCCAGATGTGGGACCTGACCGCCGACGAGGTCGCCCGCAACGTCTTCGCCCACCCGACGCTGTCGGAGGCGATGAAGGAAGCCGTCGAGGGCATCGCCGGACACATGATCAACCTCTGAGCCCCGGCCGGAGCGCACCCCGCCTCCGGCACCCCGCCCCCGGCACCGCGTACACGGTGCCGGGGGCGGACGCGGTCAGCGGCCGGCGAGCAGTTCGAGCGTGTCGATCACCCGGTTGGAGAAGCCCCACTCGTTGTCGTACCAGGCGACGACCTTGACATGGCGGCCGTCGACCCGGGTGAGGGCCGAGTCGAAGATCGAGGAGGCCGGGTTGCCGGTGATGTCCGAGGAGACGAGCGGGTCCTCCGAGTACTCCAGGACACCGGCGAGCGGCCCCTCGGCGGCGGCGCGGTAGGCGGCCAGCACGTCGTCGCGGGTCACCTCGCGGGCGACGGTCGTGTTCAGCTCGACGATCGAGCCCACCGGGACCGGTACGCGGATCGAGTCGCCCGACAGCTTGCCGTCGAGGTTCGGCAGCACCAGCCCGATCGCCTTCGCGGCGCCCGTCGTGGTCGGCACGATGTTGACGCCCGCGGCACGGGCGCGGCGGGCGTCGCGGTGCGGGCCGTCCTGGAGGTTCTGCTCCTGCGTGTAGGCGTGCACCGTCGTCATGAAACCGTGCTCGATGCCGGCGAGTTCGTCGAGCACCGCGGCCAGCGGCGCGAGCGCGTTGGTCGTGCAGGACGCGTTCGAGACGATGGTGTGCCGCTCCGGGTCGTACGCGTCCGTGTTGACCCCGTAGGCGAGGGTGACGTCGGCGCCGTCCGAGGGCGCGCCGACGAGCACCTTGCGGGCACCGGCGTCCAGGTGGGCGCGGGCGGCCGCGGCCGAGGTGAACCGGCCGGTCGCCTCCAGCACCAGATCGACGCCCAGCGCGGCCCAGGGCAGCCGCGCCGGTTCACGCTCGGCGGTCACCGTGATGCGGCGGCCGTCGACGACCAGGGCGTCCCCGTCCACGGTCACCGGACGGCCCAGCCGCCCGGCCGTCGTGTCGAAGGCGAGCAGCCGCGCGAGCGTGGCGGGCTCCGTGAGGTCGTTGACGGCGACGACCTCCAGGGTGCTGTCGCGTTCGAGCAGCGCACGCAGCACATTGCGTCCGATGCGGCCGAATCCGTTGATGGCGATGCGAGTCATGAGTGGCGCCCTTTCGTCCTTCCGTTCCCCGTCCGCCACCAGGTTCGTCGGCGGTGCCCGGCCGGGACAGCGGCGCGGGCGCCATGGTCCGCAAGGATCGTGCCAGCGGCCGGTGACGGCGGCACCGGCGATGACCGGGCGGGGTCACTCGCCCCGGGTGAAGGTGCGCCGGTACTCGCTGGGTGTGGTGCCCAGGACCCGCTGGAAGTGCAGGCGCAGATTCGCGCCGGTGCCCAGGCCGACGGCGGCGGCGATCTGCTCGACGCCCAGCTCCGAACGCTCCAGCAGCTCCCGGGCCATGTCGACGCGGGCCCGCACGATCCACTGCATCGGGGTGTACCCGGTGTCCTCGGCGAACCGCCGCGAGAACGTGCGCGGCGAGACCGCGGCGTGCCGGGCCAGCGCCTCCAGCGTCAGCGGCTCGCCCAGCCGGTGCAGCGCCCACTCGCGGGTGGCGGCGAACCGCTCGCCCAGCGGCTCGGGCACGCTGCGCGGCACGTACTGCGCCTGCCCGCCGCTGCGGTAGGGAGCCGCCACCAGCCGGCGCGCCGCGTGGTTGGACGCGGCCACCCCGAGGTCGCCGCGCAGCATGTGCAGGCACAGGTCGATGCCGGAGGCCGCGCCCGCCGAGGTCAGGACGCTGCCCTCGTCGACGAACAGCACGTTCTCGTCGACCCGCACCAGCGGATGCCGTGCGGCGAGCGCCCGCGTGTAGTGCCAGTGCGTCGTGGCCCGTCTGCCGTCGAGCAGTCCCGTGGCGGCCAGCGCGAAGGCACCCGTGGAGATGGCCGCGAGCCGCGCCCCCCGCCGGTGGGCGGCGACCAGGGCGTCCACCACCGGTCCGGGCGGGTCGTCGCGGTCCGGGAACCGGTAGCCGGGGACGAACACGACGTCGGCCCACGCGAGCGCGTCCAGACCGTGGGCGACGTGGTACGACAGACCGTCACCTCCGGTCACGAGCCCGGGAGCCGCGCCGCACACACGTACCTCGTACGGCATGCTGGCGCGGGTGGTGAACACCTGCGCGGGGATGCCGACGTCGAGCGGCTTCGCGCCGTCGAGCACGAGGACGGCGACACGGCGCAGACGGGAGGCGGACACAGGCCACAGCGTACGGGGCACCTCGGCACGGGCGGCCCCGGGCACCGCCGGGCGGGTGTGCGCCGCCGGACGGGTGTGCACACCCGCCGGGGCCGCGAGCGCGTCCGGGTACGGCCCGGCCGGGTGCGGGGCGGGCCCGTGGCGCCGGTGAACTGGTGTGCCCGCCGGGGCGGTTGACGCGTACCTTGGGCTGCGCACGGCGCCACACGCGAGAACGCACACGGACGGACGGTATCCATGACCCACCCCGCGAACACTTCCGGATCCGCGGCACACCCCAGGATCGACACCTCCGTGCCGCACTCGGCGCGGATCTGGAACTACTGGCTGGGCGGCAAGGACAACTACCCCGTCGACGAGGAGGCCGGCGACGCCTACACGGCGGTCTTCCCGGGCATCGTCACCATCGCCCGCAGCAGCCGCGCCTTCCTGCGGCGCACCATCACCCATCTGGTCGCGGAGGCGGGCATCCGGCAGTTCCTCGACGTCGGGACCGGGCTGCCGACGGCCGACAACACCCACGAGGTCGCCCAGCGGATCGCCCCCGAGGCACGGATCGTCTACGTCGACAACGACCCGATGATCCTGGCGCACGCCCGCGCCCTGCTGTACTCCACGCCCGAGGGCGCGACCGCCTACATCGACGCCGATGTGCTGGACACGGACCGGATCCTCGCCCAGGCGGCCCGGACGCTGGACCTCACCCGGCCCACGGCCCTGATCCTGAGCAACATCCTGGGGCACGTCCCCGACCACGGGCAGGCGCGCGGGATCGTCACCCGTCTGATGGACGCGCTGCCCTCCGGCAGCCACCTGTCCGTCAACGACGGTTCGCTGGGCGTCGATCCGGTCTTCGAGCGGGCGCAGCAGTCCTACAACGAGAGCGGCGCCGCCCCGTACGTGCTGCGCACCGTCGAGGCGATCACGGCCTACTTCGACGGGCTGGACCTGCTGGAGCCCGGGGTGGTTCCCGTCCCGCTGTGGCGCCCGGAGCCCGCGGACGCGGCCCCGGAGCCCATCGCCGAGCACGGCGGTCTCGCGCGCAAGCCGTGACCCGCCCGGGGGACGCGGCGGGGCCCCGGCAGATGACCGGGGCTCACCTGCGCGCACGGTGTGCGGGGTTCCCCCGCGTGGCCGCGCCGAAGGGCCGTCAGGTAGTCCGAATGCGGCGCTCCGATGGTGCGGACCGCGCATCCCGCTGACAGTGATCACGTCGCACCTGCGATCCCGAAGAGCGGGCGTGGTGCCTGTTCTCGCAGTCGCGACGGAAGGATCACCATGCGTATCTCCCGTACTCTGTTCGTCTCGGCGGCGATCGCGTCCGCCGTCGCGTTCTCGGCCCCCGCCGCCGGCGCTCTGGGCATCACCGCCCTCGCACCCGCGCAGGCCACCGTCGTCCACGGTGACGACTCGGACGACCACGGCAGTGACCGCGGTTCCAAGGGTGACGACGACCACGGCAGCGACCGCGGCGGTGACCGTGGTGGCGACCGCGGCGGCGACCGTGGCGGTGACCGCGGTGGCGACCGCGGTGGTGACCGCGGTGGCAAGCCGCACGGTGGTGTGCACGCCGGTGGCGGTGCGCTGGCGATGGCCACCACCGGTGACGACTCGGACGACCACGGCAGCGACCGCGGTTCCAAGGGTGACGACGACCACGGCAGCGACCGCGGTGGCGACCGCGGTGGCGACCGTGGTGGCGACCGTGGCGGTGACCGCGGTGGCGACCGTGGTGGCAAGCCGCACGGTGGTGTGCACGCCGGTGGCGGTGCGCTGGCGATGGCCACCACCGGTGACGACTCGGACGACCACGGCAGTGACCGCGGTTCCAAGGGTGACGACGACCACGGCAGCGACCGTGGTGGCGACCGGGGCGGTGACCGTGGCGGTGACCGCGGTGGCGACCGTGGTGGCAAGCCGCACGGTGGTGTGCACGCCGGTGGCGGCGGCCTGGCCCAGGACACCAACACCATGGGGCTGGGTGCCGCGCTCGTGCTCGGCGGTGTCGGCGCGGGTGCCTACATGCTGCGGCGCCGCAAGGCGTCGGGCACGACCGTGGCCTGAACAGATCCCTGTTCTCCGTCGGTGCGCCGCCGCGGCCCGTGTCCCTCCCGGTGAGGAACGCGCGGGCCGCGGCGGCGGCGCCACCCGCGCCACGCGGGACCCGCACCACCTCTTGACGAAAGGCACCGTCCATGGCTATCCAGCGTCCGCCCCAGCCGGACCGGTCCGGGACAGAGACCGCACCACCCCGTGCCCGGCTGCGCCTGCTGTGGCCCGTGGCAGCGGTCGGGTTCGGGCTGGTGCTCATCCACCAGTCCCTGGGTACCGCCCCGGTGACCAGCCTGCGGCAGCCGGACAGGCCCGCGGCGATCGCCTCCCGGGCGCCCTCGGCCGCACAGCCGGAGCCGTCCACCGGGACCGACGACGGAGCACTGCCCCGCTCGGCCCCCACCCGGATCTCCATTCCGGAGATCTCCGTGGACGCGCCGTTCACCAAGCTGTCCCTCGACGCGAGCGGCCAGCTGGCGCCGCCCCCCGCCGATGACACCAACCTCGTCGGCTGGTACCAGGGCGGAGCCGCGCCCGGTGAACGCGGCGCGTCGATCGTGGTCGGCCACGTCGACACCACCACCGGCCCCGCGGTCTTCGTCGGCCTCGATGCCCTCAAGGCCGGCGACCACGTCGACATCACCCGCGAGGACGGCATCGTCGCCCGGTTCGCCGTCGACGCGGTGGACACCTTCAGCAAGGCGGACTTCCCCGACGCCGAGGTGTACGCCGACACCCCGACGCCCGAACTGCGGCTGATCACCTGCGGCGGCGTCTTCAACCGCACCAGCAAGGACTACGAGTCCAACGTGGTCGTCTTCGCCCACCTCGAGTCCAGCTCGCAGTCCTGAGCGGCGGCCCGCGGGCGGCCCCTCCCGCGCGGTGGCCCCTGAGCGGAGTCCGGCCCGCGCCGCTCAGGGGCGCGGGCGCCGTACGAGCAGATCGGCGACGACCGGCCGGTGGTCCGAGGCCGTGGTGACCGCCTCGCGGACCCCGGCCACCGCGACCTCGGGGGAGACGGCCACGGCATCGATCCGCCGGTCGGGAGCGCCCGCCGGATAGGTCTTGCCGCCCTGCGGGGCGGCGTCGGCCAGCGGCCCCCACAGCCGGGCCAGTTCGGGCGCGCCGGGCTCCGCGTTGAAGTCCCCGACCAGCACCTTCGGGCCCGCGTCCGCGGCCAGCACGGCGAGGGTGTCGTCGACCTGGGCGCGCCGCACGGACGGATCGGCGCGGTAGTCGAGATGGGTCGTGTACACGTGCACGAGGACGCCCCGGACCCGTACCGCCACCTCCGCGAAGCCCGGCGCGGGCTCCGGCACCGGGTCCGGCGTCTGGGTGGAGAGCCGGGTGATGTCGTGGTTCTCGGCGCTCACCAGCGGCAGGCGGCTGAGCACCGCGACACCGAACCGCCGCCGCGCCGTGTGCCCCGGGTCGGCGGGCAGGTCGTAGATGGGCGCGAAGAACACCCGCATGCGCAGCCGCCGGGCCAGTTCGCGCGCCTCGTCGGTGTACGCGCTGCGCTCGCCCCAGCGCACGTCGACCTCCTGAAGGCCGATCACATCGGCGTGCAGCGCGCCGATCGCCCGCGCGGTGCGGTCGAGGTCGAGGACGCCGTCCTCGCCCG
This sequence comes from Streptomyces sp. PsTaAH-124, assembly GCF_000373685.1. Classification (NCBI taxonomy): domain Bacteria; kingdom Bacillati; phylum Actinomycetota; class Actinomycetes; order Kitasatosporales; family Streptomycetaceae; genus Streptomyces; species Streptomyces sp. PsTaAH-124. Next base: position 135,729 of record NZ_KB892191.1, on the reverse strand, counting down.
CGCCGGCGTGGATGTTGTAGGTGGCCACCCGCAACGGCACCGGCGAGGCGCCGTGCGGCGCCCCGGTCTGCGGCGCCCCGGTCTGCGGGCGCGCCGCGGCGGCGCCGGGGGAGGCCGCCGCGAGCGTGGCCGCTGCGGTGAGCGCCAGGGCGGCCAGAACGCCGCGGACGGTGGGTCGGGCGGTGCCTGTCACACGAGTCACACGGTCCTCCGGGTGAGAGAGCGGTGCTACGGACGAGCCCCGGGATCCGGCCGGTGCGCCTGGGCGGGCGGCGCCGGTGGGCCCCCGGCGCACCCGACTGTAATGGGTGGGGCTGAACGTACGCTCGCGCACTTCTGTTGATGATATGAAGAAGTCTGATCAGGCTTTGTCGTCCGCGCGGTCCGGACATCACAAGGGTGGATTTCCGTCCCTTGCGAGGTGAGACCGCATGGTGCAGGTCGAACGACTGCTGGCCGACTGCCTGGACGACGCGCGCACCGCCCCCATGGGCACCGTCCCGCTGGACCCCGAGGACGCCGGTTACACCGCGGCCCGCCGGACCTTCCTGACCGCGGGACTGCACGCCCTGCGCGCCCACGCGCCCGAGGCGGCCTGGGTCCAGCTCAACGTCCGCGCCGAGCCGGCCGGCTGGCCCCGCCTGTACCGGCGCCTCGCCCGGACCGCCGGCGACCTGCTCGGCACCGGACCCGCCCGCGACTTCTTCTTCATGCACAAACCGCCCGGACTGCGCGTCAGGTTCCGCGCCGCGCACCCCTCCCGGGCCGGGGAACTGCGCACCGCCCTCACCCGCCGCCTGGACCCGGCGACCGCGGACACGCCCTGGACCCGGCCGGTCGCCGAGGTGTACGAACCGGAGACGTACCTCTTCGGCGGCCCCCGCTCCATGCCCCATGTGCACGCCCTGTTCACCGCCGACTCGCTGGCCTGGCTGGACGCCCACACCGCCGCCGACGGGCCCGCGCCCGCGGACTGGCGGATCTCCCTGACACTGCTGGGCGCCGTCTTCGAGGGCCTCGGCATCGTCGGCTGGGAGCACCGCGGGGTCTGGCAGGCGGTCCGGGAGGAGACCGGGCGCCGCCTGCCCGGCGGCCTCGACGAGCCGGACCGCCGCCGCGCCGCCGACGGCATCCGCGCGTACTGGGAGCAGGACCCCGCATCCCGCCTCGCCGCCCTGCCGAAGGACTGGCGGGACCTGCTCGGCCCGCACACCGAGGAGGTGCGGCGGGCCGCCGAGCGCTGGCGCACCCACTACTTCGCCTCCGGCGCGGCCACCGTCGGCCCCCGCCGCGCCGCCGCCCACCACGTCATCTTCCACTGGAACCGCGGCCGGCTCTCCACCGCACGGCAGTGCCTGCTCACGGAGGCGCTCGCCGCCGACGGCCACGACGGGACGGACTGACCATGGGCCGGCCGACGGCGCGGATCCCCGCGCCGACCGACACCGCCGGGCAGGCGCTCGGGAACACCGCGCTGCTGCGCGTCGCCGGAATGCCCTGCGACGCCTGGACCGCGGGCGCCGCCCCCCAGCTGTTCGACGCCGTGCTGCGGCACACCGACACCGCCGAACGGCTCGCCGAGCGGGCCCGCGTGCTGGCCGACCGGCTGGGCGAGGAGGCCGTGCCCCACCCCGCGCTGCGGGCCGCCGAACGCGGCGCCGTCCTCGCCCTGCGGCGGCGGCTGCACTCCGGCCTCCCGCCGCGCCCCGCCGACCACCTGCTGCTGCGCGGCTCGGCCGCCGTCCCCGCCCCGCTCGCCGAAGCGGTCCACGACCTGCTGCGCCGCACCGAGGCGGCCGACGAGACCCTGGCCGCACTGCGGCGGGCGATCGCGGACGAACAGGAACGCCTCGCCACCTGGGCCTGGCGGACCGCGAGCGACAGCCCGTTCCTGCGGGCCTTCCTCGACAGCGCCGCGCCCGGACTCGCCGACGACGTACGGCGCCGGCTCGCCGCGGGCGACACCTGGTCGAGCAGGCGGCTGCGCAAGCGCGCCGCCTACCTGTGGCGGGCCATGGGCCGGGCCGCGGCGAAGACCACACCGCGCGGCTGGGCCGGGCAGATCGCCGCGCTCCCGGTCACCGCCGGTGATGGCGGCGGCCCGCTGCTGCTGCCCCCCGGGGCCGCCCTCGGCGCCCTCGCCGCCGTGGCCGTGGAGAACGTCCACCTGGTCCGCACCCGCCCGGCCCCCACCGAACTGCGCACCGCGCCCGCCACGCTGCTGCTGACCCCCGCCCCCCTGCACTTCACCGAACCGCCCACCGCCGCCCCCGGCAGCACCCCCGGCCAGGTCCGCTGCTACGTCGTCGACCCCCGCGAACCGGGACGGCTGCGGCAGATCGTGCTGCGCCGCACCCGCGCCCTGGAGGGCGTCCTCGCCGTCCTCGCCGACGGCCCTCGCCCCCTCGGCGACCTCGAAGCGGCCCTGGCGACCGCCGCCGCACCGCCCGGCTCACCACCGATGGCCTCCACCGAGGTGCTGCGCGGCTTCCTCCAGCACCTGCTCGCCCTCGGCGTCCTCCAGATCTGCCGGGCGCCCCGCCGCCACTGCGCGGACTGGATCCCGGCCGCCGCCGTCACCACCGGGGCACCCCTGCCCCGTACTCCCGCGAACACCCCGGGCACCACGGACACCGGCCACTGGTTCCTCGACTCCTACCGCAGGCCGCACCCGCGCACCCGTGTCCCCGGAGCCGCGGCCGCGCGCGTGCGCGACGGCCTGCGGACCGCGGCCCGTATCGCCGCCCTGCGCGCCGCCGACAGCCCGCCGGACCCGCCCGCCGAGCGCCCCGAGTTCGCCGGACTCACCGAACAGCCCCGCCCGGTCAGCGAGTTCCTCGCCGAACGGCTGCCCGCCGAACAGCCGCGGCCCGCACCGCGCCACCCCACCGGCTGGGCCCCCGCCCACGACCCCGCCGGCCCCTACGCCCGCCTCCTCGACCGGCTGGACGCCGCCGCCCGCTCCGGCGCCGCCCATGTCTCGGTGGACGACGCCCTCCTCGACGAACTGGGCGCCCCCGCGGCCGAGTCCGCACTGCCCTGCTGGCCGGTCGACTGCCTGCTGCGCCCCCTCGCCGCCCCCGAGGGACGCGGACCGGTCGCCGTGCTGGAGACCGCCTCGGCCGCCGGAGTGCTCGACGCCCGGTTCGCCGACGGCCTGCGCGCCCTCTACGGCGGCTACGGAAACAGCGACGCCTACCGCGACTTCCTGGCCGCCGTGGAGCGCCGCACCGGCGTCCGCTTCGTCGACCTGCTCGTGCCCCCGCTCAACGAACGCTCGGCCAACGCCGTACGCCGTCCCGTCACCACCCGCTGGTGGACCGGCGACCCGGACCCCACCCCCTACTACGGGCCGCTCACCCGGCACGCCCGGTACCTTCCGCTGGACCGCATCAGCCTGCGCCGCGACGGCCGGCGGATCGTCGCCGAGGCGGACGGCCGCCGCATCGTCCCCGTCTACCACGCCACCCGCTCACCCGCCCCGCCCTACGACACCCTCGTGCGGCTGCTGCTCGCCGCGAGCCATCCCGCCGCCTCCTATCTGCTGCGCCTGGACGCCCTGGACGCGGCGCTGCCCGACCGGCCCGTACTGCCGCGGCTGACCGCCGGGGACGACCTCGTCCTCGCCCCGGCCACCTGGCGTGTCGACCGCTCGCGCCTGTGGCAGCCGGGCGACGACCCGCTCACCAAGGTGCGCGCCCTCGCACTGCTGCGGCGCGGCGCCGGACTGCCCCGGCACGCGTTCGTCCGCACCGCGCCCGGCGCCAAACCGGTGCCCGTGGATCTCGCCTCACTGACCGCGCTGCATCTCCTGGAGCGGCTGTGCGCCCAGCAGGCGGGCGCCTTCCTGCTCGTGGAGGAGATGCTCCCGGCCCCCGACGGCCTGCTGCTGCGCGACCCGGTGCACGGCGGCGCGGCCGTCGCCGCGCAGGTGCTGCTGCGGCTGCCGCACGACCTGAGCGCCGGGCGGCTCGCCGAGTCCGCCGCCCGCACACTCGCCGGCCACCACCGGCACGACGTCCCCGGCCCGCCCGCCAGGCGGTCCGCCGGGGCGGCCATCACCCGATGAGAGAAGGGAAAGTCCCATGCCCCACACCGAACTCACCGAACTCGACGCCCTCATCAGCGACCTCGACGAGCGGATCAGCGACAGCGACCTGCCGTCGGCCGCCGCCTCGACCTCAGGTTGCAGCGGCCTGTGCACGATCATCGTCTGTGCCACGGTCGTCATCTGTGCCTGACCGCACCCAGGAGCCGCCCGCCGAGGCGGGCGGCTCCGCCCGGCGCATCCCGAAGGAGCCCGATGGCGTCCGAGACCCTCCCGCCGGCCACCGTCCGCGAACAGGTGCGGGCCCACGCCGTCCGCTGCCTGAAGGAGTGGACCGCGGCGCCGGGGGGCACCGCGCACCCCGGCGACCCCGGAATCCCCGTACTGGCGGGACTCGTCGCGGAGAACCCCCGCGACGGCGACACCGCCCGTGCCGCGGTGGCCGTCTGGGCACGCACCGCCGGACGGGGCCCGGCCCACCCCGCCCTGCACGACGGCGGCCTCGCCGGCACCCTCGTCGGATTGCGTCTGGGCGCCCGCCTGCACCCGGCCCTCGACCAGGTCGCCGACCGGCTCGCCGCCCATCTGGGCACCCGGCTGCCCGCGTACCGCACCCATGACGTCGCCTTCCCCGACTACGACCTGATCTCCGGACCCGCCGGGACGCTCCTCGCGCTGTGCGCGGGCCGGCCGCGGCCCGACGCGCTGCGCCCGCTCGCCGCGCACCTCGCCCTCCTGTGCGACGAGAGCGAACTGCCCCGGCTGCGCGCCGGACAGTACGAGGGGCACCCCCATCTCGCCTGGACGCAGGGCCGGATCAACACCGGCATGGGGCACGGCGTCGCCGGTGTGGTCACGGCGCTCACCGCCGCCGTGCGCCGCCTCGCCCCCGACCCGGCGCTCACCGCCGCGCTCACCCGGGCCGCCGCCTGGCTCGTCCGCCAGGCCCACGACGACGAACGCGGCATCCGCACCTGGCCGGAGGCCGGGCCCGACCCGTCGCCGTCGCCCGCCGCCCGGCCCCGCCAGGCGTGGTGCTACGGCACACCCGGCGCGGCCTGGGCCCTGTGGGACGCGGCCGACGCCCTGGACGATCCGGTGACCGCCGACTGGGCCCTGGCCGCCTTCCGCACGCTCACCGACCACTACGACGAGGACTTCCACCTCTACGGCGGGACACCCGCCGACCGCCTCGGCCTGTGCCACGGCGCAGCGGGCGTACTGTGCGTCGCCGACGCCCTGCACCGGCACGCCGGACTGCCCGCCGCCGGGGTGCTCGCGGAACGCCTCGTCCGCCATCTGGCCGCCCGGCTGCCCGGCGGCCCGTACGACGCGTGGCCGGCCGATCTGCTGGGCGGCCTGCCCGGTGTGCTGAGCGCCCTGCTCACCGCCACCGGCCCGGCCGCCTCCCGGGCCTGGCTGCCCTGCCTGGGCCTGCGCTGACCGCCCGTGTCAGGGGTGCGGTCCGCCCCGGTGGGGGAGCGTGCCGCGGGGCGGCCGGGCCAGGTAGGCGGAGGGGGCGCGGCCCAGCAGCCCCCGGAAGGCCGTCGTGAACGCCGCGGGGTTCTCGTACCCGAGCGAGACCGCGACCCGGGTCACCGGGGTGCCCGCGGCCAGCGCGTGCACCGAGCGCAGGACGCACGCCCGCTGCCGCCACTGCGCGAAGCTCAGCCCGGTGCCGCGCCGGAAGAGCCGGCCCAGGGTGCGTTCGCTGATGCTGAGGGCCGCCGCCCAGCGGGCGGGCGGATCATGGATGTCCGGGGCCCGCAGGAACGCCTCGCACAGCCGCCGCAGCCCCGGATCGGCGGGCAGCGGCACATCGAGGGGGAGCGGGGTCACCGTCCGCAGTTCGTGCAGGATCAGTTCGACGACGGCCGCGTCCCGGCCGTGCGCCGGATAGCGCGGCGCCATGTCGACGGCCGCGAGGAGCAGCGCCCGCAGCAGCGCGGACACCTCCACCACCCGGCAGCGGTCCGGGAACCACGGGGCGGCGGCGGGCTCGATGTACAGACTGCGGGTGCTGACCCCCGTCATCGTGACCTGGTGGGGCACCCGTGGCGGGACGAGGACCGCGCGGGCCGTGGGCACCGTCCAGGCGCCGTCGTCCGTCTCGACCTCCATCACCCCGGTGGCCGCGTACAGCACCTGGGCACGGCGGTGCTCGTGCCGGGGCAGCAGATGCCCGTACGGGTAGTCGGTGCCGATGGCGAGCACCGCGCGGTCCAGGGCGTCCACCTCGTCGACCGGTACGTTGCGCACCCGGCCACCCTACGCCGGGCTGTCGGCTGCGCGTAAGGATGTGGCGAACAGTCGATTGCCCGCCACACCGGCCGCTCCGTAGCGTCGTCACGGTGTTCACTCTGTCCTCGTTCCTGACGCTCCTCCTGTTCGGCTGCCTGACCGGCGTCACCACGGTGCTCTTCGGCTTCGGCGGCGGCTTCGTCACCGTCCCCGTCGTCTACGGGGTCCTCGGCGCGACCGCGCACGACGGCTCCGCCGACGCCATGCACGTGGCGATCGCCACCTCGACGGCCGTCATGGTGGTCAACGCCGTCTCCGCGACCGCGGCCCAGCACCGGGCCGGGCGGATCCGCCGGGAGTACGTGTGGCCGCTGGCCGGCTACGTCCTGCTGGGCGCCGCGCTCGGCTCCCTGGTGGCGACCCGGCTCGGCGACACCGTGCTGCGTGTGCTGTTCGCCGGGTACCTGCTGGTCACCATCGCGGACAGCGTGCTGCGCAAGGGATTCCTCGCCGTCGGCGGCGACGGCGGGCCGCGCCCGCTGGGGCGGTTCACCACGACGCTCGGCGGGGTCGGCATCGGCACCGTCGCCGCGAGTCTCGGCGTCGGCGGCAGCGTCATGACGGTCCCGCTGCTGCGCCGCCGCGGACTGCCCATGGCCACCGCCACCGCGCTCGCCAACCCGCTCAGCGTCCCCGTCGCCCTCGCGGGCACCCTCGTCTACGCGCTGGCGCCCGCGGCCCCCGCGCACACCGGCCGCGTGGGCTACGTCGACCTCGTCGCGTGCGCCGCGCTGCTGTGCGGCTCGCTGCCCACCATCGCGGTGGCCAGGCGGCTCGGCGCCCGCGTCCCCGACCGGATCCACTCCGTCGCCTATGTCGCGCTGCTCGTCCTCGTACTGGCCGTGACGGTGGCGGGCGGGCTGTGACGGTGCCGGAGCCTCACGCGCCGGAGGGCTCGCGGTGCGCGAGACAGCAGCGTACGAAGTCCTGCACCACCGGGTCCGCGTCGGCCGCCGGGGACCAGGCGACCCCGACCCGGGTCGGACTCACCCCGTCGACCGGCCGGTAGACCACGCCGGGCCGGGCGTAGAAGCGCGCCGCCGACGCCGGGGCGAGGGCGACGCCGTACCCGTTGGCGATGGCGCTCAGCCAGTCGTCGGGCTGGTCGGTGACCGCGCCGATGCGCACCGGACGGCCCGCGCGCTCGTCCGACGCCAGCCACAGCTCCCGCCATACGCCGGTGGCGGCGGGCGCGGCGACGAACGGCTCGTCCCACAGGTCGGCGAAGGCGATCCGCTCGCGCCCCGCCAGCGGATGCGCGGCGGGCAGCGCCACCCAGCGGGGCTCGGTCAGCAACTCCCGTGTGCGGAAGGCGTCCTGGCCGGGGAACGGCAGCCGCAGCAGCGCGGCGTCCACCTCGGCCTGGGCGAGACCCGCGGTCGGATCGGACCAGGACGCCTGGCGCATCTCGACCCGCCAGCCCGGCCTGCGGCGGCCGAGGTCGGCGATGATGGCGGGCGTGGCCTCGTTGGCGGCGCTGGCCAGGAAGCCCACGCGCAGCACCCGCCGCGCCCGGTCCGCCGTGCTCTTCGTCTGCCGCAGCGCCCGGTCCCAGGCCGCCAGCACGGCCGGTGCCTCCCGGGCCAGCTCCCGCCCCGGCGCGGTCAGGGTCATGCCCTCCCGGGAGCGCTCGAAGAGCGTGGTGCGCAGAACGGTCTCCAACTGCTTGATCTGCTTGGTGAGGGCGGGCTGCGACACGAACAGCCGCTGGGCGGCCCGGGTGAGCGTCCCCTCCTCGGCCACCGTCACGAACGTCCGCAGCAGCCGGGTGTCGATGTCCATGCCCATACGTTATAGACGCAGGTATTGGACGCAACCGGGGGCCGCGCAAGACGCTGGACACGCCGACGGGACCAGGTCCGCGCACTCCCGCTCCGCCCGTCGCGCCGTCCCGTCCACCGAGCCCGAACGGTTGCCCTCGCCATGTCCACCACATACGCCGTCATCGCCGCCCTGACCATCGCCGCCAACGCCGGTGTCGCCGCCGCCGACCTCGCGGGCGCGCGGTTCGTCCGCGCCAACGCGGCCGAGGTCGGTGTGCGGCCGCCCTGGATCCCGGTGCTCGCCGCGCTCAAGGCCGCCGGAGCGCTCGGGCTGCTCGCCGGACTCCTGGGCCTGTGGCACCTGGACGTCGCGGCGGCGACCGGTCTGGTGCTCTTCTACACCGGAGCCGTCGCGGTGCACCTCCGCACCCGGGTCCTGCACAACATCGCCTTCCCGAGCGCCTTCCTGGCGCTCGCGGCGGCGTGCTGCGTGCTCGCGGTGGCCGGCGTCTGACACCCCGGCCGCGCGGCGCCGCGGCCGCCCGCTCCACCGGCTCACCGGAGCGTGGAACGGACGGCCGCCGGGCGGGGGAGCAGGACGGCGCGGTCAGCCCGTCAGCGGACCGCTGGTCAGGGCGACGTCGAAGAGGTGCAGCACACCCCGGTCACTGCCCTGCGGCAGCACGACCGAGGCGACGCGCCGGTCCGGGTCGAGCGCCACCGGCGCGGTGGCGAACACCTTGGCCTGCGCGCTGTCGCTGCCGCCGCCCGCGGTGTTGCGCCCCTCGGTGGTGACCAGCGGGACATTGCCGAACCGGTAGTCCGTGCCCGGCGTCCAGTCGGTGAGCCCGACCGGCACCCGCTGGGTGGAGCCGTCGGTGTACTCCACCACCGCCTCGCCCTGCGCGGGCCCGTTGGTGGCCAGACCGAGGAAGGTGATCCCGGTGCCGCGGGCGCCGCCGAGCGCGATGCGCTGGCCGTGCGGGATCCAGTTGTCCGGCTCGCCCGGCGCGGTGTCCGGCCAGGTGAACACGGCACCGGTGTCACCGAGCGGCAGCCGCGCACCCGGCGCCGCACCGGCCGCGGCCAGCCGGTCGCGGGAGAGCGAGTTGCCGCTCAGGTCCAGGGAACCGAGGTCGCCCCGGCCCGCCGGGGTGGTGCCGATGTCGTTGCGGGCGTCGGCGCCGTCCGTGTACGACGGCGGCACGTCGCCCGCGCCGGTGCCCCAGGTGCCCGGGGTCCGCGCCATGGTGAACGTCAGCGTGCCGCCCCGGCGGGTGAAGCTCTCGTCCACCCAGGAGCGTGTGCTGCGCCGCCCGTCCACCCGCAGCCCGGCGACGTACACCCGGCCCTGCGAGACCCCGTCCGCCCTGAGGGTCAGGGTGCGGCCGGTGCCCGCGCTCCTGATCCGCACATGGTCGAACATGGGCGCGGAGACCACCAGGTCGGCGGTGCCGTAGACCGAGGGGTAGACGCCCAGGTTCGCCCAGACGTACCAGGCGCTGAGCGAGCCGAGGTCGTCGTTGCCCGGCAGCCCCGAGGGCGAGGTGCTGTACAGCTCGGTGACCGCCCGGCGCAGTACGTCGGCCGTGCGGTCCGGGCGCCGCAGCCAGTTGTAGACGTACGGCATGGAGAAGCTGGGCTGGTTGCTGAGGTAGGCGCCGGTGACGCCGTACACGCCCGCGTCCAGGTCCTTGGTGTGCTCGTCCAGTTCGGCGGTGACCCGCGCGACGCCGCCGCGCTTCTCGATCAGCGTGCCCACGTCGTGCGGCACCAGCCAGCCGTACTGGTAGCCGGTGGCCTGGTCGAACTGGTCGCCGCGCCGGCCCAGGTCGAAGTCGCGGTCGAAGCCCGTGCGGTCCCGGGGGCGTATCTGCCGGGTCGTGTCGTCGAAGACGTTCTGCCAGTTCTGCGCCCGCGCCATGAAGGTCCGGTACGCGTCGCGGTCGCCGAGCCGCCCGGCGAGCTGGGCGATGCCGAAGTCGTCGATGGCGTACTCCAGCGTGGTGGAGGTGGCCGAGCCGCCCCGGCGGCTCTCCAGGAAGCCGGTGCTGAAGTACTGCTGGGCGCCCGCGCGCCGGGTAGCCGTGGCCGGCAGCGACTGGGTGGCCTTCATGGAGGCCAGGGCACCGGCCCGGTCGTAGTGGGTGCTGCCGAAGGCGTCCACGGAGGCCAGCAGCGACTGGAGGGAGTCGCCGCTCATCTTCTGCTGCGACTGGTTCAGATGCGGCCAGTTGGGCCAGGTGCCGGTCTGCCGCACCATGTCGACGATCGACTGGTTGATGTCGTCGCCGACCTTCGGGAAGAGCAGCGCGACCAGCTGCGCCTGGCCGCGGTAGGCGTCCCAGCCCGAGTAGGTGACGTACTCGTGACGGCCCCTGGCCACTCGGTGGACCTGTCCGTCGTAGCCGGTCCAGCGGCCGTCGGCGTCGTCGAACACATTGGGGTGCAGCAGCGCGTGGTAGAGCGCGGTGTAGAACGTGACGCGCCGGTCCCGTGCGCCGCCGTCCGCCGCGAGCGTGCCCAGCGCCTCGCGCCAGGTCCGCGCGGCCCGGTCGCGGACCGCGTCGAAGCCGAGCGAGCGGGTCTCGGTGTCGCGGTTGTGCGCGGCGCCCGCGACGCTCACATAGCTCAGCCCGCTCTTCGCCGTGACCCTGGCGCCCTGGTCGAAGACCAGGTAGGCGCCCGCCCCGTGCGCGGTGCCGGTGCTCTGCGCGGTGGCCGAGCCCGGGGTGACGGTGCCGCCCTGCCAGGTGCCGAAGGCGCGCACCGGCCGGTCGAAGGTGGTCGAGAAGTAGGCGCGGTAGCGGCCCCCGACGTCGCAGACCGCGGCGGACTCCACCCAGCCGCTGACGGTGTTGCCGAAGACGGTGACCTGGCTGCCGAAGACGCGGTTGTTGGAGCCCGCCACGTCGATGAGCAGCGTGGAGCGGGCCGCCCCGGAGAAGTCGTACCGGCTGACCGCTGTGCGGGTGGTGGCGGTCAGCTCGGTGCTGACATCGTTGTCGGTGCGCACCTTGTAGTACCCCGGCCGGGCCTGCTCCCGGTCGTGGCGGAACGGCAGGTAGTAGTCGGTGACACGGGTGGCCGGGCTGACGGGCAGCGCGCCGCCGGGCAGCTCACCGGTGTAGGGCAGCACCGGGAAGTCGAAGGCGCTGAACCGGCCCTCGCAGCCGGTGCCGGACAGCCGGGTCATCCCGAAGCCGCGCAGCCGGTCCGCGGTGTACTCGTACCCGCCCTTCTGGTCGCCGTCGCCGCTGCGGTACGTCGTCGGGCTGGACTGCACCATGCCGAACGGGACGGTGGCCCCGGGGTAGGTGTCGCCGTACGCGCTGTTGCCCTTGTCCTGACCGGTGTCCAGCCGGGTGCCGATGAACTGGTCCACGGCGTCGTACGGGTCGACGCCGCGCCCCGAGGCCGAGGCCGAGGCCGTGGCGGGCGCGAGGCCCGCCAGGACGGTGCCCAGGGCGAGGGCGCCGGCCAGCAGCCGTCGTGGCCGGGGTCCGGGGCGGCGCGGCCTCAGCCGCGTCACTGATCTCCACATGGTGGTCGTGTCCTTCACTGCCGCTGACAGGGATCCGCGCCGACAACTCGCGGGCCAGGAGGCTACCTTGGCGAGGGAGCGCGACACACGCGTGAACGGACGGGGCCGCCGTGTGAACGCTGCCGGAACCAGCCCCGACGTCCCGGCTCCCGTCCGCCGCGACGAAGTGTCCACACGCAATGAACTGTTCACACCGGAGCCGGAATCCCCGGGCACCGCACCGCCGTTGACCCCCACATGACTGTGGGAGTGACCATCGACACGACCGGATCCGCGCTGCCCGTCGAGGAGGTGGTGCGCCAGGCACGGCAGGCGCGCGCGTCCGGGCTCGGATCCCTCTGGTTCGGCCAGACCTTCGGCTACGACTCGCCGACGATCGCCGCGATCGTCGGGCGCGAGGTGCCCGGCATCCACCTCGGCACCTCCGCGCTGCCGGTCTTCGGCCGGCATCCGCTGCTCGTCTCCAGCCAGGCCCAGACCGTCCAGGCCGCCACCGGGGGCCGCTACCACCTCGGACTCGCCCTGGGCACCAAGCTGTTCACCGAGGGCGCCTTCGGACTGCCCTTCGAGCGGCCCGTCGCCCGGCTGCGCGAGTTCCTGACCGCGCTGCGCTCGCTCACCGAGACCGGGCAGGCCGACTTCGAGGGCGAACTGCTCACCGCCCGGACGCCGTTGCCCGCCTCGGTGCCCGGCGCGGAGCCCGCCGTGCCGCTGCTCGTCGCCGCGATGGGACCGCAGTCCCTGCGGGTCAGCGGCCGGCTCGCCGACGGCATCCTGCCCTATCTCGCCGGTCCGCGCGCCCTGGAGCAGCACATCGTCCCGGCCCTCACCCGGGCCGCCGAGGAGGCCGGCCGCCCCGCGCCCCGCGTCGTCGCCTTCGTGCCCGGCGTCGTCACCGCCGACCCCGAACGGGTGCGTGCCGCCGCCCACGAGGCGCTCTCCTTCTACCGGCAGATCCCGTCCTACGCCCGGGTCATCGAGCAGTCCGGCGTCGCCCACCCGGTGGAACTCGCCGCCATCGGCGACGAGAAGACCCTCGCCGACACCGTCCGCGGCTACCGCGACGCCGGTGCCACCGAGGTCGTCGTCTCCGGCAGCGAACTCGGCGGACCCGACGACCGGTTGCGCACCTGGGAGGCGCTGGGCGAACTGGCCTGACACCCCCCGCCCGGCCCCCGCCGCGCTCTCAACCGGCTACTGCCGCGGCCCAGTCGGCGACCTCCACCACCGTCCCGGTCGTCCTGGCGTGCTCGGCCGCCCACACCACCCGGTGGGTGGCCAGGCTCTCCTCGGCGTCCGACAGCAGCAGCGAGGCGTCCCCGGTCGCGACGGCGGCGACGAACGCCTCGGTCAGCGCCTCGTCACCGCCGCCGTGGCCGTCCTCGGCGGACGGACCCGCCTGCGCACCGGCCTCCGCGGCGAGATCGACGAACTCCTCGGCGCCGTCGCGGAAGTCGACCACCCGCAGCGTGGTGCCGTCCCCCTCCACGAAGCCGTGCGTGCCCATCAGCCGGGTGCGGCGCTGCTCCATCGGCGTGAAGGCGCTCATGGTGAACGAACAGGTGGCACCGGAGGCGAACTCCATCGTGACCACCTGGTGGTCCACCACGTCGTTGTCGCAGGCGTACACGCAGCGCCCGTACGGCCCGGTGCGCAGCGCCTCCAGCACCCCCGCCTCCGTGTGGTCCGCCGTCACCGCCGACAGCGGCCAGAACTCCTGCTCCGGATCGCCGAGGCAGCCCAGGTAGAGCCGCTTCGCGGAGTACGGGCAGGTGGTCTCCAGCGGGCAGTCCGTGCAGCGGGCGGCGGCCCCGGCCGGTGCGTCCCCGGCCCTGAAATGGGTCAGCGAACCGAAGGACGCGACCCGCGCGGGTGTCTCCCCGACGAGGTGCACCAGCCAGTCGATGTCGTGGCACGCCTTGGTGAGCAGCATCGGCGCCGAGGTGTCGGCGCGCCGCCAGTTGCCCCGGACGAACGAGTGCGCCTGGTGCCACCATCCCACCGGCTCCAGGTGCTGCACGCTGACGAGCCGTCCGATGCGGCCCTCGGCGAGCAGCGCCTTCAGCCGCCGGGTGTAGCCGGTGTGGCGCAGCACATGGCACACCGCCAGCAGGACACCGTGCTCGCGGGCGGCTTCCGTGATCGCGGCGGCCTCCCGCGCGGTGGTCGCCATGGGCTTCTCTAGGAGGATGTGGTGGCCGAGGGCGGCCAGCGCCAGCGCGGGCCCGGTGTGGTCGCGGTCCTGGGTGGCGATGACGCACGCGTCGGCGACCCGGCCCGCGGCGGCGGCCTCCCGCCAGTCGCCGTGGGTCCGCTCGGGCGGGACGCCGAACTCGGCGGCGGCCCGCGCCCGCCGCTCCGGGTCGGGCTCGGCCACGGCGACCACCCGCGCCGCCCCGCCCGCCTGGGCGTGGCGCGCGTAGGTCATCCCGCGCAGTCCGGCCCCCACCAGCAGGAGCGTCACCTCGGTCATGGTCGTCCTCCCTTCCGGCGCGCCCCGCCGACCGGGGCGCGCCCGTGCGGCATCCGTCAGTGGCCGAGTGTGGCGCGCAGCGACGGCTGGAGCAGGTCGCCGTGGGCCCGGACCATGTCGTCGCACAGGTCCCAGATGCGCTCCACGGGCAGGGCGGCGGCCGTCGCCGGGTCGGCCATGGCCGCCTGGCGGATCGAGCGCGGGTCGTCCTCCAGCGCGGCCCGCACGACCAGGTCGTTCATGCTCAGGTAGGAGCGGTTGAGCGCGGCGCACTGGGCGGGCAGCGCGCCGACCCGGGTCGGCTGCACCCCCAGCGCGTCCACCAGGCACGGCACCTCCACGGTGCCGCCCGCGGGCAGGTTGTCGATCAGCCCGTGGTTGGGGACGTTGCCGTAGACCGTGCGCGGGGTGCCCGTGGTGATGCTGTGGATGATCTGCGGGGCGTACTCCATGGTGCCCTCGACGGTGAGCGGCTCGCCCTGGGCGAGGGCGTCGCGGGTGTGCTCGTAGGCGGCGATGTTCTCGTCCACGATGTCGAGATAGGCGCCGACGGGGAGGCGCAGCCGCTCGATCTCGTCGGTGTGGTGCAGGTACCAGGGCACGTACTCGGAGGAGTGCTCGCTCGTCTCGGTCGGGTAGTAGCCCAGCCGCCGGTACATGTCGACCCGCACCCGGCGCCGCAGTTCGGGGTCGGACTCGATCAGCGCGTCCAGCCGGGGGTAGAGGTCGGTGCCCCGGTGCTCCAGGCGCAGCACCCACGCCTGGTGGTTGACACCGGCGGCCCGGTAGGTGACCTCCTCGTGCGGGACGCCGAGCAGTTCGGCGAGGTCGTGGACGGTCCAGTACACCGAGTGGCACAGGCCCACCACGCGGGTGAGCCCCGTCGCCCGGGTCAGGTACTGGACATTCATCGCCATGGGGTTGGTGTAGTTGAGCAGCCAGGCGTCCGGGCAGACCTCGGCGATGTCCTCGCCGAGCGACTTGAGCAGCGGGAAGGTGCGCAGCGCCCGGAAGATGCCGCCGATG
Source organism: Streptomyces sp. PsTaAH-124 (assembly GCF_000373685.1). NCBI lineage: Bacteria > Bacillati > Actinomycetota > Actinomycetes > Kitasatosporales > Streptomycetaceae > Streptomyces > Streptomyces sp. PsTaAH-124. Next base: position 120,574 of record NZ_KB892191.1, on the reverse strand, counting down.
CCGAGGGTGTCGCCGATCGTCTGGCGCAGCCCGTAGCGGGCCGGGACCTCGAAGTCGGTGCGGGTGGCCTCGCGCATGCCGACCTGGACGATGTTGATGACGAAGTCGGCGTCGGCCAGGGCCGCGCGCCGTTCGGCGTGCGCGGTGATGCGCACGGTCCCGGACGGGGCGAGCCGGTCGGCGATGTAGCGGGCCGCCCCGTGGGCGGTGGCCAGCCGTTCGGCGTCGATGTCGTGCAGGGCGATGTGCGCGCCGCGCAGCTCGGGGAAGGCCAGCAGGTCGGCCAGGAGTCCCTGGGTGAAGACGACGCTGCCCGCGCCGACGAAGGCGACCTTGGGGGTGCCGGAGGGAGCGGAAGGGGGGGTCTGGGTGGTCATCACTGGTTCTTTCCGTTGCGGGTGACGGCGGCCGCGGCCTCGTCCCAGGTGGGCTGGGCCGGCGTACCGCCATGGGCCCTGGTGGACAGTGCGCCGCAGGCCGCGGCGATCTCCAGGGCCTGCGGGAGGGGCAGGCCGCGCAGCAGCGCGGCGACGAATCCGGCGTCGAAGCTGTCCCCGGCGCCGACGGTGTCCAGCGGGTGCACGGGGACGGCGGGAGTGCGCAGCGGGGTGCGGCCGTCGTGGGTGAGGGCGCCGCGCGCCCCGTCCTTGACGGTCACCCGCGGGCCGTGGGCCGCCAGCACGGCGGCGGCCTCCTCCAGGGGCACGTCCTCGGTAGCGCCCGCGGCGACGGCCAGCGCCCGCGCCTCCTGCGCGTTGGGCAGCAGATGGTCGGTGGCGGCGAGGACGTCGGCGAGACGGCCGGCCGCCCAGGTGCCCGCCGGGTCGTCGTTGGTGTCCAGGGAGGTGGTGGCGCCGTGCGCGCGGGCGGTGGCGAACAGCTCCGGGAGCGCGGCGGCCAGGCGGGGCAGCAGGAAGTAGGACGCGGCGTGCACGTGCCGGCTGCCGGTGAGCAGGGCCTCGGGCACGTCCTCGGGCCCGGTCGCCGGGAGCGTGCCGGGCGCGGTGAGGATGGCCCGGTCGCCGTCGGGCCGGGTCAGCACGACGGTGAGCGGGGTGGGCAGGTCCGGGTCGACGCGCAGTGCGGAGGTGTCCACGCCCCGGTCCTGAAGCGCCGCGCGGACGTAGCGGCCCGCGTCGTCGTCGCCGACCCGCCCGGCGAAGGCCACCTTCAGACCGAGCCGCGCGGCCCCGCACGCCATGATCGAGGCGGAGCCGCCGAGGGTCAGTGCCCCGCTGTCGACGAGCCGTTCGCGCTGTCCGAAGGCGAGCGGCGCGTCGAGCGGGCCGACGACGATGTCGGGGTTGGCGTCCCCCAGGACGAGGAGGTCGTGGGCGTACGGCATGCGGGGTTCCTTGCTGTGCGGACGGGGTGCGCCCGGTGGGCGCGGTACGGGCGGTGCGCGGGGTTCATCCCTTGAGGCCGCTCGACGTGATCGACTGGATGAAGGACTTCTGCGCGAGCAGGAAGGCGAGCAGCACGGGGAGCACGGTGATGACGTTGCCCGCCATGACCGCCGACCACTTGGTGTGGTGCTGCCCCTGGAACGTGGTCAGCCCCAGCTGGAGCGTGTACTGCGTGTCGTGGTTGATGGCGATCAGCGGCCAGCTCAGGTCGTTCCAGGTGGTGAGGAAGGTCAGCACCGCCACCGTGCTCAGCGCCGGCCGGGACAGCGGCAGCACGATGCGCCACAGCACCCGCAGCCGGGAGCAGCCGTCCAGCCAGGCCGCCTCCTCCAGTTCCCGGGGCAGGGAGAGGAAGAACTGGCGCAGCAGGAACACCGCGAACGGCGTGACCAGCGACGGCACGATCAGCGCGCCCAGCGTGTCGATGAGCCCGAGCCGCTTCATGACCAGGAAGGTCGGGATCATGGTCAGCTGGAACGGGATCGCCATGGTGGCCAGCATCAGCCCCAGCAGCAGCCGCGACCCGGCGAACCGCATCCGGGCGAACGCGTACCCGGCCAGCGCGCCCAGCACCAGATTGGACGCCACCGCGACCAGCGACACGATCAGCGAGTTGAGGAACCAGCGCGGGAACATGGCGTTGCCCAGCACGTACCGGTAGCCGCCGAGGTCGATGCGCGAGGGCCACAGCGCGGGCGGGAACCGGTTGATCTGCGCGTCGCTCATGAAGGAGCTGAGCACCAGCCAGATCAGCGGCACGGCGAACACCAGGGCGAGCGGGGCCAGGAGCAGATGCCAGGGGCTGAACGGCCGGCGCCTGCGGGGCCGTCCGGGACCGCCGTCCGTGCCGTCGCCGGCTCCGGCGGCGGAGGACAGGGCCGTGGGGGAGGGGGAGGTGACCGTCATCGTGCGGCTCCTTCGAGACCGGTGCCGCCGGTACGGGCCTGGCGGCCGGTGTCCTTGAGGCGGGCGGGCCCGCGGTGCGTCCGGCGGCGCACGGCGCGGCTCACCCGCGGTACGGCCGCCAGCACCAGCAGGACCAGGGCGAGGGCGTAGGCCGCGGCCGCGCCGTACCCGGCGGTGAAGTTCTTGAACGCCTGCTCCCAGATGAAGTAGACGATGACCGTGGTGGAACCGAGCGGGCCGCCCTTGGTCGTCACGTACACCAGGTCGAAGACCTGGAGCGCGTTGATGGTCTGCCACAGCAGCAGGAAGACCAGGACCGGCGTGAGCGCGGGCAGCGTCACATGGCGCAGGATGTGGCGGCGGCCCGCGCCGTCCAGCCGCGCCGCCTCGACCAGCGAGGGCGGTACGTCCTGGAGCGCGGCGAGCAGGACCACCACGCAGAAGCCGGTGCCGCTCCACAGGGAGATCGCGACGAGCGCGGGCAGCGCCTGCCCGGGATCGGTGAGGAAGCCCTGCGGGGAGACGCCGATCTTGTGCAGCACGGAGTTGGCCGCGCCGAACTCGGGGTCCAGGATGAAGGAGAACAGGACGCCCTGGGCCGTCGCCGAGACCACGAACGGCACGAAGAAGAGGGTGCGGTACAGCGCCACGAAGCGCAGCCGCTGGTTGAGCGCCAGCGCGAGGAACAGTCCGAGGCCGATGCTCAGCGGGACGTACAGCAGCGTGTACAGCAGGGTGTTGCGGACGGCCTGGCTGAAGTGCGGGTCCTGGGCGAGCGCCCGGTAGTTGTCCAGGCCGACCCAGCGGCTGGGGGTGACCAGGTCGTCGGCCTGGAAGGACAGCAGCAGCGACCACGCCACGGGCACCACGCTCAGCCCGAGGATCACCAGCACCGCGGGGGAGACGAAGCCCCAGGCGGTGGCCGTCTCCCGGGCGGCCCGGCGGCGTGCGGAACCGGCGTGCGGCGCGGGGCCGGGCGCCGCGCCGTGCGGATCGCCGTCGCCGTGGCCGGGCGTACGGCTCTTGCGGGGGCCGCGGTCCGCGAGGGTGAGGGGGGAGGGCAGGCGGGGCATGGTGGTCCTCTCAACGCGGGATGAGCAGTGCGGCGTTGGCCTCGCGGGCGCAGTCGCGCAGCGCCTCGGCGGGGGTGCTGCGGCCGATGAGCACCGCGGCGATCGCCTGGCCGAGCGCCTGGGAGACCTGCGGGTAGGCCGGGTGGACGGGGCGTACCCGGGCCGAGGTCAGCGCCTGGGTGAACACCCGCAGCCCCTCGGTCCGCGCCTCCTGCTCGCGCCACGCGGACAGGGCCTGGGTGCTCCGGCTCAGCGGCAGACTGCCGGCCCTGACGTCCCAGCGGACGTCCTGGGCGGGCTGGGTCAGCCAGCTCACGAAGGTGCGGGCGGCGCTGGTCCGGGCGGGGCCGTTGTCGAACACGGTCCAGGTGTCGGGGCCCGAGATGGTCACCGGCCGGCCGCTGTAGCTGGGCAGCGGCACCACATGGTGGTCGATGCCCGCCTGGCGGATGTCCGGCAGCTGCCACGGCCCGGTGACGACCATGCCCATCCGGCCCGAGGCGAAGACCTGGTACATCTGCTCGCTGCCGGGCTTCGGGTCGACGTAGACGCTCCGGTCCCCGGCGAGGGCGGCCACGGTGCCCAGGGCCTTCTCGCCGACGTCCTCGAACCCGATGTGCCGTCCGTCCGGGGCGATGACGTCGCCGCCCAGGTCCCACACCATCGGCCACAGCCGCCACACGGTGTCCTCGTCGCCGACGCCGGGCCAGCCGGTGCCGAAGACCCCGCGCCGCCGGTCGGTGAGGCGGGCCGCGGTGTCCGTGAACTGCTCCCAGGTCCAGCCGGGGCGCGGCAGCGGCAGACCGGCGTCGCGGAAGAGCTTCTTGTTGCAGACGACGGCGAGGGAGTCGAGCAGGGCGGGCGCGGCCCGTACGTGCCCGTTGAGGGTGACGGCGGTACGGGCCGGTGCCCAGAAGTCGCTCCAGGGCGTCGGCCCGGAGCCGAGCGTCTCGGTGAGGTCCACCACGGACGGGCTGCGGGCGACACTGGCCAGGTCGGAACCGAAGACATAGGCGACGTCCGGGAACGAGCCGGCCGCGAGGGCGGCGGTGATCTTCTGGAGCATGGCGTCGGCCAGCACGCCGCCGCCCGCGTCGACCCGGATGCCGGGGTGGGTGCGGTTGAACTCCGCGACCAGCTTCTCGATCGCCGCGCGGCCGGTGTCCGTCTGGCCGTGCCACAGTTCGACGGTGACCCGGCCGTCCGCGCCGACGCCGTCGGAGGTCCCGGCGGCGCAGCCGGGGAGCGCGGCCGTCGCGGCGGCGCCGAGGGCCAGCGCCGTGCCCCGCCGCAGGAACGTACGGCGTCCGGGGCCGGTGCCCGGCGGACGATGTGCTGCAACCATGTGAGCCCCCAGAGGCCGCGCGACGCGGACGCCACGCGGAGGAACGTTCCGGCACGGCAGGCCGGAGGAAGGTGGGAGTGGGGAGGGGTGGGACGGCGGCGCGGGACACGAGGGTGCCAGGGCGCCGGTGCGGCGAAGGGCGTCCGGTGACAACTGTCGGCATCCGGTGGCGCGGGCAGGTGTCCACGGGCCCGCGCGACGCATCCGGACGCGTTCGCACACGAACGGATGCGCGCGCGGCGGGCGGGCGGTGCCGCCTCAGCAGGTCCTGCGGACGTAGCCGCTGCTCCCGGGAGCCGTGACGTCCAGGTCGCGCAGCACGATGCTGAGCCGGTCGCCGTAGGCGGCGCAGGCCTTCTTCAGGCCCTTGGCCTCGTACTCGATGACGATGACATGGTCGCCGTAGCCGTCGACGTAGTCACCGCACTCGTCCCACCGGCCGCACTCCTCGGCGACGGCGAAGTCGAGGCCGGTGCGCGCCCGGTCGCCGGAGAGCGCGGAGGCGTTCTTCTGGGCGATCGCGAGGCCCTTGGCGTGGGCGTGGTCGGCGAGCAGCCGGACGAACGTCTCCGCGTTGTCCCGGCTGATCAGCTTCGTGCGGTCGAAGGTGTCGAGGTTGTCGGGCTCGACCGCCTGGAAGCCCTTGGCCGCGCACGAGTCGACCCAGGAGCCGACCTTGGCCGCGATCTGCTTGCGCTTGGCGTCGGTGCGGATGTCGAGCATGGCCTCCCCCCAGTTCTTGTCGTACACGACCTTGCCGGAGGCGTCGCGCAGCAGCAGGTCGCCCCACTCGGCCTCGGCGCCGGGCTGGGCCTGGAAGGCGTTGACGTAGCAGATGTTGTAGAGGCCGGGCGCGGGGGACGCCTGGTGGTCGCGGGTCACCACCTTGACCCCGGCGGGCGGGGCGTAGGCCGTGCCGATCTGGTAGTCGAAGCCGGCGTGCGCCGGGGGAGGGGTCACATTCTGGACGGCCGCGCTGGCCGAGGCGCAGGCGGTGAGGGGACAGACGACGGCTGCCGCCACGGTCGCCGCGGCGGCGGCTCGCCGACGGGACCCGGTCCTAGAGAAGAGGGACATCCTGGAGCTCCAGAAGATGCGAGGGTACGTCCCCGCCTCGGACCTCGCGTCCCGGTGGACGGATCCTGGCGACTTTGTCCGGACTTGCGGTGAGCGCACCGCGCTACCGGCTGGGCGTACCTCTGACGCCGGGTGCTCAACTCCAGCGTTGGAAGGAGTAAAGCGAGCAATTTTCGTCATGTCAACAGATCGGAGCTGCGCATCTTGCCGCCCGCGATGCGCGGTCTATGCTCACTTCATGCTGAGAACTGAGCGTCATGCGCGCATACTTGAGCATGTCTCCGCGCGTGGTGCCGTCGACGTCACCGAGTTGTCCCGATTGCTGGACGTCTCCGGCGCCACCGTCCGGCGTGACCTGCAACATCTGAGCCGGCTGAACCTGCTGCGCCGCACGCACGGCGGGGCGATGGCGGGCGGCACGGGTCCCGAACTCCCGGTGCGCCACCGCACCGAGCACCGCCGGGCGGAGAAGCAGGCCATCGCACGGGCCGCCGCCGAGCTGGTCCCCGAGGGCGCGGTCGTCGGCATGACCGGCGGCACCACCGTCACCGAGATCGCCCGGGTGCTGGCCGCCCGGGGCGCCGTCACCATCGTCACCAACGCGGTCAACATCGCCGCCGAGCTGGTGCCGCACCACGACGTCACCCTCGTCGTCGTCGGCGGCTACGCCCGCACCGAGAGCTACGAGCTGGTCGGGCCCATCGCCGAGAAGACCCTCGCCGACCACCACACCGACATCACCTTCCTGGGCGTGGACGGGATCAGCGCCACCCACGGCTGCACCACCCACGACCAACTGGAGGCGGCGACGGACCGCGCCTTCGCCGCCAGCGGCGACCGGACCGTGGTGGTCGCCGACCACACCAAGATCGGCCGGGCCACCTTCGCCCGGATCTGTTCCCTGACGGACATCGACCACCTGGTCACCGACCGGTCGGCGCCCGCCGACGCGCTCGCCCGGATCGACGCCACCGGCGTGGCGGTCACCGTGGTGTGAGACGTCCGGCCGGGTAGGAGGGCCGCGCAGTGGGCAGGAGGATCCGAGGACGGGGCGGCCCGTCCTCGGATCCTCCTGCCCGTACGGGGCGCAGGGACTACGGGAAGGCGGGACCATGACGTCGGAGCAGACCCCCCGGGGCGCGGTGCAGGCGGTCGTCGTCCACGACGGACGCCTGCTGCTGGTGGACGAGCGGGGCGGCTGGCGGCTGCCCTCGGGCACCCCGGAGCCGGCCGAGACGTCGCGGGCCACCGCCGCCCGGGTCGTCCACGAGACCACTGGCTATCTGGTCGACGGCTCCTCGGAGCTGGGTCCGCAGGACGCCGGCGAGGGCGAGGCGGCGCCCGAGGCCGTGGTGTGCCAGTTGCTGACCGCGGACCCCTCGTCCGGGGCGCGGCTCGCGCCGGAGCAGATCCGCTGGGTGCCGGTGGCGGAGGCGGCGCGGGGCGCGCTCCCCGGCGCGGTACGGGACTATCTGGCGGGCCACACGCCCGTATGACGGGCGGCGCGGGGCCGTGGCCCGGGTGCGGCGGCCGTCCGGCCGGACCGCGGGAGCGGGCGGCGGCCGGGCGTCTCAGCCCTCCGGGCCCTCCGAGTCCACTGTCCCTTCCGGACGCGCCGCGGGCGCCGAGGCGAGGAATCGCTCCCGGTCGACGAGGACCCGGTCGATCTCACCGTCCGCCACGAGGTCCCCGGCACCGTCCACGGCGCTGACCCGGAAGGTGAGCCGCCGCCCCTCGGCGGCGGGCGCCCCGGCGGTCACCTCCACCCGGCCGCCCACCCGCGTGGCCCGCAGATGCCGCACCCGGATCTCCGTGCCCACGGTCGTCCGCCCCGGTCCGGTGAACGGCGCGGCGGCCCGCACCGTCGCCGCCTCCAGCCAGGCGATCAGCCGCGGAGTGGCGAGCACGGGCACATCACCGCTGCCCAGGGATACCGCCGTGTCGGCGTCGGTCACCTCATGTCGCATCCCCTCACATTAGGGCCTGTCCCTGCGTGCGCCCACCCGGGACGGGTCCGGGCGGCGCGTCAACCTCCGGCAGGATCCGGCGAGTTCGGGTCCCGGGTATTCCCAAAACTCTTACCGGCCAGTAAGAACCGTGGGTAACCCCACTCTGCCAGGAGGCCTCATGAGACGCACCAGGCGCAGACTCCGGTGGACCCTCGCCGCCGTCGCGACCGCCGCACTGCTCGGCACGGCGCCGAACGCCGTCCCCGCCGTCGCGGCCGACACGGGCACCACCCAGCAGCAGGCGGCAGCCGTCACCGCACTCCCGCCCGAACTGGAGGCGGTCCGGGCGGCGGAGGCCACCGCGCTCTACGGCGACCCCGCCGAACGCCCGCCCGCCGCCCGCAAGACCTCACTGATCTCCCTCGGCGACAGCGAGATCTCCGGCGAGGGCGTCGGCACCTACGAACCACCCACCAACGGCCCCGACAACTGGTGCCACCGCTCACCCGACGCCGCCGTCCACCGCACCGGCATCCCCGCCGACGTCACCTTCAACGCGGCCTGTTCCGGCGCCTACACGGGCAACATCAAGATCGGCGGCAGCAAGCAGTACGCCGACGAACTCGTGCAGAGCGACAACCTGGCGGTCAAGGCGCGCACCACCCGGGTCAAGATGGTGCTCCTCGTGGCCGGGGCCAACGACGACCTCCAGTTCGGCCCCGTCATGACCGACTGCGTCGAGCGCTATCTGCTCTCCCAGGGCCCCTGCGAGCCCAAGTACGCGCCGTCCTGGCAGTCCCGCGTCGACGCCCTGGTCCCCAAGGTCGAGCAGACCGTGCGCGACCTGAAGTCGGTGATGCGCGACGCCGGTTACGCCGACGGCGACTACAAGCTGGTCGTGATGAGCTACCCGAGCCCCATCGGCCCGGACTTCCGCGACAACCCCGCCTTCCCCGGCAAGCTCGCCTGCGGCGGCCTCGGCTACGACTCCGACACCGCCTGGGGCCGCAACGTCGCCGTGCCCGCCTTCGAACGCGGCATCCGCAGGGCGGCCACGGACACCGGCGCGCTCTACCTGGACGCCTCGCGCCTCTTCCACGGCCACGAGGTGTGCACGGAGAACACCTGGGCCCGCGGTCTCTACATCGACCTGTCCAAGCCCGGCCTGCCGGACGCCAACTCGGTGCGGCAGTCCTTCCACCCCAACGCGCGCGGCCACGCCGCCTTCGCCTCCTGCCTCACCCGGTTCTACGACTCCGGGCTGCGCGAGGCGTCCTGCGCCGACGTCGACTCCGCAGGCACGCCCGCCCTCTACCCGTACGCCTGGGACGACGTGTACGCGCCGGTGAAGAACCGGGGAACCGGCGGCTGCATGGACGTCTCCGCCTCCCAGAGCGCGAACGGGACCGCGGTGCTCGGCTGGGACTGCGCCGGGACCCGCAACCAGGACTGGTGGTACGACCCCGCGGGCCGGACCTTCCACACCGCGCTCACCCAGGACCGCTGCCTGGACGTCCCCGGCGCCCGGTACCAGGCGGGCGCCGCGCTGATCGTCTGGAACTGCTCGGGCTCCGCCAACCAGAAGTTCGTGCGCGACGGCGACACGATCCGCCCGGCGGCCGCGACCGGCCTGTGCCTGGCCCACGCGGCACCCCGTGAGCCGCTGCGCCTTCAGAACTGCGACGGCTCGGCCGAACAGCGCTTCACCGCCTAGACAGCGACCCGCCCCGGACCCGGCACGGTGCCGGGTCCGGGGGCGCGGCGCGGTCCGGTCCCGCGCGTCGACCGGATCGCGCCGGTCCCGGCGGCAGGACGGCCGCGGTGGTGGCATCATCGGGCCCGAGCCGTCGACGAGCGGAAGGGGCCCGGCACCATGCCCGCGAGGACCGTACTGATCACCGGAGCGTCGCGCGGGATCGGGCTCGCCACCGGCCGCCGCCTCGCCGGGCAGGGGCACCGGGTGCTCGGGATCGCCCGGTCCGCGGGCGCGGGCGGCTTCCCCGGCGCGCTGTACCGCTGCGACCTCGCCGACGAGGAGGAGACCGCGCGGGTGCTGGAGACCGTCACCGCCGAGCATCCGGTGGACGCCGTCGTGAACAACGTCGGCGTCGCGCTGCCCGAACCGCTGGGTGAGGTCCGGCTCGACACGCTGCGCACCGTCCTCGACCTGAACGTCCGCACCGCCGTGCAGGTCACCCAGGCGTGCGTCGAGGGCATGCGGCGGCGCGGCTGGGGCCGCGTCGTCAACGTGACCAGCCGCTCGGTGCTCGGCGCGCGCCACCGCAGCGGCTACACGGCGGCCAAGAGCGCGCTGGACGGCCTGACCCGCACCTGGGCGCTGGAGCTGGCCGCCGACGGGATCACCGTGAACTCCGTCGCCCCGGGACCGGTGGAGACGGATCTGTTCCGCGCCTCGCACCCGGCCGGGAGCGAGGAGGAGGAACGGGTGCTGCGCTCCGTGCCCGCGGGCCGCCTCGGCCGCCCCGACGAGGTCGCCGCGGCCGTCGCGTTCCTGCTCGGCGAGGACGCGGGCTACATCACCGGCCAGACGCTGGGCGTGGACGGGGGCGGCAGCATCGCGGGTCGCTGACCCGCGCGCCGTACCGCCGCCGGGCGCGGCGCGGCCCCGGGGGCCGGGGCAGGGACGGCCGCGTCCCTCAGACCGCGGAGCGCGAACCGGCCGGACGGCGCCGCAGCGCGGGGCTCGTCAGCGCCGGCGGGGCCCAGACACCGTCCGGCGGGTAGAGGTCGGTCCCGGGCGGCACGATCGCGTCGATCCGGTCGAGCGCGGCGTCGTCCAGGACCACGGACCGGCCCTTCAGGGTGGCGCGCAACTGCTCCATGGTGCGCGGGCCGATGATCACGGACGTGACCGCGGGATGCGCCAGTGGGAAGGCCACGGCCAGTTCCGGCAGCGTGCAGCCCATCTCCTCAGCCAGGGCCACCAGTTGCTCGACCGCCTCCAGCTTGGCGAGGGTGGTCGGCGCCGACGGGTCGAAGCGGCCCGGGTGCAGGGCGGGGCGTCCCGTGCTCAGATCGGTGTCCCGGCCCTTGCGGTGGCGGCCGGTCAGGAACCCCGACGCCAGCGGGCTCCAGGTCAGCACGCCCATGCCCAGACGCTCGGTCACCGGCAGCACATGCCGTTCGACGCCCCGGGCCAGCAGCGAGTACGGCGGCTGCTCGGTCCTGAACCGGTGCAGACCGCGCCGTTCGGCCACATGGTGCGCCTCGACGATCTGCTCCGCGGGGAACGTGGAGCAGCCGAACGCCCGTATCCTGCCCTGGCGCACGAGATCGGTGAGGACGGAGAGGGTCTCCTCGACGTCGGTGCGGTGGTCGGGCCGGTGCACCTGGTAGAGGTCGATCCAGTCGGTGCCCAGGCGCCGCAGACTGTCCTCGACCGCGCGGACGATCCAGCGCCGGGAGTTCCCGCCGCTGTGGGGGCCGTCCCCCATCGGGAAGTGCACCTTGGTGGCGAGCACCACGTCGTCGCGCCGTCCCTTCAGCGCCTTGCCGACGATGATCTCCGACTCCCCGGCCGAGTACATGTCGGCGGTGTCGACGAAGTCGATGCCCTCGTCGAGCGCGGCATGGATGATCCGGGCGCAGTCGTCGTGGTCGGCGTTGCCCACGGAGCCGAACATCATGGTGCCGAGGCAGTAGGGGCTGACCTCGATGCCGGTACCGCCCAGAACGCGGTGGTGCATGTGTGTCTCCTCGCGAGCCGTCCTCAGATGTCGGCGCGACCCTACGAGTTGGAGTCCGCTCCAGGGCAAGCGTCGTCGTCCGGCCGCGCTCGCGGGGCCGCCCGGAACAGATCACCACCGGCCGGTGTTCATACCGGTGTTCGACCGCACCGCCCGGTGCGGCCGGGCAGGATCCGAACGGAAGAGGGAAGCACATGTTCCACCGCGTACTCGTCGCCGTCGACTCGAGCCCCGCCCGCCACTCGGCCGTACGACTGGCAGGTGACATGGCGCGGCTGACCGGCGCCCGGGTCGGCGTGCTGCACGTCGCGCCCACCGCGGCGACGCTCGCCGTCGTCGTCCCGCTGGAGGGCGACGCGGAGGCCGAGGCCCTCGTCGACGAGGCCGTCACCGCGCTGCGCGATGCGGGTGTCGAGGCCGAGGGCACCGTCGCGAGCGGCCTCACCACCGAGATCGCCACCACCATCTCCGCCGCCGCCGAGGACTTCGGCGCCGACCTGGTGGTCCTCAGCCCGCACCACCGGGGCTTCCTCGAAGGCATCTTCAGCCCCCGGGTCAGCGACGCCGTCGCGCACACCGGCCGCACAGCCGTCCTGCTGGCCCCGGAGGAGGGCCCCGGCACCGGAGCCTGAGGTCCACGCCGTGGCGGCGGCCGTACCCGTACATGCTCCGGATGCCCGGAGCGCGGCCCCTTCGCCGCCGCCCCGGCCGGGCGCGGCGGGGAGGACGGCCACCGTCACGCGGGACGTTCGGGTCCGCCTCGGTTCCGGCGGCCGGGGAGCCCCGTGCGGGAGGCCGTGCCCGACGCTCAGGAGCGTACGGCGGGCAGTTTCCCCTCCACGCGGGGCGCCAGCTTGTCGAGGCCGTCGCAGAGGTCCTGCTGGGTGGGCCTGACGTCGGAGACGCCGAGGAACTCGGAGAGCCGGACGACGGCGGCCGAGGAGCCGTCGATCGAGAACAGCAGCTCGCACCGGACGTCGTTCCCCGGCGTCGTGTTCCGCCAGATCCGCCGGCCGCCGATGGCGGAGCGCTCGGTGATCCGCTCCCCGGAGGCGGTGCGCAGCGTGCGCAGTTCCGCGTCGGCGGACCGCGGCAGCAGCGTCAGCGTCAGCGCGGTGCTCGCGCCCTCGAAGAACGCCGAACCCTCCCAGAGGCAGCCGGGCGGGTCGCTCACGGGCCGGGCGTCGTGCAGTGCGTACTCCGAGAGTTCGTCCCCGGTGAAGAAGTCGCACGGTGTGATCGATCCGACATCGGCGGGCCGTGCCGCGGGCGGCGCCGAACCGGAGCCACCGGAGGGTCCCGACGAACACCCGGTGACGGCGCCGAAGCACATGATCACCGGCGCGACGGCACAGACCAGCAGCGGGCTCCGACCCCTCATCACCACTCCTCGGCGCCTCCCGCGTCCGCGCCCGGGAGCGGGTCCCCCGCCGCCGGGAGGCGCGTCCACCGTAGCGAACACACGCATGCCGCAGAAGGGCGCGCATCATGTTCCCGGGGCCGGGGCCGGGGCCGGGAGCCCCCGGACCCCGCCGCCCGCCGGGCCCGCCGCCCCGGGCGCCGCGCTCGCGGACCGGACCCGCGCGCCATATTGTTGAATCTGGAAACATCAAGGATGTGGGAGGCCCGATGAGCAACGCCGAGACAAGACCCGTGGAGACGCGGTGCGGCGCGGCGGACGGCGACGGAAGCGGCCCCCGGCCGCCGGTCGAGGTGCTCACCCCGCGTGACGTGCCGCTCGGCGGCCCCCGGGCGATGACCGTGCGGCGCACGCTGCCGCAGCGCTCCCGGACCATGATCGGCGCCTGGTGCTTCGCCGACCACTACGGCCCCGACGACGTCTCCCGCACCGGCGGCATGGACGTGGCCCCGCACCCCCACACCGGGCTCCAGACGGTCAGCTGGCTGTTCAGCGGCGAGATCGAGCACCGCGACAGCCTCGGCAGCCACGCGTACGTACGGCCCGGCGAGCTGAACCTCATGACCGGCGGGCACGGCATCAGCCACTCGGAGGTCTCCACCGCGCGGACCACCGTCCTGCACGGCGTCCAGCTGTGGGTGGCGCTGCCCGCGGAGCACCGGGACACCGCCCGCGACTTCCAGCACCACATCCCCGCGCCGGTCGCTGTCGGCGGCGCCGAGATCCGTGTCTTCCTGGGCGCGCTGGCCGGGACCGCCTCCCCGGTGCGGACCTTCACGCCCCTGCTCGGCGCCGAGATCGTCCTTGCGCCGGGCGCCTCGCTGACCCTGCCCGTGGACCCCCGCTTCGAGCACGGGCTCCTGGTGGACCGGGGCACCGTCCGGCTGGGCGGCACGGGGCTGCGCCCGGCGGAACTGGCGTACGTCCACCCGGGCCGGGACACCCTGGACCTCGTCAACGGCTCGGACGGCCCCGCCCGCCTCGTCCTGCTCGGCGGCACGCCGTTCGAGGAGGAGATCGTCATGTGGTGGAACTTCGTCAGACGGTCACACGATGAGATCGTACAGGCTCGCGAGGACTGGATGAAGGGCACCCGTTTCGGCGAGGTGCAGGGCTACGAAGGGTCCCCCCTGCCCGCACCGGAGCTGCCGAACGCCCCTCTGAAACCACGAGGAAGCAAGCGCTGAACTGCGAGAACAGGGACCGAATGCCAAGATGCCGTGAGTGCTCCTGCACCTGCCGGGCAACGCGGGAGGCCCACGGCGTCTGCGTCCGGTGCCAGCTGCATGGGCACCTCCGAAGCCGTCGCGAGTTGCAGGGTAGGGGAATCTGAGGGGAGCTCGGCTGTACCGGTGCTGACCTTTTGCTGACTTCCTTGACGGGGCATCAGATGTGCGAGGGAGAGGTGGCGAGCGGGCCGGGCCCGGGTCGGAAGGCGCGCGAGGTGCCGGGGGGAGAGGGCGTCCAGCCACAGGCGCCCGCCGGCCCGTTCGCACGCCTCGCCCTGCTCACCGGCGTGCGCGGCAGCAAGCCGACGGTCGTCCGCGACGGTCCGTAGGGGGTGCCTGCCGCGTGCGGAGAGACAGGAGAGACAGGAGAGACAGGAAGGACACGTCGGGACCAGGCGCGCCCTCCCGCCCGCGGGGCAGGAGTCGGACCTCCTCGCAGCGTCTGGATCAAGGGCACCGCCTTGGGACGAGGTGTCCTCGCGTCTGCGGGAGCCCCGCCTCGCCTCCCCAGACGCGACCCGCGGCTGCGGCCCGTGCTCAGGAGGAGAGGCCGCGTGCCGTGTCGCTGCCTCGCATCACCCGGGAGAGCCCGAGGGCGGCCGTGCGCACCGCGGGCGCCAACTGGGCGGGGCGGAACCGGGCGCGTGGCACGGCCACGGACAGCGCCGCCACCGCCGTGGGGCCGTCGAAGACGGGTGAGGCGATGCAGCTCACGCCCAGGGCCGCCTCCTGTTCCTCGTAGGCGAGCCCGGACACCTGAATCTGCTCGATGACGGTGCGCAGTCGTGCCGGATCGGTGATCGAGTGGGGACTCAGCCGGGGCAGCGGCTGTGACAGCACCTCCTCGGTCAGCGCGCCGTCGGAGAACGCCAGCAGGGCTTTGCCGACTCCCGTGCAGGTCAGCGGCAGCCGGCCCCCGATGCGCGACGGCAGGGCCAGGGCCTGATGGCCGTGGATCCGTTCGACGTAGACCACTTCGAAGCCCTCACGCACGCCCAGGTGCACGGTTTCGTGCGTCGCCTCGAAGAGGTCCTGGAGGAAGGGGAGCGCGGCCTCCCGCAGATCCTGCCGGCGCGGCACCAGGGAACCCAGCTCGAACAGTTTGCCGCCGAGCCGGTACGTCTCACCCACGCGGTCGAGCAGGCCGAGGCGCACCAGGTCGGCGCACAGGCGGAACGTGGTCGTCTTGGCCAGCCCCGTACGCGCGGCGATTTCTGTCAGACGGAACGCTCCGCCGTCCGGGCGGTAGCAGTCCAGGACGGCTGCCGCCTTGTCGAGCATGTTTCCCGACGCGCTGTTCCGTGTCATGGAACATATTTTGCCGCGCCCTGGACCGTACGCCTATACCTGTCGTGCGGTCGAAGACCGGCCACGCCCGGCCGTCCCGCCACACCCCATCCCTGCCGGAGGTAACGCGCATGTCCGTCCCACACCGCAGTGCCACGTCCGACGGGAGGCGGCCGTGAGTGCCCCCGGGCCCGCCGACGCCGTGAACGAGGCGGCAGCCGTCCTGCGGGAGGCCGCGCGCACCGGCGTGCCGTGCCCCCCGGTGCGCACACTTCTGCCCGAGGGGGACCTCGCGGCCGCATACGCCGTACAGCGCATGTACGTCGAGCGTTCGATCGCCGAGGGCCGCCGGCTGGTGGGCCGCAAGATCGGCCTGACCTCGCCCGCCGTGCAGCGCCAACTGGGAGTCGGGCAACCCGACTTCGGTGCCCTGTTCGCCGACATGGCCGTGCCCGAGGGCCTGCCGATCGCCCCGGGGCGGCTGTTGCAGCCCAAGGTGGAGGCCGAGGTCGCCCTCGTGCTGGGCGAGGACCTGCCGCACGACGACCCGACCGTCGCCGATCTGCTGCGCGCCACGGCCTTCGCCCTGCCCGCACTCGAAATCGTCGACAGCCGTATCGCCGGCTGGGACATCGGCATCGTCGACACCGTCGCGGACAACGCCTCCTGCGGCCTGTACGTACTCGGCGGCACCCCCGTGCCCCTGGACCGGGTCGACCTGCGCGACGTGGCGATGAACCTCACGAAGAACGGCGAGACCGTCTCGCAGGGCACCGGCCGCGACTGCCTGGGCAGCCCGCTCACCGCGGCGCTCTGGCTCGCCTCCGCCCTCGCCGGGCTGGGCGATCCGCTGAAGGCCGGGGACCTCGTCCTGACCGGCGCGCTCGGCCCCATGGCCGTCGCGGCCGAGGGCGACGAGTTCACCGCCCGCATCCAAGGGCTGGGCACGGTCTCGGCCGCGTTCGCGTCCGCCACCCCGCAAGGAGCGCAAGCATGACCACGAAGGTCGCCGTCATCGGGTCCGGAAACATCGGAACCGACCTGATGATCAAGGTGCTGCGGCTCTCCGAGACACTGGAGATCGCCGCCATGGCGGGCATCGACCCCGCCTCCGACGGGCTGGCCCGGGCCGGCCGCCTCAAGGTGGCCACCACCCACCGAGGCGTCGACGGCCTGGTGGAGCTGGACGAGTTCGCGGACGTGTCGATCGTCTTCGACGCCACATCGGCGGGCGCGCACCGCCGCCACGACGAGGTGCTGCGCGCACTGGGACGTACGGTCGTCGACCTCACCCCGGCCGCCCTCGGACCGTACGTCGTGCCCCCCGTCAACGGGGACACACACCTGGACGCCGCCAACGTCAACATGGTCACCTGCGGCGGCCAGGCCACGATCCCGGTCGTCGCGGCGGTGGCCTCCGTGACACCGGTGCACTACGGGGAGATCGTCGCCTCGATCTCCTCGCGTTCGGCCGGTCCCGGGACGCGGGCGAACATCGACGAGTTCACCGAGACCACGTCGTCGGCCATCGAGCAGGTGGGCGGTGCCGCGCGCGGCAAGGCGATCATCGTCCTCAACCCGGCCGAACCTCCGCTCATCATGCGGGACACGGTGCACTGCCTGGTCGGCGACTGCGACGACGCCGCTGTCACCGCCTCGGTGGAGGAGATGGTGGCCCGGGTGCAGACCTACGTGCCCGGCTACCGCCTCAAGCAGAAGGTGCAGTTCGACCGGGTCGCCGACGACGACCCGCTGCGCTCGCTCCTCCCGCCCGACTCCCGGCCAGGGGACGGCGCGAAGGTGTCGGTGTTCCTGGAAGTCGAAGGCGCCGCACACTACCTGCCCGCCTACGCCGGAAACCTCGACATCATGACATCGGCCGCACTGCGCACCGCCGAACGCATGGCCGCACACCGTGCCACGGAGGTGGCCTCGCGATGACTTCTCTCTACGTTCAGGACGTGACCCTGCGCGACGGTATGCACGCCGTCCGCCACCGGTACACCGTGGACCAGGCCCGCACCATAGCCGCGGCGCTCGACGCCGCCGGGGTCGCCGCGATCGAGATCGCGCACGGCGACGGTCTCTCCGGCTCCAGCATCACCTACGGCGTGGGAGCCCACACGGACTGGGAATGGATCGAGGCGGTCTGCGACAGCGTCCGGCACGCCGTCCCCACCACCCTGCTGCTGCCCGGCATCGGGACCCTCCACGACCTGAGGCAGGCCCACGCCCTCGGCATCCGGTCCGTCCGGGTCGCCACCCACTGCACCGAGGCCGACATCTCCGCCCAGCACATCGCGGCCGCCCGGGAGCTGGGCATGGACGTGGCCGGGTTTCTGATGATGTCCCACCTGGCCGAGCCGGCCGAGCTGGCCCGCCAGGCCAGGCTGATGGAGTCCTACGGCGCCCAGTGCGTCTACGTGACGGACTCCGGAGGGCGGCTCACCATGGACGGCGTACGCGACCGCGTCCGCGCCTACCGGGACGTCCTCGACCCGGCCACCGGACTGGGTATCCACGCCCACCACAACCTCGGCCTGGGGGTGGCCAATTCCGTCGTGGCCGTCGAGAACGGCGTCACCCGCGTCGACGCCTCCCTCGCCGGGCAGGGCGCCGGCGCGGGGAACTGCCCGCTGGAGGCGTTCGTCGCGGTCGCCGACCTCATGGGCTGGGAGCACGGCTGCGCCCTGTTCCCCTTGATGGACGCCGCCGACGACGTGGTACGCCCCCTCCAGGACCGCGAGGTGCGCGTCGACCGGGAGACCCTCACGCTCGGCTACGCGGGCGTCTACTCCAGCTTCCTGCGCCACGCCGAGGCCGCCGCCCGCCGGTACGGGCTCGACACCCGCGAGATCCTCGTGGAAGTGGGACGGCGCAAGATGGTCGGCGGCCAGGAGGACATGATCACCGACATCGCGTTGGACCTGACGGCGGCCGACGCCTCCGCGTGAGGCACGGGGCGGGCCCGGTCGTTCCCAGACGTGGCGACCGGGCCCGCCGTCGCTCGGCTCCGAGCCGGACGCCCGCGGCCGGCCGAGCCGCCGGGCCGCCGGGCCGCGACGCCGTACGCGTACCGATGGACGCCGTACGCAGTACCGATGAAGGAAGAAGGGGCGGAGAACACTCCGTTAGGGTCGTGCCCGTGGACATTCCCCGCCTGCTCGACGGCCGGCTCAAGATGCGGCACCTGCTGCTGGTGGACGCCCTCTCCCGGCAGGGATCGGTCGTAGCGGCGGCGGCCGAGCTGCACACCACCCAGCCCGCGGCCACCCGGAGCCTGCACGAGCTGGAGGACATCCTCGGTGTCCCGCTCTTCGAACGCGGGCCCCGCGGAGTCAGCGCGACCGTCTTCGGCGAGGCGTTCACCCAGCACGCGCG
Organism: Streptomyces sp. PsTaAH-124; assembly: GCF_000373685.1. Lineage (NCBI taxonomy): Bacteria > Bacillati > Actinomycetota > Actinomycetes > Kitasatosporales > Streptomycetaceae > Streptomyces > Streptomyces sp. PsTaAH-124. Next base: position 101,794 of record NZ_KB892191.1, on the reverse strand, counting down.
AGCCGTCCTCGCCCAGCTCGCCCAGGCGGGCCGGCATGTCGTGGAGCTCGCCGAGGCGGACCGGGGGACCGTCGTCGTGGGCACCCACCTGGCCGGTTCCAACATCCTGCTGCCGCGGGCCGTGGCCGGGCTGAAGCGTGACCATCCCTTCCTCACGGTAGTGGTGCGCGAGGCGTCCCCCGAGGACCTGCTGCTGGACCTGGAGGCCGGGCGCGTCGACCTCATCGTGGGCCGGCTGACCGCCTCCTCCGGTGAGGGCCTGATCCGGCTGCCCCTCTACGACGAGTCCATCGGGCTGGTCGTTCGCGCCGGCCACGCCCTGACCGCAACGCCCGGGGCGGAACTCACGGACACCCTCGGCTTCCCCTGGATCCTGCCCGGCCAGCAGACCGTCCTGCGCCGGGAGGTGGAGGAACTTTTCGCGCTCCAGGGCCTCGGCCTGCCGCGGAACCAGGTCGAGGCCACATCCTTCCTGACCGTGCGTCAACTGCTCCTGGAGACCGACGTGGTGGCCGTACTGCCCAGCTCCCTCGTCCGGGACGACAGCAGACTGGCCGAGCTTCCCGTGCCGCTGGACCGGATCGGTCACCGGGTGGGACTGACCCTGTCGTCCGACCGCACCCTGAGCCCGTCGGTGCAGGCACTGATGGAGAGCCTGAAGGCGGCCGCCGCGGGTATGACGACGGGACCCCCGGACCCGCGAGGAGCGGACCGGGGGCCGGACGAGCGGCGGGATCAGAGCCCCAGGTAGCGCTCCGCGTTCCCTCGGGTGATCTTCTGCCGGGCCGCGTCGGTGAGCGAACGGCTCTTGCGTACCACCGCGCCCGCCGGGCGCTCGCCCAGCGGATAGGGGTAGTCGCTGCCCACCATGACCCGGTCCTCGCCGACGGTGTCCACCAGCAGCCGCAGCGCGCGGTCGTCGAAGACGACCGAGTCCACATAGAACCGGCCCAGGTAGTGCGAGGGCGGGTACTGCGACGTGCCGATGACGTCGTTGCGTCCGTGCCAGGCGTTCTCCATCCGGCCCAGCCAGAAGGCGAACGATCCGCCGCCGTGAGCGAAGCAGATCTTCAGACGCTCGTCGATGCGGTCGAACACACCACCCAGGATCAGCGCGAGGATCGACAGATGGGTCTCCGCCGGCATCGCCGTGAGCCATTGCGCCATCCACCGGTCGAGCCGGGGCGAGGAATCCATGTCCCAGGGGTGGACGAACACCGGCACATCGAGCGACGCGCAGTGCTGGAGGAAGGTGACGACCCCCTCGCTGTCCAGGTCCTGGTCACCGACGTGGTTGCCGATCTCCACGCCGCGATGGCCGGCTGCGACGGCCCGCTCCACCTCCCGGCAGGCCGCGTCCGGGTCCTGGAGGGGCACCTGGCAGAACGGGATCAGCCGGTCCGGGGCCGGGGCGGTGATCTCCAGGGCCAGGTCGTTGAAGATCCGGGCGATCTTCGCGGCCTCGGCTCCGCTGCGGCCGTAGGAGAAGAACGCCGGAGTGGGGGAGACCACCTGGGCCCGCACGCCGTCCGCGTCCATGTCCCGCAGCCGGGTCCCGGCGTCCCAGCAGTCCGCCTGTATGCGGCGGAACTCCGTCGAACCGGTCATGATCATGGCGTCGGTCTCGGATTCGATCCGCAGCCACGGGGCGTCCGGGCCGCCCAGGGCCGACAGGTCGGGCCAGCCACGCGGCACGTAGTGGGTGTGGACGTCGATCAGGTCTGCCACGGTCAGCCCTTCCCGGGGTGCAGCGCTCCGCACCCGGAACAGACCCGGGCCTGCTCATCGCCGTAGAACCGCTCGAAGACCGGTGGGAGATCGGCGACGATGTCGCGCACCTGGAGCTCCACCTCGTACACGGTCGCCGAACAGGAGGGGCAGAACCACAGGAACTTCTCCAGTGTGCCCTCATCACGGACCCGCTCGATCACCAGGCCGATGGAGTCGGGGTCGGGGCGCTGCGGGGAGTGCGGGACGTTGCCCGGCAGCAGCCACGCCTGGCCTTCCTTGATGTGCACGGTCCGCGGGCCGTCGTCGGTCATGAGGTTGACGTGCATGTCTCCCTTGACCTGGTAGAACCATTCCTCGTACGGGTCCAGGTGGAAGTCGGTGCGCTGGTTGGGTCCGCCGACGATCTGCACGATGAAGTCGTTGCCGAGCGACATGGTGCGGTTGTTCACCGGGGGCTTCAGCAGGTGGGCGTGGTCGTCGATCCAGCCCTGGAAGTCGATGACCTCGGGAATGTCGGTCATGGTGTCTCCTTCGTGGTGGTCGCGGCCGGCAGATGCGCCACGGCCTGGATCTCGATGAGCAGGTGGGGGTGGGGGAGCTGGTGCACGGCGACGGTGGTCCTGGCCGGTCCGTTCTCGTCGAAGTACCGGCCGTAGACCTCGTTGTAGCCGCCGAAGTCGTTCATGGAGACCAGATAGGCGGTGACCTGGACGACGTCGGAGAGAGTGCCGCCCGCGTCGGCGAGGATGTCGCCGATGTTCTCGATGACGGCGCGGGTCTGCGCGCGGATGTCGAGGTCGGTGGTGCCCAGCTCGTCCGTCGCCACTCCGGCGAAGGAGTTGTCGGGCCGGCGGGAGCTGGTGCCGGAGACGAAGACGAGGTCTCCGGCGCGGCGGAAGTGGGGGAACCGGCCGCGCGGTCGCGCCTTGCCGGGGATGACCCGTGCCTGGTCCATCAGATCCCCCTCACGCCGACCCGGCCGAGGCCGTCGACTTCGCAGGTGGTCCAACCCGGCTCCAGGCGCATCGCCTCGGTGGCCGCCCCGGCCAGCACGACCTCACCGGCGCGCAGGGGGATGTGCCGCCGCCGGGCCATGTCGAGCAGGGCGTGCAGGGCGTTCACCGGAGCACCGAGGACGGCCGCGGTCGAACCCCGTACCTCACGGCTTTCGCCGTGCAGCCGCACGGCGCGGTCGGACACGTCCTGGACGGGGTGCCACGGGCCGATGGCGTAACCCGCCGCCGAGGTGTTGTCCGCGACGACGTCCTCGTAGGTGAAACGGAAGTCCCGGTAGCGGGAGTCGATGACCTCCAGGGCGGGTGCGACGGCGTCCACACACGAGACGATGTCCGTGTCCGGATCGTCCAGGTCCACGTCACGGCTCAGCCGGAACGCGACCTCCGGTTCCACCTTGGGGTGGATGAACCGGGCCAGCTCGATCTCCCCGCCGTCAGCCACGCACATGGCGTCGGTCAGCCGGCCGACGATGATCTCCGAGACCCCCATCTGCTCCATCTTGGCCTTGCTGGTGAAGCCCAGCTTGACGCCGGTGACGCGCTCACCGCGCCCCTCACGCAGGGCGAGGAGGGCGGTCTGGACGGCGTAGGCGTCCTCGACGGCCAGGGTGTGGGTGTCGGCGAGACTGAGGGTGTCCGTGACAGTGCGCTGGGCGGCATCGAGCCGTGCGGCCAGCGTCCGGACCGTCTCCTCGGGGATCATCGGATGTTTCCTTCGCGGTGGTGCGCGATGGGCGCGCAGGTGGTCGGATGCGCGCCGGGCGCGGGGGCCCGGCCGCGGTGCGGGGCGTTGTCGCCCATGGTCACGTCCTTCCGGCCGTCCGCGAGACGGGCGGCCTGCTCGGTCACGGTCACGGAGGCCGGGGATCCCCGGCCCGCGGGGTGGCGGGCGGCGTCACAGGTGCACGCACACGTTGGTCGGTTCGGTGTAGAAGTGCAGGGAGGAGGCGCCTCCCTCACGGCCGAGACCGGAGAGACCGACACCGCCGAAGGGCGACCGCAGATCCCGCAGGAACCAGGTGTTGACCCAGGACATGCCGACGTTCATGGCCTGAGCCACACGGTGCCCGCGGCGCAGGTCGCGGGTCCACACGGAGGCGGCGAGACCGTATTCGGTGTCGTTGGCCAGGCCGACGGCCTCTTCTTCCGTGTCGAAGGGAATCAGCGCCGCGACGGGGCCGAAGATCTCCTCGCGCACCGGGCGGTCGGTGTTCGTCAGGCCCGTCCACAGGGTCGGCTCGATCCATGAGCCACCGTCCAGCTCCGCACCGAGGCCGGGCGTGCCGCCGCCGGTGAGGACCTTCGCGCCCAGCTGTCCGGCCAGGTCCAGGTAGCCGCGCACCTTCTCCCGGTGGGCCTGCGAGATGAGCGGCCCCGTCGTGGTCGCCGGGTCCAGCGGGCTGCCCAGCCGCAGCGAGCGTGCGCGCTCGACCAGGCCGTCGGCGACGTCGGCGAAGACCGACCGGTGGACGTAGACCCGCTCGGTGCACAGGCACACCTGCCCGGTGTTGGCGAACACCGACCGGGTCAGACCGTCCAGGGTCTCCTCGATGTCCGCGTCGGCGAAGACGAGTGCGGCGTTCTTGCCGCCCAGCTCGAAGGAGACGGGGCGCACGCGCGGTGCCACGGTCTTCATCACGTGGGCGCCGGTCGCCGTGGAGCCGGTGAAGGTGACGCCGTCGATTCCCGGGTGCGTGGTGACGTACTCCCCGGCCGAACCGCTGCCGAAGCCGTGCACGACGTTGTAGGCGCCCGCGGGGAGCCCCGCCTCGCCGAGCACTTCGGCGAGCAGGGCCGCGGTACCGGGCGTCTCTTCGCTGGGCTTGACCACGACGGTGTTGCCGCAGGCCAGGGCCGGGGCCACCTTCCAGGTGAGCAGCAGGAGCGGCAGGTTCCACGGAACGATGACCGCGACCACCCCGAGGGGCTTGCGCACCGCGTAGTTCAGGGCGTGACGCCCGCCCGGCAGGTCGGTCAGGAAGGACTCCTGGCCGGCGGCCGCGACGACGTCGGCGAACGTACGGAAATTGGCGACGGCCCTGGCCACGTCGAGGTCACGGGCGAGCGCCACGGGCTTGCCCGTATCGGCCACCTCGGCGGCCACGAACTCCTCGAACCGCGCCTCGATCAGGTCGGCGGCCCTGCGCAGGACCTGCGTCCGCTCCCGCACGGGGGTGGCCGACCAGGGACCGAGCGCCGTGCGCGCCGCCATGACGGCCCGGTCGACCAGCGGAGCGTCGGCCTCGTGGACGAGGGAGTGCACGCGGCCGGTCGCCGGGTCCGTCGCATCGAAACTTCTGCCACCGTCGTCGGGATCGATGAAGCGCCCGTCGACGAAGTTGCGGATCCACCGCGGAGTCTGTGCCGTCATGGGCTCCACCCTGGGAGCACGCAGCCATGACGACAAATGACGTTTCGGGGTTCAGCTATGCCGATCTCGGTATGTCCCCCTCGGCGCCTGCCCGGTCACCCGGGCCGCCACCCGGCCTTCGCGCAGGCCAGGCGCATGTCCGACGCCCTCGGGCCGGGCGGGTCCGGGGGCATCGGCTCTGCCCGGCACGACCGGTTCCGTCGCCCGGTATACCCGTCCCGCTATAGCGACCTCGGGAAACGGCATTTGTTCCGCTCTGCCCGGGGGCCCAGGATCCACCGGAAGCGAGGCTTTCACCCGCTCTCCCCAGCAGACGACGAGGTACTCCATGAGCGACGCGGACCGTTCCACGGGCGCGGGCAGGACGGCGCTTGCCACTCTTCTCGGAACCACGTTGGAGTGGTACGACTTCTTTCTGTACGGCACGGCCGCCGCCCTGATCTTCGACAAGCAGTTCTTCCCCTCGCTGAGTCCCGCGGCGGGCACCCTGGCCGCCTTCTCCACCCTCGCGGTCGGCTTCGTCGCCCGGCCCCTCGGCGGCCTCGTCTTCGGGCACTTCGGTGACCGGTTGGGGCGCCGCTCGACGCTGGTGGTGTCCCTGGTGATGATGGGGCTGGGCTCCACTCTCATCGGCGTGGTGCCGGGTTACGCGACCATCGGCCTGTGGGCCCCGGTGCTCCTGGTGGTCCTGCGCGTCGTCCAGGGCATCGGCCTCGGCGGCGAAGGCGCCGGTGCCACGCTGATGTCGATGGAGCACGCACCCGAGGGGCGGCGCAACCTGTACGCGGGCTTCCCGCAGATGGGGACGCCGGCGGGCCTGGTGCTGGCGAACCTCGTCTTCCTGGCCACCAACTCGCTCGCGGGGCACGCGGCGTTCACCGCGTGGGCGTGGCGCATCCCGTTCCTGCTGAGTTTCGTCCTGGTCGGCGTCGGACTGGTCGTCCGGCTGCGGGTCACCGAATCGCCGTCCTTCGACCGGGCCCGGCAGGACGACGAGGTGGTCCGCTTCCCGCTGGCGGAGGCCCTGAAGACCGGGATGCCCCGGCTGGCCGTCACTCTCCTCGCCGTGCTGGCCAACTCCGCGGTCGCGTACGTCTTCATGGTCTTCACGCTGTCCTACGGCACCAAACACCTCGGCTTCGACCAGCAGTTCCTCGTCCTCGGGGTGAGCGGCGCGGCCGTGCTGTGGTTCGTCTCCATCCCGGTGTGGACGAGGATCGCCGACCGCAAGGGACGCCGCACGCTCTTCATCGGCGGGTCCGTCGCCATCCTGCTGTGGTGTGCGGTGTTCTTCCCCCTGCTCGACACCGGCAACCGTGCTTCGGCCCTGCTCGCGCTCGCCGGCATGGGCCTGATCATCCCGGTGACCCACTGCGTCCAGGGCGCCATCATCGCCGACACCTTCCCCGTACGGGTGCGCTATTCCGGCACCTCCCTGGTCCTCCAGGTCGGCGCGGTGCTCGGCGGCGGCCTGGCACCCGTGATCTCCAGCGCACTCCTCGGATCCGGCGCATCCTCGACCGGTGTGACCTGGTATCTCGTGGGGATCTGCGCCCTCAGCCTCGTCGGAGCGGTGGCGCTGTTCCGCATGGTTCCCGAGACTCCTGTCGAACGGCCCCGACTCGTCCCCGAAACGGCAGGCAAAGCATGAACAGCCCGCACACGGTCCGTACCGGCCCCATCCGATACGCCACCGCGGCACGGTTCGCCCGGCCCCGCCCCGTACCGGCCGAGTACACCTCGCCGCCGTCCGAGGGGATCTGCCCTCAGCCGCCGTCCCGCCTCGAAGCGCTGATGGGCCCGCCCCCCGGCAGGCACCCGCAGAGCGAGGACTGCCTCCACCTCACGGTCACCGCCCCCGCCGCCCCGGGGACGGGCCGCCCTGTCCTCGTGTGGTTCCACGGCGGAGGTTTCAGCAGCGGTGCGGGCATCCTCGACTGGTACGACGGCAGCTCCCTGGCCGCGGAGCAGGACGTGATCGTGGTCAGCGCGAGCTACCGGCTCGGCGCACTCGGTTTTCTCCTCCACGAGGGGGTCAGCGAGGGCAACCTCGGCCTGTACGACCAGGTGGAGGCGCTTCGCTGGGTACAGGCACACATCGCGGACCACGGCGGCGACCCCGCCAACGTCACCGTATTCGGCCAGTCGGCCGGGGCCCTGTCCGCCCTGCTGCTCCTCCTGTCGCCCCAAGCCGCCGGCCTGTTCGGCCGGGTGATCCTACAGAGCCCGCCGCTGTCCATCGCCACCCGCACCCCGGCAGAGGCCCGGGAGACCGGACGGATCTTCGCCGCCCACCTCGGCACCGACCTCCGGACCGCCTCGGCGGAGGAGCTGCTCGCTGCCCACAGACGCACCGCGGCCGACCACCAGCGGCGGACGGGCAACTCCCTGGCGCCGCCGTTCGGCCCGGTGAGGGGCGTCCCGCCGCTGCCCGCCGAATCCGGCACTCCGGCCTTCGGCGGCCACGCCCCGGACATGCTGTACGGATGGAACGCCGACGACATGTCGGCCTTCCCCGAGGGCCCGTCGGACAGGGGAAGCGTCGCCGAACGCACCCGGCGCGTCTACCAGGAGCCGCTGCGGGACCTGCACGAGCGTTGGGAACGCCAGGGCGGCCGCGCCTTCGGATACCGGCTGGACTGGCGGCCCCCCGGTGCCCCCCACGGCGCCACCCACTGCGTCGAGATCCCGCTGGTCCTCGGGACGGCCCACGCTTGGCGGCACGCGCCGATGCTGGGCGACCTCACCTGGGCGGAGGTGGACGCGGCCGGTCGGAGAGTACGTGCGGCCTGGGCCTCCTTCGCCCGTACCGGCGACCCGGGAGAACTGCCCGCACCCCTCGTCGCGCTTCCGCGCTGACGGCGCGGACGGCCGGCTCCCGCGGACCACCTCCGCGGGAGCCGGCCGTCCGCCTTCCCTCAGGCGTCGGTCGCGGGAAGCAGCGACCGTCGGATGTCCACCGACACGTCCCGCAGGTGCTGAAGCAGCGCCTGGGTGCTGGGGCTGCGAGCACGGTCGCGCGGCAGTGTCACACCGACGAGCCGGGAAACGGACGGCAACGGGGTGGGCAGGACGGCGAGCCGGTCGTCACGCTGCGAGATGAGCACCGGCAGGGTGGCCACGGTGTCCGACTCCTCCAGCAGGGTGCGCAGCGTCAGGATCGACGTGCACTCCACCCGGTCCTCGGGCAGCGGCAGTCCCGCCTCGAAGAAGACCCGCTCCACCTCCCGGCGCAGGGCCGTGTGGGCCACCGGCAGACTCCACGGGAACTGCATCAGGTCCGCCAGCCGCGGTGCGTCGAGGGCCTGAGCCGGGTGACCGGCTCGCGTGACCAGCTTCACCGGCTCGCTGTACATCTGGATCTGCCGGGTGCGGCCGCCGTGGTCCGCGCCATTGAGCCTGCCCACGGTCAGGTCGACCCGTCCGGCCATGAGGTCGGCCAGCAGCACGTCCGGCGGGGCCTCCTTCACGACGACGGTCACCCGAGGGCGCTCCCGCTTGAGCCGGGTGATGGCCTTGGGCAGCAGCAAACCGGCCCCGGCCAGATGCGCACCCACCGTGACCGTGCCCACCTGGCCGCTGTTCAGTTCGGCCACGTGCTGGCCGGCCTTGCGGATGTGCGCCAGAACCACCTGCGCGTGCTCGATGAACGCCTCTCCGCAGACAGTGGGCGTCACCCCGCGCGGACCGCGGTCGAAGACCTCGGCGCCGAGGATCGCCTCCAGTTCACGCAGGCCACGGGTCACGACCGGCTGGGTCACCCTCAGGTGTTCGGCGGCCCGCATCACGCTGCCGTGCTCGGCGATGGTCGTGAGCAGCACCAGGTGGCGCAACTTCAGGCGGCCGTCCAACAGCCTCTCGGGATCCATCGCATCAGGGTATGCCTCGACGGCTATGGCACAAGGGGTTCGGCATACCGAACAGGCAAGGGTGGCGCAAAGAACGAACCGGTGTGGGCCCAGCGCGCCATCATGCCCATACGGCTATGCAACCGGCCACGACAAGCATTGGACACGCATGGCTCCCGGCGCTGAAACTCACAACGAGCGAACACAGCACGAACGGCCGGGTCGGTCCGTACCACCCCGGCGGACTGGGAGAACGACGTGACGGCGCACCACATACCCGCCTCCTCGGGCCCCCGGGTCGCGGCCCGTGACGTACTGCTCCAGGTGCGCGGCCTCCGAGCGGCCGTGTCCCAGGGCGGCGCGGTGCGCCCGGTTCTCGACGACGTGAATTTCGACCTGCGCCGGGGCGAACGCCTCGGAGTGCTGGGGGAGACCGGTCTCGCCCTTCCGCTGCTCGCCCGAGCGCTGACCGGCCGCCCGGCCCCCGGGGACCGCGTCCTCGCAGGCACCGCCCGATTCACTGCCGGGACCGCGCTCCACCTGGCGGCGCCGGGGGAGCCGGCACCCGGGGACACCGGTACCGTCACCCTGCACGACCCGGCAGTCCTCGGGGCCCCGCACACCGAGCGCGCGGCGGCCGCGCCACGGGTTCTCGTCGCCGACCTGACGGCCCTGCCCCCCGACGAGGCCAAGGCCCGTACCGACCGGCTACGGGAGACGGCCCCGGCTCTCGACGAGGACGGCATCGCACTGATCGTCGTGGGCGGCCGCTTCGAGACCGTCGCCGGGTTCTGCGACACGCTTCAGGTCGTCGCGGGCGGGCGGATCGTCGAGAGAGGGCCGGCCGCCGAACTCCGCGCCCGGCCACGACACCGCCTCACCGTGGCACTGCGCGCGGGAGCCGCCGCGCCCCCGCACGGTGCGGGGACCGGGCGGGGCTGCTTCTACGAGCCGCACTGCCTCCGGGGCCGGGGCCACGACAGCTGTCGCCACGATCTCCCCGGGCCCGCGCCCTTCGTCTCGCCGCACGGCTCGGTCACCGTGAAGTGCCACTTTCCGGCGCCGGCCGCACCCACGCCATGAATGCCACGGAACAGCGCAAGGAGAACACACACATGAAGGTAGGAGTGGACGGCCGCAAGCTTCCCGGGGCGTCCTCGCGCCCGGCGGTGGAGAGCCTTGAGGCGGCTGCCGAACTGGGCATGGACGGGGTCTTCTTCAGAACCGTCCTCGACATCACCCCGACGCTGGACCGCCACATCCTGAAGGAACTGCGCCGGCGTGCGGACGAACTCGGCCTCTACCTGGAGATGGGACTGGCCAAGGTCAACCCCTACGCCAACGCGGAGGCACCCGAGGTCCGGGAACTCGGCGGCGGCGACTACACCGCCGGCATGGTCCGGATGATGGAAGCCTGTGCCGAGATCGACTGCCGTGAACTCTGGGTGGGTACCGCCAACTACAAACCCCGCCTGCCCGGCTACCACGTCTTCGACCGGTTCCGCACCGACGCGCCCTGGAGCGACCAGCTCGGCGCCATCGAGAAGTTCCTCGGCACGCTCCGTCCCGCCGCCCTCGACCTCGGCTGCCACCTCAACATCGAGACCCACGAAGAGATCACGTCCTTCGAGGTGGTCCGGCTGGTGGAAGCCGTCGGCCCGGACGCCGTCGGCATCACCTACGACTCGGCCAACGTCGTGGCCCGTGCCGAGGATCCCGTCGAGGCCGCCCGCCGGGTGGCGCCGTACGTGCGGATGAGCCATGTCCGGGACGTCGCGCTGTTCCGCACCGACTACGGCATCGGACGCATGCTGGCACCGTGCGGCGAGGGCGTCATGGACTGGCCCGCGATCCTCGCGGCCCTGGGCGAGCAGCGGCCGGACCTGAGGCTGTCCATCGAGAACTCCCGCGACCGCACGGTCATGCCGATGCACGTGTACGACCCCGCGTGGCTGGCCGCGCACCCCGACCTCACCACCACCGAACTCGCCGAGACCTTCCGCCTCACCCACGCCTACGAGGACATGGCCGCGGCGGGGGAGCGGCCGACGTTCGACCACCTCACCGGCACCCCGTGCGACGGGCCCGAGCAGCTCCGGTTCATCTCCCGCACCGCCGCCCACCTGCGCGAGATCCTCGCCTCCGCCGGCGGTCCCGACGGGACAGCCCGATGAGGACCCGCATATCGGCCCGGTTCGTCGTCGGCTACGACGGCACCGACCACGTCGTCCACGAGAACGGCGCGGTCGTCTACGAGGACGACACCGTCATCCACGTCGGCCACGGCTTCGAAGGGCGCGTCGACGTCGAGCGTGACGAGGGGCTCGCCCTGGTCGGGCCCGGCTTCGTCGACCTCAACGCCCTCGGCGACATCGACCACGCGGTGTTCGACACCTACCAGGACGACGCACTCGCCACGGGCCAGCGGTGGTCACAGGCCTACCTCGAACGACGCCACGAAGTGTTCAGCCGTGCGGAAGAGGCGTTCAAACGCCGCTACGCCTTCGGCCAACTGCTCCTGAACGGCGTCACCACCGCCCTGCCCATCGCCTCGGAGATCTCCAAGGCCTGGGCGGAGACCTACGAGGAGATGGCCGACGCGGCCGAAGCCGCGGTGCAACTCGGCCTGCGTGTCTACCTCGGCCCGAGCTACCGCTCGGCCGTTCCGGTGGTCGACGCCCAGGGCCGCACCCGGCTGCACCACGAGCCACGGCTCGGCGAGGCCGGCCTGGACAGCGCCGCCCGGTTCGTGGCCGACTTCGACGGATCCGGCCACGGCCTGGTGCACGGAATGCTCGCCCCCTCCCGTATCGAGACGGTCGAGCCCGCACTCCTGCGCCGTTCCCGCGACATCAGCGACGAGCTGCACTGCCCGCTCAGGCTGCACGCCGGACAGACCATGTTCGAGGTCGGACTCCTGCGTGAGGCCCACGGCCGCCGCCCCATCGAACTCCTGCACGACATCGGCTTCCTGGGGCCACGCACCCTGATTCCGCACGCCTGGGCGGTCGCGGGACACAGCGAACTGCCGGTGCCCGGCAACGACCTCGACCTCCTGCGCGACAGCGGCACCACCGTGATCTTCTGTCCCATGGCGGTAGCACGGTACGCCGTGGTCCTGGAGTCCTTCGACCGCTACCTCGCCCACGGCATCCGCATGGCGATGGGCACCGACACCGCCCCACCGGACATGATCCGCGCGATGGACACCGGCATGGTCCTCACCAAGGCGGTCGAACGGCGGCGCTCCGCCGGCTCCTGCCGCGACCTGTACCGCGCGGCGACGATCGCGGGAGCCGATGCGCTGGGCCGCCCCGACCTCGGCCGCCTGGCCGGGGGCACCCGTGCGGACATCACCGTCGTCGACCTGTCGGCCACCAGGACCGGCCCCGTCGACGACCCGATACGCACCCTCGTCCTCGCCGCCAACGGCAGGGACGTACGCACCGTCGTCGTCAACGGGCGCACCGTCGTCGACGGCGGCGCACTCCTCGGCGCACGCCACGACGACCGGGAACGCGCCCAGGCGTACCTCGACCGCTACCGGGCCGGCTACTCCGAGCGCGACCACCTCGGCCGCACGGAGCAGGAGCTCTTCCCGCCGACCTACGACATCAGGAGGGCCGCACGATGACCACGAACGGTGCCCCCGGCCGGCGTGCGGCCGACCTCCTCCTGACCGGCGGCTGCGTGATCACCATGGATCCGCGACGGCGGCTGCTCACCGACGGCACGGTCGCCGTCTCCGACGGCCGCATCACCGCCGTCGGCCCGACCCGGGAGGTACTGGCCCGCTGGACGGCCCCCGAATCGATCGACTGCACGGGACAGGTGGTACTGCCGGGGCTCATCGACGCACACGGCCACGGCGGGCACGCCCTGCTGAGGACCATCGGCGTCGACTCCCTGTCCTGGTGGATGCGCATCGCGACCCGGACGTACTTCGAGCACGTCTCCCCGGGCTACTGGTACGCGGACGGGCGCCTGGCCGCCCTGGAGCGGCTGAAGTTCGGCGTCACCTGCGGAGTGAGTGTCCTCGGATCCCAGCCACGTTCCGACCAGCCGGCCCATGGCGACGCCCACGCCCGCGCCTACGCCGAGTCGGGCATCCGCCAGGTGCTCGGCGTCGGACCGTGCGGCCTGCCCTGGCCGCGGGAGGTCGGCCACTGGACGGACACGGGTACGCACCACCGCGAACGCGTCGGCCTCGACCGCATGATGGCCGGAGCCGAGGAGACCGTCGCCGCCTGGCACAACGGCGCCGACGGCCGGGTACGGGTCTGCGTCACCCCGTACACCATGATTCCCTCTCTCGACCCGAGCGGCCCGACGACCCCCGACCGCGCCACCCGCCTGACCGCACAGGACCGGCAACAGTCCGAACGCGTACGCGACCTCGCGGCCCGCTACGGCACCCGCATCCACACGGACGCCTTCGGCGGCATGGTGGAACTCGCCCACCGGCTCGACCCGGACGCGCTGCTCGGCCCGGACGTCCACTTCCAGCACGGCTTCGGCCTCAGCCCCCGCGAAGTGGCCATCCTGGCCGACACGGGCACGAGCCTGACCCACGGCCCCGGGGTAGTGGTCGGAGCCCTGCGCGGACGCTGCCCGGTTCCCGAACTGCTGGACGCCGGAGTCACCGTGGCGGTCACCACCGATGGCTGCGCCCCCATGTCGAGCTTCGACCTGTTCACCGCCGTACGCCAGGCCCAGACACTCTCCCAGGTGCAACTGCGCGACACCTTCGTGCTGCCCCCGGGAAAGCTGCTGGAGATGGTGACGATCGACGCGGCACGCGCCATCGGCTGGGACGACGAAATCGGCTCGCTGGAGGAGGGCAAGGCAGCCGACGTCATCGTCGTCGACACCCGCCGACCGCACCTCCAGCCCCTGCACATGCCGGTTCACGCACTGGTCTACAAGGCCAGCGGGCAGGACGTCAGCCACGTCGTCGTGGCCGGCCGGGTCCTCTTGCGCGAAGGCCGCCCGGCCCACATCGACGAGGCCGAGGTGATCGCCGAGGCGGGTGAGGAGGCCGGGCGAGTCATGGCCCGAGGCCGACTCGACCGCTTCATGACCGCCCCGGTCTGGGGCACCTCACGGCAGTCCTTCCCCCACCCGGTCCCCTTCGAGGAGTGAACCGCGCATGACGACCAGTCGCCTCGCCCCGCCCCTGAGGATTTTAGTCTGCCGTCCGAATTCGAACGAATAGAGGACCGAAATTCGGACGGCTCCCGGACGTGTTCGGTCACAGACATGTTGACAGAGTGCATCGACACCAGATCGATCTGAGAGTCCGGTCCGCACCGTGGTACGCGGCGAACGGACTGCTGAATTCACCTTCCAGCCGACCTGACAGGGCCACGGTATGAAGAACAGACAAAGTGCCGGAAGCGGCAAGCGGAGCAAGAGAGAATCCCGCAGGGTCGCACTGGCGACCCTCAGCGGAACCGTTCTCGAGGGCTACGACTTCTTCGTCTACGGAACGACTTCCGCCCTCATATTCAACTCGCAGTTCTTTCCCTCGCTGAGTCCCACGGCAGGCACACTCGCCGCATTCAGCACCTTCGCGGTGGGATTCGCCGCCCGCCCCGTGGGCGGCCTGATATTCGGACACTTCGGTGACCGGTTCGGCCGCAAGGGAACCCTCGTGGTCTCCCTCCTGATGATGGGCATCGCCACGACCCTCATCGGACTCGTCCCCAACTTCGCAGTGATCGGCATCTGGGCACCCGTCCTGCTGGTGATCCTGCGCTTCGTGCAGGGCATCGCTCTCGGCGGCGAGATGGCCGGCGCCACCCTGCTCTCCATGGAGCACGCCCCGGACGGCAAACAGAACCTCTTCGCGGGGTTCCCGCAGATGGGCACGCCGGCCGGCCTCGTCCTGGCGAACCTGGTCATCCTCACCACCTCCACCGTCATGCCGGACGCGGCCTTCACCTCCTGGGGATGGCGCATCCCGTTCCTGCTCAGCGGCATTCTGGTCGTCGTCGGCCTGTTCGTACGCCTCCGGGTCGCCGAATCGCCGTCGTTCCAGGCCGCCGTCGCCCATGACCGAGTGGTGGCCAACCCCCTGGCCGAGTCCCTCAAGGCCGGCTTCCCGCGCCTCACGGCCACCCTGTTCGCCGCGGTGGCGAGCGGCGCCGTGGGGTACGTGTTCATGGTCTACAGCCTCTCCTACGGCACCTCGACCGTCGGATTCGACCGGCAGTTCCTGGTGCTGTGCGTCACCGCTGCCGCAGCCGTCTGGTGCTGCCTGATCCCGTTCTGGACGACGATCGCCGACCGCTTCGGCCGTCGCCGGATGTTCCTGGCCGGCTCGGTCGCGCTCATGGTCGCAGGTTCCGCGTTCCTGCCCCTGATGGACTCGGGTTCCCGGGCGGTCACACTCGTCGCGTTCCTTCTGATGGGCCTCGTCATGCCGATCACGCACAGCGTGCAGGGAGCGATCATCGCCGACACCTTCCCGGTACACGTCCGCTACTCCGGCTCCTCGCTGGTGATGCAGACCGGGGCGATCATCGGAGGCGGTCTCGCACCCATGATCGCCGTCGCCCTCCAGGACGCCACCGGATCATCCCTGGGCGTCACCGTCTATGCCGGTTCGATCAGCCTGATCAGCCTGGTCGCGGCGGTCTTCATGTTCCGGATGCCACCGCAGACCCACACGGAATCCGCACCGGTCCCGACGCGCGAGCCCCAGAACGAATCGGTCTGAACCCGGAGCGGCAACGCATCGTCACCGGGACCCGCGGAGAGGACCGACGGCCGCGGCGAAGAGCGCCCGTCCGCTGGAGAAGAACCTCAGACGCGCTCCCCGGTCCTGAATGACCGCCCTACGGAGTACGGAGAAGGACGGGCGCTCACAGAGACTCCGAACCTTCATGCCGGCAGATCAGCCGGGCCTGGTTCTCCGGAGAAGAGAACCAGGCCCTGCTCGTTCTCGCCCGCCTGCCTTCGGGTCACACCTGCGCCCAGCCCGCGACCGAATTCGGCGTGGGCCGACCAGCAAGGTCCGTCTCGCGCGGCACGGCCGGTGCTTACCTCTGGCTTTCGTCCCCCTCAGCTCTACCTCGACGAAC
This sequence comes from Streptomyces sp. PsTaAH-124, assembly GCF_000373685.1. NCBI lineage: Bacteria > Bacillati > Actinomycetota > Actinomycetes > Kitasatosporales > Streptomycetaceae > Streptomyces > Streptomyces sp. PsTaAH-124. The sequence goes on along the minus strand of NZ_KB892191.1, from coordinate 85,743 downwards.
ACCGGTCCCTCCAGCAGATCGCCACCCCTACCGGCTTCTCCTGTCACCTTGCGCCGTACCGTCGGACAGACGGGAACGCCAGGACCACCGCGACAGCGGTCAGCTGCCACAACACACCGAACCCGAGGAGCCGGTCTGCCCCCACGATTTTCGACACGGGCCCGGCCAGCGCCAGCCCGAGCGGCCCCAGGGCGAAGGCGCCCAGGCTGTCGAACGCACTGACGCGTCCGCGGACCTCGGCGGGGATCTCACGCTGGATGACGGTCGTCACGAGGGTGTTGCACACCGCTGCACCAGCTCCCGCGAGGAGTGCGGCCGCGGCCACCCAGCCCAGCGGCAATCGCGTCGCCAACGCTGCTGCCGGGAGTGCCCAGCCCACGGATGCGGCCACGGACCAGACGAGGGCCCGGCTGGGGTTCCTGCCGAGCAGTGCCAGGCCGCTGCCGATCGAGCCGATACCGTACAGGGCCAGCACCAGCCCCCAGGCACTGGCACCACCGAGCCGCTGCTGGGCAAGAGTCGGTCCCAGCACCAGGAACGGTGCCCAGAGGACGAAGTTGAAGAGGCTGATGTGGAGGGTGGTGACCCACAGCCACGTCCGGGAGGTGAACTCCTTCCAGCCGCGTCCGAGATCGGTGAACAACCCATGGCGGGGCGCGGCCAACTGTGACAGGGGCAGCCCAGCCAGAGCCAGAGCGCTCAGGCCGTAGCTGACCGCGTCGACAGCGACCACGATGCCCGCATCAGAAACAGCGATGAGCAGACCGGCCAGACCTGGACCTGCGACCGAGGCCACAGCCTGGGTGATCTGTAGCAGCGCGTTGGCGTCCGCAAGGTCGCCTGCGGGAACGAGGCCGGGCACCAGAGCCGTCAGGCCGGGGCTGAACGCCCCCTCACCGATTCCGAGGACCACCGCCAGTACGATCACTTCCCATACCTTCGCGCTATGAGTGAGCAGCTGTACGGCCAGCGCGCCCTGAGCGGTGAACCGGAGCAGATCCGCTGTCAGCATGACCGCACGGGCTCCGAGCCGATCGGTGAACACGCCGCCGAGCAGCAGTACGACCAGCACCGCGAGGATCCGCGCCGCCATCACCACGCCGACGGCGTTGACCCCGCCGCCAGGCATCTGTAGCACGGCGAAGGCCGTTCCGATCGTGTTCATCCCGCTGCCGAGCAACGATGTGCTCTGGCCGATGAGGAAGCGGCGGTACCGGGAGTACCGCAGCGTGCGCAGGCGGTGAGGCGCCGTTCGGGGCCTGGGTGCAGCGGGCGGGCGAGTGCGAAGCGTCATGCCCCCGCACTTTCCCTCCGTCAACCTATTCCCTGCAAGCGTTTCCGAGAAAGAAATCCGAATCTTTCCCGGGCAATTTCCTTTCCGGGTGATTGGTGCAGTAAATAGCCTGAATTTACTGCAACATGCCTGATGGTAGGCTCGGCTGTAGAAGGATGGGGCAGGCTCCATGGGGCCTATTTACTGCGGATGGCCAGTATGAGTCAGCAGCAAACCGACGGAGTGGGAACGCCTCGCCCGGCGCCGGTCGAGTACAGCGCAGCCGTTGACCGTTATCTCGCCGCGGCCGATCTCGGCAGTGCCTCCCGACGCGTCTACCGCATCTCGCTGCTCGGGTGGTCCTGGCCATTGGTCGATCGCCGGGCTCCGACCGGTCGTGAGCGCCGGGGCGCCCATGCGCCCGTTGTTCCTCTTGCCTTGCTCGACGACCCGAAGGCCCCGCAGCGGCTGCAACGGGCACTGGCCGACCGCGCCGCCGCTGCTGAACCACGCACACTGGCCCGCGAACTGGCCTGCCTCCGAGCAGCTACGGCGTGGTGGCTGGCAGAAGGCTGGATCACCGCAGACCCGGCTGCCGGACTGGCACCGCCGACGCTGCGTCCTGGACCGGCACCGGACCCTTCTGGTGCGTCCGCGGCTGCGAGGGCGACTGCCGCAGACCAGGATCGGGCCGGCGCCGCCCTCGCCTTGCGGGCTTCGCTCAGGGAGTTGACTCTGTGGCACCTCCTCCACGAGTCGAGAGCCCCCGTCGAACAGGTACTCGCCCTCAACATCGACCACCTCGACCTGCCCAGCCGACGTACCAGGGCGCCCGCGGCAGCAGCCCTGAGCTGGGGATGGGGCACGGCACGCCTGCTGCCCATGCTGCTGGCCGGGCGCACCGCGGGGCCGGTGTTCGTCACCGACCGGAGGGCCCCCGCCTCCACGCCGGCAGTTGACCGCTGCCCGGTGACCGGCCGAAGACGGCTTTCCTACCGCCGGGCCGCGGAGCTCTTCACCGCTGCGACCAGACCACTCGATCCAGCGGGCCGCGGCTGGACCCTGCTTGTCCTGCGCGACCGGGCACCCCGGAACAGGACGATCCCCGGATGACGCGCCGGGGCAGGTCGACGAGCCTTGGACGAGCCCTCGCGTCCCAGGGCCGAAGTGGCATCGGCCAGATCATGGAAGCGACCATGAAAGTAGGCACACGCGGGCCGGTGGGTGGTCGGAACACGTGAGAGCGCCGGCTACCGGCTCGGGCGACGCCCGAGAGGCGTGGCGAGAAAGGTCAAGGGCCCTCACGAGATGGTGAGGACCCTCGAAGTCATCGGGCCTGGTCGAACAGCCGCGCCCTCATGAGGCGGTTGCTGCTGGAGCGGTCGAGCCGTGCCCTTCCATGCCGACACCAGCCCGCCTTACGCCGGGCAGTACGGCGGTCGCCGCACCGACCTGACAGACGGCGCGGTCGCCCCGGGCACGGCGCAGTACCGCGGCGTGGGAGACGCGGGCCTCTGCTCGATCGCCGACCGAACGGCTCCGCCCCACAGGCTGACGTCGCCGAAGCCGTCTTTTGCGCAAGGGTTGACGGCGCAGGTCAGCACGTTTTAGGTGGAGGGCTTCTCCTTTGTGGAGGGCCTCTCCTTCAGTCCTGGGGGTGGCGCAGCAGGCGGCCGTCGACGGTTCCGTGTCTGTCGGCGTACCACTGGATCGTGTCCCTGACGGTGAGCGGGCAGGGGCACGTCGCGGTATTCGCCGTTCTTGCGGTGTTCGAGGCGGGCGTAGTGGCCGGTGGTCCGGTTGACCTGTTCGGTGATCCGGTGGACGTCGTCGGCGACGATGTTGCGCAGGTTGACGGCGGCGTACTCACCGAAGCGCATCGCCCCGTGGACCGCGCCCCGCTCCGCCTTCGTCCGGCTTTGCGGCCCGGCCTGCTTCCTGGCGTTGCAAACCGACTCCCGCGACTGATGCTGACAGTTTGCTGACCGCCAGGCATCGGGCACGCCGCTGACGTGCGGAAACCCTGATGAAGTGCGCTATGTGGCGGAACTTCGTCGGGCGCAGCCACGCGGACATCGTCCGGGCCCGGCAGGAGTGGGAGGAGGCGTCCGACCGGTTCGGCGCCGTCGAGGGCTACCCCGGGGCGCCCCTGCCCGTCCCGGCGCTGCCCCACGCCATCCTCACCCCGCGCCGCAACCCGCCGCGGGCCTGACCCCGCCCGCCCGCGCCGACGGCACGCGAGGGCGGGGACCGCAAGGCGGAGCCGCCGCGCCGGGGCGCGGCGGCGGACCGGCCGGGAGGCGGTCGGTCAGGGAGCCGGGGGCTCGTCGTCGGACTCGGTCGGCCACTTGGACAGCAGCTCCTCGAAAGCGTCCATCCCCAGCAGGAGCAGCAACATCGCGATCGGCGTGCACAGCGCTACCAGAACCATGGAGCCTCCCGAGGGGAGCACCAGCGGACCCTTCACCCGGCCCGGCCGGCGGCACGCGGCAAGGCATCTCCAGTCTGCGGCCGAATGGGGTAACGCGCACGTCGGAGGGCGGCCGGCGGCCGCCCGTCCTCACTCCCTCGGAGGCTTGACCGCGATGTCCAGATAGAAGGAGTCGATGCTGCGGACCGCCGCCTCGAACTCCTCCAGGTTCACCGGCTTGGTGACATAGGCGTTGGCGTGGTGGTGATAGGCGCCGGTGACGTCGTCGGGCGCGGCCGACGTGGTGAGGACGACGACCGGGATGGTCCGCAGGTCGGGGTCCTCCTTGACGACGGCCAGGAACTCCCGGCCGTTCATGCGCGGCATGTTGAGGTCGAGCACGATCAGATCGGGCCGCTCGTTGGCCGTGTCGCGCAGATAGTCCAGGGCCGCGATCCCGTCGGAGACCTGGGTGAGGTTGCGGGTGCCCCGCTCGGCGAGGGCGTCCTGGATGAGCATCGCGTCGGCGATGTCGTCCTCGACCAGCAGCACGTCGTGGGGGCGGGTGGTGGCGGCCATGAGTCACGGGCTCCGGGGGGTGGGCGGCGGATGAGAGGTGCGTCGTGGGTGTTCCGCCCGGTCGCGGACCGAACCGGACCGGGCACCGGCAAGGCTAAGGCGTCGATCTCGCCGTGGACAACATGTGTTGGCGGACGGTGGGTACAGTGTGCTTGGCCCGCGCCTGACCGGGGCCGCAACCGCTGAGGGAGAGACACGAGCCGGGATGCAGAGCAAGCCGTCGGACACCGCGGGTGCCTTCTCCGGCTGGACCACCCGCCGCTGGCTGCGTACGGGGGTCCTCACCACCCTGGCCGTCCTCGCGGTCCTGGGATCGCTGGGCGGCTGGGCCACGTGGCGCACCTCACAGCTCACCGCCGACCTGGTCGACCGGCGCTCGCCCGCGCTGGTCCAGGCCCTGCGGGTGGAACAGGGCCTGGTCAACCAGGAGACCGGGATCCGGGGCTACGGACTGTCGGGCCGCACCGACTTCCTCCAGCCCTACGCCCAGGGCGTACGCGACGAACAGGCCGCGCTCGGGCGGCTGCGCACCCTGGTCGCGGACGACGACCGCGCCGGTGCCGACCTGGCCGAGGTCGAGCGGCTGGCCGAGGACTGGCAGCGGCGCGTGGCCCGCCCCGTCGCCGCCGCCTCCGCCGAGGAGGCCGTGCGGCTCGCCACCCAGCGGGCGAGGGACGGCAAGGGCGCCTTCGACGCGCTGCGCTCCGCGATGTCCCGCCAGCAGTCCCACCTCCAGAACGAGAACGCCGCGGGCATCCACGACCTGCGGCAGGCGGTGGCCCTGCGCAACTGGACGTTCGCGGGCATCGCCGTCGTCATCGTGCTGGTGGCGGCGCTGGTCTTCGAGGGTCTGCGCCGCGGCATCACCGGTCCGCTCAGCCGGCTGAGCGCGGACGCCCGGGACGTCGCCGGCGGCCGCTTCGACCACGCCCTGACCGGCACCGGACCCGCCGACCTGCGCCGGCTGGCCGAGGACGTGGAGTCCATGCGGCTGCGCCTGGTGAAGGAGCTCCAGTTCAGCGAGGAGTCCCGCACCCTGCTGGACGAGCAGGCGGAGGACCTGCGCCGCTCCAACACGGAACTGGAGCAGTTCGCCTACGTCGCCTCGCACGACCTCCAGGAACCGCTGCGCAAGGTGTCGAGCTTCACACAGCTGCTGCAACGCCGCTACGGCGGCCAATTGGACGACAGGGCCGACCAGTACATCGCGTTCGCCGTCGACGGCGCCAACCGCATGCAGACCCTCATCAACGACCTGCTGGCCTTCTCCCGGGTCGGCCGGGTGCACAACGACCACCGCTCCGTCGACCTGGAGTCGGTCTTCGGCCGCACCCTCGACGACCTCGGCGTGGCCGTCGAGGAGACCGGCGCCGAGATCACCCACGACCCGCTGCCCACCGTCGTCGGGGACGCCACCCAACTGGGCATCCTCTGGCAGAACCTGCTGTCCAACGCCATCAAGTTCCGCAGCCCCGACCACCCGCCGCACGTCCATGTCAGCGCCTCCGAGGACGACGGCACCTGGGAGTTCGCCGTCAGCGACAACGGCATCGGCATCGCCCCGGAGTTCCGGGAGAAGGTCTTCGTCATCTTCCAGCGGCTGCACACCAAGGACGCCTACCCGGGCACCGGCATCGGACTGGCCATGTGCAAGAAGGTCGTGGAGTTCCACGGCGGAAGGATCCGGATCGACCCCGACTACAAACTGGGCACCCGCGTGATCTTCACCCTCCCCGCCTCCGCCGCGGACACGGCGTCCGGGCAGAGACCGGAGCCCCCGCTCACCGTTCCGTCCCCGGGCCGCCCGGAGTCCCCGGAGGGAACGACCCAGCCGTGACCGATCCCGCCGTGACCGACCGAGACGCCGGCCGCGTGGACCGGTTCCGCATCCTGCTGGTGGAAGACGACGACGGGGACGCGCTCCTGGTCGAGGAACTCCTCTACGACACCGACCTGCCGCACACTCTGACCCGCTGCCGCACGGCCGCCGAGGCGCGCGGCGCGCTCGCCGCGCACCCCGTCGACTGCGTCCTGCTGGACCTCCATCTGCCCGACGCGTCAGGGGTGGAGACGGTCCAGGCGATCGAGCCGGACACCCAGGCCGCCATCATCGTCCTGACCGGACTCGACGAACCCCGCGCCGGTGTCGACGCGTTGGCCGCGGGCGCCCAGGACTACCTGGTCAAGGGCAAGGTCGAACCCGACCTGATGCAGCGCGCCGTCCGCTACGCCATCCAGCGAAAGCAGGCCGAACGCGCCAACGCCGCCCTCCAGATCGGACGCCTGCGCGCCGAGGAGAACGCCCGCCTGGAACGCGGGCTGCTGCCCGAACCGCTGCTGTCCTCCGCCGTCGTCACCACCTCCAGCCGCTACTACCCGGGCCGGGCGCAGGCCCTGCTCGGCGGCGACTTCCTCGACGTCGTCCAGACCGGCGACGGGCAGGTCCACGCCGTCATCGGCGACGTCAGCGGGCACGGCCCCGACGCGGCCGCCCTCGGGGTCTGCCTGCGCATAGCCTGGCGCGCCCTGACCCTCGGCGGCCACCGGGACCAGCACCTGCTCACCCTGCTGGAACAGATCCACATCGCCGAGCGCACCGGCAGCGACCTGTTCGCCACCTGCACCCTCATCACCCTCGACCCGGACGCGGCCACCCTGACCCTGCACCTGGCCGGCCACCACGAACCGCTCCTCGTCACCCCGGACGGCACCCGCCAGGTCACCGCCGCGCACGGCATCGCCCTCGGGATCGCCCCCGGACTGGGCAAGTGGACCCCCACCACCCTCGAACTCCCGCCCCGCGGCGGGCTCATCGTCTACACCGACGGCCTGATCGAGGGGTTCGCCGACAGCACCGAGGCCCGGCTCGGGGTGGAGGGCCTGCTGCGCATCATCGACACCATCGACGATCCCGACCCCGGCGCCCACCTCGACCGGCTGATCGCCCGCACCCGCACCCTCAACGCCGACCGGCACACCGACGACCTGGCCGTGCTGCGCCTGGACTGGGACACCGGCCGTGTCCCGGCCGCCGGCCGGAGCCCCGAGCGGTAGGGCCCAAGCCGCGTCCGCCGCTGTCGCACGCGCTGTTACAGGACCAGGACAAAGCGCCGATGAACGCCCGCGCCCAGGGCGTCGTCGTAACTGATGAGTGCGCCAATCGGCACGATCGTGACGGTCGGCGCGAAACGCGGTTCTGATCAGAAAAGGGGCAGATCTGTGATGGTCTCGAAGCGGCGCTCCCTGCGCACGGCCGTCGTCGGTGTTCTCGGCGCGGCCTCCCTCGCCCTCGCGGGCACCGCGACGGCAGCCACCGCGGCACCCGCCGCGGCCTCCGGAGTCGTCGCACAGAAGTCCGTGGCCGCCACGGCGGGCATCACGGCCACGCCGTCCGCGACCTCCGTCCGCGCCTGGGAGCTGTTCCGGGTCACGGGCCGGACCACCGGGCTCAAGGCGGGCAGCAAGGTGACCCTCCAGCAGAAGCAGCACGGCACGTGGGTCAGCCTGCCCGCGTCCATGAACACCTCGCGGACCGGTTCCTACTCCCTCGGGGTCAAGCTCGGCCTCAAGGGCAGGAACGACCTCCGCATCGTCAGCGGCACGACGGCCTCCCCGGTCTTCCAGGTGACCGTCCGCTGACCCTCGCCGCCACGAGCACACCCCGACACCGGCACCGGGCCGTCCAGGCCCGGTGCCGGTGTCGTACCACGGCGGCCCGGGAGGGCCCGGAGATCCGGACGCCGATCTCCGGTGCGCCGGTACTACGTACGGCGAGCCGATCGCCAGTACCGTAGGAACAACTATGCCGAAGATTATCGACCACGATCAGCGACGCCGGGAAATCGTCGCGGTCGCGAAGAAGCTCATCATCCAGGGCGGGTTCGAGGCCGCGACGATGAGGAGCATCGTCGCCGAGGCGGGTTTCGCCAACGGCGCGCTCAAGCGCTACTTCCCCAGCAAGGACAGCATCGTCGCCGCCACCTTCGAGAGCGTGCTCGCGGAGATGAACGAGCGGATGGTCGCGAGCGAACCGGCGCCGGACCCCAGGGAGGCGCTGCGCCGCGATCTGGAGGCCACCCTGCCGCTGGACCAGTACCGCATCGACTCCGCCCGGGTGCTGCTCGCGCTGTGGGAGCACTCGCTGGACAACGAGGACCTCGCCACGCTCTACCGCGAACACCTCATGGAGTGGCGCCGCAGGCTTGCCGCACGGATCGCCGAGGCGCGCGGCCGGGGCGAGGCGCCCGACGCGCCCGCCGTGCACACGCTCGCGGGCGAGATCATCGGCCTGGCCGTCGGCGCCAACGTCACCTCGCTGATGTTCCCCGCCGGAGCACTCGTCCCCGAGCACCGCGCCTATGTCGACCGGTGGATGCGCAACCTCGACGGCTGACCCCGGCCCCGGGACCGCCCGGGAGCCGGGGAGCGGCGCCGGGCCGGGCGGCGGCACGGCACCCCCGCGCGGCCGGTCGCCGGTCGGCCCCGGCCGCGCGGGCACGCCGGGCTACCGGCGCCAGAACAGGTGGTGCGTGACGCCGCTCGGGCTGGGCACGACGTCCAGGTGGAACCGGTCGAGCAGGTCGTCGGGCGAGTCCCACAGCCGCAGTCCGGAGCCGAGCTTCACCGGCGAGACCGCCACGTGCAGGGTGTCGACGAGACCGGCGTCCAGGAACTCCCGGACGGTGGTCACCCCGCCGCCCAGCCGCACGTCCTTGCCCCGCGCCGCCTCCCGGGCCCGCTCCAGCACCGAGGCCGGTTCGCCGCCGACGAAGTGGAACGTGGTGTCGGACAGGGTGATCGGCGGCCGCTCGTGGTGGGTCAGGACGAACACCGGTGTGTGGAACGGCGGTTCGTCGCCCCACCAGCCCTGCCACTCGTGGTCCTGCCAGGGCCCGCGCTGGGGCCCGAACTTGTTGCGGCCCATGATCTCGGCGCCGATGTTGTTCCCGAAGTCCCGCGTCATGTAGTCGTCGAGGCCCCGGCTGCCGCCGGGTTCGGTGCGCCGGGGCCAGCTCGCCGTGGCACCGGCCCAGGAGAACAGCCGCTCGGGATCGACATGCCCGAACGGCCTCTCGAAGGTCTGGTCCTCGCCGGCGGCGACACCGTCGCTCGACACGTTGAAGTTCTGCACTCTCAGCAACTGGGCCATGGGGATCCTCCCTGGGGCGGTGATGTCACGGGTGAGACTTCGCGAACCGGTGGAACTCATCGCCGTGCGCCCGCCTTTCTAGGCGTCGCCGCCCTGTCCCGGTGACCGCTCGACCGCCCGCCGCAGCAGTGCGAGGAACTGCTCCCGCTCCTTCGGGGTGAACGGCGCGAGGATCCGCTCGCTCACGGCCGTGACCCGGGGCGCGAGGGCGACGGCCAGAGCGCGGCCCTCCTCGGTGAGGCGCACCACCTTGCGCCTGCGGTCGTCCGCGTCCTGGGCGATGTCCACCAGGCCCCGCTGCCGCAGCCGCCGCAGCAGCGGCGCCGCGGTCGACTTGTCGAGATGGGCGCGCGCGCCGAGGGTGCCCTGGTCCATGTCGCCGTGGGCGTCCAGCAGGCTCAGCACGGTGAACTGCGGCCCCGTCACGTCCTGGTGCACCGCCTCGTACCACAGCCGGGTGTGCACCTGGTTCAGCCGGCGGGCCAGCGGTCCCGGTCCGTCGAGCGCCTCCAGGGGAGTGGGCCCGGGTGCGCTCTCGTCGGTCATGGGTGCCGCCTCCGCCGCATTTGATTCAGGACGTGTACGTACTATACCGTCCGAGGAAGTAGGGCGTGTACGTCATAACTGACTGTGACAGGAAGGGTGGCGAAGTGAGAATCGTCGTCGCGATGACCGGGGCCACCGGGGCGCCCATCGGCGTGCGCCTGCTCCAAGCGCTGGGAGAGCTCGGCGTCGAGACACACCTCGTGGTCAGCCGCTGGGCCAGGGCCACCCTGGCCCAGGAGACCCCGTACTCGATGCGGGACCTGCGGGAGATGGCCTCGGTGTGCCACGGGCCGGACGACCAGGCCGCGCCGGTCTCCAGCGGGTCCTTCCGGGTCGACGGCATGGTCGTCGCACCGTGCAGCATGAAGACCCTGGCCTCCGTCCGCACGGGCTACGGCGCCGATCTGATCAGCCGCTGCGCCGACGTGATGCTCAAGGAGCGGCGCAGGCTCGTCCTGGTGGCCCGGGAGACCCCGCTGTCGGCCGTGCACCTGGAGAACATGCTGGAGCTGACCCGGATGGGCGCCGTCGTCATGCCGCCCGTCCCCGCGTTCTACAACGGTCCGGAGACCGTCGCCGACCTCGTCGAGCACATCGTCGCGCGCGTCCTCGACCAGTTCGGCCTGGACCTGCCCACCGCGCGGCGCTGGCAGGGCATGAAGGCGGCCCCGCACCCGGCCCCCGGCACCGCCCTCGCACCCCTCCCGCCCGCAGCCTCCTCCGCAGCAAAGGACCTCTCATGACCCAACACGGCAGCGCGCTCAACTTCCGGGACTTCGTGTCCGAACTGCTCGCCGCCGGCGACGCGGTCGACATCCGCGAGCCGGTCAGCCCCACCCTGGAGGCCGCGGCCGTCACCCGGCGCGTCTACGACACCAGGAGCCCCGCCCCGCTGTTCAGCCGGCTGACCGAGGGCGACGAGGGATTCCGTCTCCTCGGCGCCCCCGCCGGGCTCGGCTCGTGCCCGGGGCAGACCTACGGGCGCCTCGCCGCCCACTTCGGCCTGGGGCGCGACACCACCCCGCGCGACCTGCTCGAACACCTCGTCGAGGCCATGGACGCGGCCCCCGTCCCCCCGCGGATCGTGCCGACCGGCCCCTGCAAGGAGAACGTCCTCACCGGCGACGCCGTCGACCTGACGCGCTTCCCGGTGCCGCTGCTGCACCAGCAGGACGGCGGGCGGTACTTCGGGACGTACGGCTTCCATGTGGTGCGCACCCCGGACGGATCCTGGACCAGCTGGTCGGTCAGCCGCACAATGCTGCACGGCCCCACCACCCTGGTCGGCCCGGCCATGCCGCAGCAGCACCTCGGCATGATCCACCGGATGTGGCGCGAGCGCGGCGAACGCACCCCCTGGGCCATGGTGCTCGGCGCCCCGCCCGCCGCCCTGGCCGCGGCCGGTATGCCGCTGCCCGCCGAGGTGGACGAGGACGGCTACGTCGGCGCCCTGACCGGCACCCCGGTCGACGTCATGCGCACCGAGACCAACGGCCTGTACGTCCCGGCCAACGCCGAGATCGTGCTGGAGGGGTACATCAGCCCCGACGAGACGGCCCCCGAAGGACCGATGGGGGAGTACCACGGGTACGCCTTCAGCGAGGGCAGGCCGCAGCCCGTCTTCCACGTCGAGGCCGTCACCCACCGGGACCGCGCGATCCTGCCCTTCTGCGTGGCGGGCGTCCCCCCGGAGGAGAACCACACCGTGTGGGGCACCATGATCTCGGCCGCGAGCCTGCACCGGCTGCGCGCCCAGGGCCTGCCCGTCTCGCTGGCCTGGTGCTCCTACGAGGCCGCGACCTGCTGGATCGTGGTCGCCGTCGACACCCGGAAACTGGCCGCGACGGGCCTGACCGAACGGCGGCTCGCCGACGCCGTCGCCGAGGCGCTCTTCGGCTCCCACACCGGCTGGCTGGTGCCCAAGGTGCTGCTGGTGGCCGACGACATCGACATCACCGACATCGACCAGGTGGTGTGGGCCCTGGCCACCCGCCACCACCCCGCCACCGGCCACTACGTCTACCCCGAGGCGCCGGGCATCCCCATGGTCCCCTATCTCACCGACGACGAGGTGCGCGCCGGGCGGGGCGGCAAGTCCGTCGTCAGCTGCCTGCTCCCCGCCGACTTCGAGGGCGAGACCAGAGGCGTCACCGCGTCCTTCCGGAACTCCTTCCCCGAGGACGTGCGCCGCCGGGTGACCGACAGGTGGACCGCGTACGGATTCCCGGCCCCCTCCGAGACACCGCGCCCGGCGGCCTGAGCGGGGCGGCATCTGCCGCGAACGCCTCCCGGAGAAGGGCGCGAACGGCCACCGGTTAGCATGTTCGAACTCATGACCATCGGCCTGATCACCCGTTCTTCACCGGAAAACCATGCCAACCAGCATCATTAGCCAGCAATATGTCCACAACCTACTCAATGGGCTAAACAATTGAAGAACACATCGAAGCGAATATCCGCCCGAGCGGTGCTGTGGACCGCCGCGGGCGTGGCGGTCGTCGGGTTCCTCGTCGCGCTGGAGATCGCCGCACGCGGATACGGCGTTCCGGGGCCGATCACCAACCAGGCCCGGGAGATCGTCTTCGCGCCGCGCTCGGGCCCGCTGCTGTACGCGGGGCTCGCGCTGCTGATGGTGGTGCTGACCTGGCGGCAGCGGCTCGTCGCGGCGTGCACGGCCCTCGGTATCGACGTCGTGTTCCTGCTGGTGCGCTGGGCGGCCGGTGCCGGACCGGCCTTCGGCAACGGCGCGCTGTGGGTGGTCCTGGGCTGCGCGGTCCTCGCGTTCACCCGGCGCACCGGCCAGGAGCGCGCGCTGCTGCTCAAGGGCGTCGGACTGGCCCTGCTGCTGGTGGCGGGCCACAAGACGGGTGACACCTGGCTGCTCATCACCTCCAAGACCCGCCCGTCGGTGCTCGACCAGTACGTGGCGACCACCGACCACGCGCTCGGCAACCCCTCCTGGCTGGTCGGCCGCGCCCTGGAGGCCACCGGACCGGTCGGCTCCCACCTCCTGCACCTCGTCTACGGCCAGCTCCCGCTGGCGGCCGCCCTCGTCGGCCTCTACCAGCTGCGCAACGTCGCGGCCGAGCGCCGCTTCCCCAGCCACCACCTGGTGCGCACCTTCCTGGCCATCGGCCTGATCGGACCGGCCATCTACATGATCTTCCCGGTGGTCGGACCGGTCTTCGCCTACGGCCCCGACGGCGGCCACTGGGCGACGGCCGACCTGTGGCCGGACACCCTCGCGCCGCTCGGCACCCCGCACGCGATGCCGTTCGACGAGATCACCCCGCGCAACTGCATGCCCAGCCTGCACACCGCGTGGGCCACCACGCTCTTCATCCACTCCCGCAAGGGCTCGCGGGCCATGCGCTGGGCGGGCACCTTCTGGCTGGTCGCCACCCTCACCGCGACGCTGGGCTTCGGCTACCACTACGGCGCCGACCTCGTCGCCGGTGTGGTCTTCGCACTGACCGTCGAGGCCACGATGCGCTCGCTCGCCCGCGGCTGGGACCGGTCGGCCACCCGCTTCGTCGCCCACGGCACGGTGGTCTTCGCCGCACTCCTGGTCGCGTACCGCTATCTGGCGACCGAGCTGGCCGGACAGCCGTGGCTGTTCGGACCCCTGCTCCTGCTGGCGATGGGCTCGGTGATCCTCGGCTACGTCCGGACCATGAGGCTCTGGGACCCGGAACCGGCCCTGGTGCCCCGCCCGGAACCGCAGCCCGAACCCGTGTGACCCCCGGGCCGACCGGGGGCCGAGCGCCGCGAGGGCGGGGCCGGGACGCCGTACGCGTCCCGGCCCCGCCCCTTTCCGTACGCAGGGGCGGGCCGGACGATCACCGCACGCCCGCGGACGAGCCGTCGGGGCAGCACACTGTGCCCCCGCGGCTCTGGCGCGACGGCGCTCCGCCCGGTACCTCTGGAACCGCCCGTCCGCGCCGCGACAAGGGACTCATCCATGCCCGCCCACGCCCATGACAAGACGCCGGATCCCGCCGAGCGCTCCCCGAGGACCCGGCGCGCCCCGTCGCCCGCCGCCCGCCCCGCCACGGGGGAGCGGCCCGCGCTGCTGGCCCTCCAGCGCACCGCGGGCAACGCCGCCGTGGCCCGGATGCTGGAGGAGGCCCGGCACCAGCACTCCGATCACTGCGGCCACCGCTCCGCCCCCGACGAGGCGGCCGTCCAGCGCTCCGCCGTCGACGAGGTCCTGCGCGGTTCCGGCACGCCCCTGGCCGAGCCGGTCAGGAAGGACATGGAAGCCCGGATGGGCGCGGACTTCTCCGACGTGCGGCTGCACACCGGAGCCGACGCCCGGCGCTCCGCCGAGGCGCTCGGCGCCCGCGCCTACACCATGGGCAGCCATGTGGTCATCGGCGACGGCGGCGGCGACCGGCACACCCTCGCGCACGAACTGACCCATGTGGTCCAGCAGCGCCGGGGTCCGGTCGCGGGCACCGACAACGGCCAGGGGCTGAAGGTCTCCTCGCCCTCGGACCGTTTCGAACAGGAGGCCGAGGCCAACGCGACCCGGGTGCTCGGCGGCCCGGCCCCCGCCCACCGCCCGGCCGAGGACACGGCGGCCGCCGATCCCGGCGCCGCCCCGGCGCTCCAGCGCTCGGTCGACTACTCCAAGGGCCGCTGGTCCCAGGAGAACCTCCCGCCGGACCGCTTCGCCGAACTGCTGGAGAAGGCGGCCCCCGGCGAACAGCGCGGCGCCACCTTCGCCGTCCCCTACGCACAGCTGCTGCGCGCCCTGGAACAGTCCTCCGTCACCGTGGAGATCGACGACCAGACGTCCTACCAGGGAGCACGCGCCAAGTTCGTCATCGACGACCTGACCGCCCAGGGCGGCGTCCTGCACATCAAGCCGCCGCCCGCCGACGCCCCGGCCTCCGCGCTGCGCGAGTTCGCCGCGACGGTGGCGCACGAGATGCAGCACGCCCTGGACTCCGTCACCCGCGCCTTCAAGGCCCAGACGCCGAAGCAGACGATGAAGGAGCGGTGGATCTCCTCCGAGCTGCGCGCGTTCGGCACGGAGGCGGCGGCCGCCTTCAAACTGGCCGTGGGGGACAGCTACCCGGCCAGTGAGGGCAAGCCCAGCGCGATCATCCGGGCGCTCCCCGACAGCAGACTCTCCAGCGAGCGCAAGCAGCTCGCCCTGGAGTTCCACCAGATGGACAGCTATCTGCGGGCCGCCAAGGAGCCCCTGGGCGCCTTCGGTTCCGCGCTCTCCGTCGACGACAGCGCGCTGCTGAACCGCCTCGCCGGATATCTGCGCGTCTACGGGCTGGTCGAGGAGACCCCGACGTGCCGGACGGCGCTGGAGTGGCTGCGGTCGGCCCCCGCCGTCGAGGCGGCCGGGCTGCGCGCGGGCATCGAGCTGTTCCACGACAACCGCCCCCAGGTCGACCGCAGCCGCTGACCACCGGCCCGGACGCACGGAGGGGCCTGCCGCGACCAGCCATGGAACAGCCGGTCGCGGCAGGCCCCGCGTGCGGTGCGTGCGGTGCTACGACCGCTCGGCCGGCGGATACCCCGTCGGCGCGTCCACCGGAGCCCCGTACACCCGCATCTCGGCGGCCGCGGCGAACGGCTGGCCGTTGAGCGCGTTCAGCGCGGTGAAGCGCACAGAGGAGGCGCGCACCGGGGAGAACGAGATCCGCTGCGTCTGCGGCGAGTCGGTGAGCGTGCCGTCGGCGACGGTCTTCCACGTGGTGCCGTCGTCGGAGACGTCCACCCGGTAGCCCGCGACCCGGCCGTTCTGCCCGCCGCTCTGCCGGCCCAGATAGCCGAAGCCGTCCACGTCGGCCGGGCCGCCCAGCTTCAGCGTCACCCAGTGCGGGTAGGGCGCCTCGGACTTGGTGTAGTCGGTGTGCCAGATGGTGCCCGGGTCACCGTCCAGCACATTGGACACCGGACCCTCCGCGGCCCCCGAGGACAGGTTCTCCGAGTCGGCGCTCGCCGTCATCGAACCCGGCGAGAGGACCGGCTCGCTCGCGACCGCGGCCCGCGCGTCCGCCGAGACCGTCTTGGTGGCGCCCGCCTCGTCGTAGACGGCCGTGGCCTTCCACGCCGCCGGAGTGCCCGCGGCGCCCGCCGGAGGCGTCAGCACCCAGGTGGTGCTGACGGTCGCGCCCGGCTTCACCCGCTCGAAGCGGTTGCCGTCGCGCTCCTTGACCTGCACCGTCCAGCCCGAGGGCAGCCCCTCGAAGCGGGTGACGACGTTCGTGGCGTCGCCCTCCTCGCTGTTGGTGAAGGAGGTGACGTACTCGCCCGCCACGCCGGGGCTCAGATCGGTGCCCGCGGGGGTGGTCACGCTCGCGCAGGCCGCGCCGCCGGTGACCGGACCGAGGTCGGTGACGCGGAAGTCGTCGAGGACCAGGTCCGCTCCGGCCGCGCCGCCGAGCTTGCGCAGCCCCACCCAGGTGTCGCCGCACCCGGCGACGATCTCCTTGGAGTACGCCGTGGTGTCCAGGGCGGGGGCGAGCGTGTCCCGGCCGATGTCCCGGGCCGTGGTCTTCCCGCCCGCGATCCGGTCGGCGCCGGTCACCCAGGCCCACTGGCCGTCGAGGTTGGTCTGGTAGTCGAAGGAGACCTTGTAGCGGTGACCGGCGACGAAGGGCACCGTCGCGGGCACGGTCCGGTACACCAGACCGGTGTTCTCCTCGTGGGCCTTGAGCGAGTGGCCGCCGTCGAGGACGTCGTCCACCGCCTTGCCCTTCAGGGTGCCGGAGTTGTACGGCGAGTAGGTGTTCTTCCAGCTCTTCTGGCTGTACGGCGCGTGCAGCCGGCTGATGCTGGTGCGCGGGTCGGTGACCCCGCCAGCGTCGCCCTTCACGAAGGGGCCCCAGCCGGGCTGGTTGCCCTCGAAGTCGTCCTGGGCGACGACGGCACCGCCGGGCGCGGGCGCCGAGGTGTCGGCCATGACCCGTACGTCGTCCAGGGTGACGGGGGCGGTCCCGGCCGCCGCGCCCAGCGCGACGGTGACCTGTCCGTCCGCCGGTGCGGTGAAGGCGACCGAGGCGCGCTGCGCGTAGGTGCCCTGCTTGGCGTCGGCCGCCACGGTGTTGCGCAGCGGCGTGGTGTCGAACGCGTTGCGCGCCTGTACGCGGTGGCCGCTCGCCTCCAGGGTGACGGTGCGGCGCTGTCCGGCCGCGACCTCGACGTCGGCGCTCAGCGTGTAGCGCTTGCCCGGGGTGAGGCCCTTGACGCGCTGGGAGACGCCGGAGGCGCCGCCGGTGCCGAGTCGCAGCACGTTGTCACCGGTGTCGGTGCGGGCGAGGGCGGCGCCGCCGCGCGGGCTCCACGCCTTCAGGTTCCCGGAGTTGAAACCGGGGTCGGCCAGCAGGCCGCCCTCGCCGTAGCGGGCGTCGGTGTGCGGGGCCCGGTCGCCGTTGGGCGCGAGGACGTAGGGCTGGTCCTTGTCGCCGGTCAGCGTCACCTTCCCGCCGTGCGCGGTGATCCGCCCGGCCTTCACCCGGCCCTGGTCGGTCAGCTTGTAGAGGGTGAAGGAGCGGGTGGAGGCGAACTGCCCGGTGAGC
Source organism: Streptomyces sp. PsTaAH-124 (assembly GCF_000373685.1). Classification (NCBI taxonomy): domain Bacteria; kingdom Bacillati; phylum Actinomycetota; class Actinomycetes; order Kitasatosporales; family Streptomycetaceae; genus Streptomyces; species Streptomyces sp. PsTaAH-124. Next base: position 68,242 of record NZ_KB892191.1, on the reverse strand, counting down.
GTGAGGGTGTGCGTACCGCCCGAGCCGCTGTAGTAGTACATCTTGTCGGCGCGGCTCGGCGAGGACGTCCCGTCGCCGCCCTTCGCCTCGCCCCAGGGCAGCAGATAGGTGTCGCCGTCGAGCACGACAGCGCCGTTCATCGACACCTGCCGCCGCCCGTCCTGGAGCGCCACCCGCACCCCGCCGCTCAGCGTGGCGGACCTGCCGAAGTCCCAGTCCATGACCTGGTAGTGCTGGAGGAACTTGGTCGGCAGGTTGTCGGTCCAGATGTTGCGGTAGAAGGCGTCGTAGTCGTCGTGGCCGGTCCAGCCCTCGAACTCCTTGACGCTGCTGCCGCCGAGCAGCGGGTCCACGTTCCACACGTCGCGGTCGGTGTTGGAGAGGAACCGGACGATGTTGGAGTTGATGCCCTTGTTGGTGACGCCGCCGTAGTTCTTGTCGCTCGCCCAGTGCGACCACACCGAGTCGCCCTCGAACTTGTACGCCCACTCGGTGGCGACCTCGAAGCCCATCTTCCGTAGCTGCGCGGCGAGTCCGTCGGCCAGCCAGCCGCTGGAGTAGTAGGCGTCGATGTAGACGGTCCTGATGCCGGGCGCCTCCTTGCGGAGCTGCTTGAACCGGTCGATGATCGCGCCGCTGCCCAGGTCGGTGCGCTGGTCGATGTGGTACGACTGGTTCAGCCAGTCCCAGCCGTTGACCTGGCCCTTGACCAGGGCCTCGCTGAAGGTCTTGGCCTGCGGGTAGGCCTCGGTGGCGTTCACGTGCACGGCGATGTCGGCGTTGTAGCCGGCGCCGGTGCGGGTGAGCTTGTTCAGGTCGGTGAGGCCGCCCGCCCGGTCGTTGTAGTTGCCGCCGTAGTCGGGGTGCGCCGAGTCGTGGCCCTCGTCGGCGTAGCCCTTCTCCAGCACCCACTGGCCCAGGTCGTCCGTGGCCAGGGAGATCCGCTTGACGTTGTCGAGCGTCTTCAGGAACGGATTGGTGGCCTGGCTGGCGAAGTTGAACGGGATGTGCTGCACGACCCGTTCGGGCACGCGCTCCGCGCCGAGCGGACGGGTCATGCGGGCGCGGTAGGCGATGGCGCCGTCCTGCCAGTCCACCTGTCCGTCGCCGTTGGCGTCGGCGGCGAGCACGACGGTGGCCTGCGGCAGCGCGTACGTCTTCACCCGCGCGTCGGTGGCGCCCCGGGGGGCGTAGGTGTAGGTGCCGACGGACAGCTCCGCGCGGCGGGCGCCGTTCCCGGCGTCCACGATCCGCGACTTCAGACGGTTGTTGCCGTTGTCGTTGTTGTCCTGCGCGGAGTCGTCGGTGGCGTTGGTGAGGATCCCGGCGGCCAGGGCGCCGTTGCTGACGAAGCCGTAGGGGGTGCCGACGGCCGCCTTGTCCGGGGCGGTGTCCGCGGTGATCGGCAGGAACTGGTCCGCCGTGGTGGTCGAGTCCGTCGAGATCCTGGTGCGCGCCAGGGTGGCGTGGGCCGCGGAGGAGTCGACCGAGACGAGCGACTGGTCCGGGATCGCCAGCTGGTCGACGGTGGACGCGGCGGGGCCGGTGATGCTCTTGACCGCGAAGACGACGGTCTTCCGGTCGGTGACGGTGATCGTCGAGGTGATGGTGAGGCCGGGCAGGTCGGCGAAGGTGGAGGTGTAGACGGCCTGGGCGCGGTACGCCTTCATGGTCGTGGTGGCGGTGTGCGCCGTGCCGTTGACCGTGAAGGTGTCCAGCACCCGCGCCTGGCCGCCGAGCGTCCTGCCGCCCATCGTGTACGAGATGACCTGGGGGAACTCCTTGGCCACCCGGACGGTCAGGCCCGCGGCGCTGAGGGTGACCGGGGTGGCCGGGTTCTCGGGGGAGGCGGGGGCGGCCGGGGCCGGCGGCCGGTCCGGGCCCGCGTGGGCCGGCAGGGCGCCGGCCGACAGCGTGCCCAGGGCGATGAGCGCGGCGGTCGCGGCGGCGGCACCGGATCTGGGCCGGCCGGTGCGCCGGGAGCGCCGGGAGTGGTGCAGGGGCATGGGATCCACCTGGGAGCTTCCTCGTGACTCTGAGACGGGGGGTGAGGAAGACAGTAAGGGAAAGTTATCGATAACAATAGATCTCGGCACCGATCAATCGCCTTGGCTCGCGGGGAAGATGAGGCGGGTGCTATCGATAACAGATGGCGGCGTCCGGGCCGCTCCGGCAGGCTCGGCGTGCGCCGGCAGCAGGCGGCAGGCGGCCCACCGAGGGACCTGCGCGTCTACGGGTTCAACGGATACGAGGGCGGCGGCGCGCGCCCCCGGCGGATCCACGCGGGCCGACCACGCGCCCTGTTGACGCCGCGCACCGCGCCCTGCTCTGCTGGCGCGGTCACCGGACCCGCACGGCAAGGGAGTCGCGCATGGCACTCGCTGGACGGCGTCCCGGCTCCGTGCTGGTCGTGCAGCACACCGAGCGGGGCGGACCGGGCCGCGTCGGTGCCTGGCTGCGTGCGGCCGGACTCGGTCTGGAGGTCCGGCACCCCTGGGCCGGGGAGGCTCTGCCCGCGGCTCTGGACGGGCGACCGCTGCTGGTGCTCGGCGGTGGCTTCCTCCCGGACGACGACGAGCGCGCCCCCTGGCTCCCGGCGACCCGGCACCTGGTGGCCGAGGCGCTGGCCGACGGCACACCGATGCTGGGGATCTGCCTCGGCGGACAGATGCTGGCCCAGGTCGCGGGCGGCACGGTGCGCGCCGCGCACGGCACGCCCGAGTACGGCAGCACCACCGTCCGGCTGCGCCCCGAGGCCGCAGCCGACCCGCTCCTCGCGGGACTCGGCGAGACGGTGCCCGCGATCGAGCGGCATGTCGACGCCATCACTCGACTCCCGCCCCGGGCGGTCTGGCTGGCGGCCAGTGACGACTGCCCCCATCAGGCGTTCCGGGTGGGGGAGCGGGCCTGGGGCGTGCAGTTCCACCCGGAGGCGGACGCCGCCGCCGTCGCCGCGTGGGACCGGGCGTACCTGGCCGAGCGCGGCGTCGACGCGGACCGGCTGCACGCGCGGGCCGTGGCCGACGAGGCGGCGTCGGCCGCCGCCTGGTCCGTGTTCACCCGGCGGTTCGCGCGGGTGTGCCGCGCCTGACCGGACCCGCGCGAGCGGCCCCGCCGCGCCCGGACGGCATCGCCGGACCAGGGGCGCGGCCCCGGGGACGGCGGTTCCGTCACCGGCCCGGCGACGGGCTAGGGTTCTACGGTGCCGACGTACAGCATTGGCCAGGCCGCGCGCCTGCTGAGGGTGAGCCCGGAGACCGTGCGGCGGTGGGCCGACGCGGGCCGGCTGCCGATGGGCCGGGACGGCGCGGGGAACCGGGTGATCGACGGCGTGGGCCTCGCCCGGCTGGCCGAGGAGCGCGCCGCCGAGGACGCGCGGGATGCGGCGGTGGGCCCGGCGACCTCCGTGCGCAACGCCTTCACCGGCATCGTCACCGCGCTCGTCGCCGACGACGTCGTGGCCCGGGTGGTGGTCCAGGCGGGCCCGCACCAGGTCGTGTCCCTGGTGACCCGGGAGGCGGTGGACGAACTGGACCTGGCGGTCGGGGTCACGGTCGTCGCGCGGGTGAAGTCGACGAGCGTGCACGTCGACCGGTCCTAGCCGCTCCGGTCTCCTCCGGCGTCCCGGCGGGCCGGGCGGCCGGCGCCCCGTCCGGACCCGTACGGCACAGCAGCGCCGCCCACAGGTCCAGCCGGTCGCGGAGGCTGGACAGGTCGCGGCCGGTGAAGTGCTCGATGCGCCCGATGCGGTAGTGCACCGTGTTGACGTGCAGGTGCAGGGCCTCGGCGGTACGCGCCCAGGAACCGTCGTGGGCGAGGAACACCTCCAGCGTGCGCAGCAGCGCGACGGAGGCGTCCGCGGGGCCGAGCAGCGGCCCGAGGACCGTACGGCTGTAGGCGGTGCGCACCTCGGCCGGTATGCCGGTCAGGAGCGAGCCGAGCGTGGTCAGGGCGCGGGCGTCGGTCAGCCCGGAGGCGTCCGGTGCGCTCGTGCGGGCGGACGCCAGGGCGTAGCGGGCCTCGGCCAGGGCCCCGGGCAGCCCTGCCGCCTCGGCGGTGGGCGCGGCGAGGCCGCCGTGCAGGAGGCCCGGATCGCAGCCGGCCACCCGGGGCCAGACCTCGGCCAGCGCGGCGGCGGTCTCCTCGGGGAGTACCGCGAAGGCGCTCCCGTCGGGCAGCCGGCCCACGGCGGCGCACGCGGGCACCGGCTGCCCCGCCGCCTCCAGCGCCCCGGCCACCGCCTCCGACAGCGCGCTCTCGGCGGCCCCCGGGTGCCGGGCGCCGGTGCCGGCCACGACCAGGCGGTACGGTCCGCGCTCCGGCAGTCCGCAGGCCCGCAGGGCGGCGGGCAGGTCCCCGGACTCCGGGGCGGCCAGCACCCGGCCGAGCCCGGCCGCCGCGTCCCGCTCGGCGGCCCGGCGGGCGGCCAGCGCCTCCTGGCAGCGGCCCAGGACCGTGGTGATCTCGTGCAGCAGCCGCGGCGGCGCGGCGACCGCGTCCGGCAGATGCAGCCACCAGCGCTCGTACCCGCCGACCGCGTCGGCGTCCGCCTCCACCGGCACCGTCGCGCCGTTGCCGCTCCCGGGCAGGGCGGCGGCCTCGCGCGGCGGGAGCGGGACGGCGCCCGGCGTGGCGGCCACCGTGCGGCCCGCCGCGGTGAGGACGTAGGCCGGGGCCGCGTCCAGTTGCGCGAAGGCGGCCGTGAGCACCGCGGCGGGCCCCTCGCCCTGGGCGACGAGCCGGTCCAGCCGGTCGCGCACATGCTCGGGCAGGGCCCGGTGGCGGCCCAGCTCGCCCCACTGCCGCAGGTACACCGTGTCGGTGATCGCGCGGAACATCACATGCGCCGGCACCCCGGCCACCGGCAGCCCGTGCCGCGCGCACGCCTCCACCAGCTCGCCGGGGACCAGCCCGTGGGTCTCCTCACCGGCCAGCAGCGCAGCGGCGCCCGCGTCCTTCAGCCCGGAGACGAAACGTTCTGCCTTGCCCTTGCCGCCGTCCGCGCTCCACCAGACGAGCCCGCTGAGCACCACCTCGTCGGGCCGCACGAAACGGGCGGGGTCCTCCAGATCCGTGACGGTGACCCCGCTGATCTCCCGCCGCAGCAGCGGGTCCTCGGCCCAGAGCAGGCGCAGACCGAGGGACTCGTCCTCCAGGAGGTGTTCGACGTGCATGTGCTCCTGCTCCTCGTACGCCTGCCGGATGGGGGTGCCTGACACCCGGCATCTCACATTCACCAGGTGCCTGCGAGTCATCGCATGGTAAATGCCAGACGACACCAGCGGAATGCCTCTTGGAGGATCACCCAGACAACAAGGCGGCGCCGCGGTGTTTTCCGTGCTCCGGACCAGTCGTCCCAGGCCCCTGTGGCTTGCTTCACTGCCGCCATGGACCTCAACACGGTGACGGAGATACGCGACGCCCGGCACCCGGCGCCCTGGCGGCCGGGCGACGCCTGGCTGGGCGGCGGCACCTACCTGTTCTCCGAACCGCAGCCGCACCTGCGCCGCCTGGTCGACCTCAGCCGCACCGGCTGGACCCCCGTGCACCGGCATCCGGACGGTGCGCTGGAGATCGCCGCCACCTGCACCATCGCCACGCTCTCCCGGTACGCGAAGACGCTCCCGGACCCGGCGGCGCCCCTGTTCGAGCAGTGCTGCCGGGCGTTCCTCGCCTCCTTCAAGATCTGGAACATGGCCACCGTCGGCGGCAACCTCTGCAACGCGCTGCCGGCCGGCCCGATGACCTCCCTCACTGCCGCGCTCGACGGCGAGTGCCTGCTGCTCGCCCAGGACGGCACCCGGCGGCGGCGCCCCGTCACCGGCTTCGTGACCGGCGCGGGACGCAAGGACCTCGCCGAGGGCGAACTGCTGCGCTCGGTCACCCTGCCCGCCCGTTCCCTGGCCTGCCGCACGGCCTTCCGGCAGGCGTCCCTGTACGGCCTCGGCCGCTCCGGTGTCCTGGTCATCGGCGCCCTGGACCCGCTCGACGGCTCCCTCGCCGTCACCGTCACCGCGTCCACCGTCCGCCCGGTCCGGCTGTGGTTCCCGCTGCCGCCGACCGCGGCGGCCCTGCGCGGGGCGATCGGCTCGGCCGTCGCCGACGACGAGTGGTTCGACGACATCCACGGCCTGCCCGCGTGGCGGCGCCACATGACGTTCCGGTACGCGGAGGAGATCCGCCGGGAACTGGGAGAGGCGGCACGATGAGGATCGACGTCAACGGACGGCACCACGAGGAGGAGCCCCGGCCCGGCCAGTGCCTGCGCACCTATCTGCGCGAGCGCGGCTGGTTCGGTGTCAAGAAGGGCTGCGACGCCGGGGACTGCGGCGCCTGCACCGTCCACGTCGACGGCAGGCCGGTCCACAGCTGTCTGTACCCGGCCTTCCGCGCCGACGGCGCCGCCGTCACCACCGTCGAGGGCCTCGCCTCGCCCGAGGGTGACCTCCACCCCGTGCAGCAGCGGTTCCTGGACGCCCAGGGCTTCCAGTGCGGCTTCTGCACCGCCGGATTCCTGATGACCACGGCCGCCCTGGACGAGGACAAGCTCGCCGACCTGCCCCGCGCCTTCAAGGGCAACCTGTGCCGTTGCACCGGCTACCGCGCCATCGAGGACGCCGTACGCGGCGTACGGAACGTGGAGGCCCCGGCGCCCGGCGAGGCCGTCGGACGCAGCCTGCCCGCCCCCGCCGGACCGCAGGTCGTGACGGGCACCGCCCGCTACACCTTCGACATCACCGTGCCCGGACTGCTGCACATGAAGCTGCTGCGCTCCCCGCACGCCCACGCCCGCATCACCGCGATCGACACCTCCGCCGCGCTGCGCGTGCCCGGCGTCCACGCGGTGCTCACCCACCACGACGCCCCCGAACGGCACTTCTCCACCGCCCGCCACGAACACCCCGAGGAGGACCCGGACGACACCCGTGTCCTGGACGACACCGTCCGGTACATCGGCCAGCGGGTCGCCGCCGTCGTCGCCGACAGCGAGGCCGCCGCCGAGGAGGGCTGCCGCCGGGTGGAGGTGACCTACGAGGTCCTCCCGGCCGTCCTCGACCCGGAGGAGGCCATGCGGCCGGGCGCACCCGTCGTGCACGACAAGGACGCCGCGACGGCACGCATCGCCCGCCCCCGGGACAACGTGGTCGGCGAGGCGCACGGCGAGATCGGCGACGTCGAGGCGGGCTTCGCCGCGGCGGACGCCGTCCACGAGGCCACCTACCGCACCCAGCGCGCCCAGCACGCCAGCCTGGAGACCCACGGCGCCGTCGCCTGGATCGACGAGGACGGCCGGCTCACCGTCCGCACCAGCTCCCAGACCCCCTTCCTCACCCGCCGCGCCCTGTGCGCCCTGTACGACCTGCCGCCCGAACAGGTGCGGGTCGTCGCGGGCCGGGTCGGCGGCGGCTTCGGCGGCAAGCAGGAGATGCTCGTCGAGGACATCGTCGCCCTGGCCGTGCTCCGGCTGCGCCGCCCGGTGAAACTGGAGTACACCCGCGCCGAGCAGTTCTACGGCGCCACCACCCGGCACCCGTTCACCGTCCACGTCAAGGCGGGCGCCCGCCGCGACGGCACCCTCACCGCGCTGCGGCTGCGCGTCGTGGCCGACACCGGCGCGTACGGCAACCACGGCCCGGCCGTGATGTTCCACAGCGTCGGCGAGTCCCTGGCGGTCTACCGCGCCCCGCACAAGAAGGTCGACGCCTACTCGGTGTACACGCACACCGTCCCGGCGGGCGCCTTCCGCGGCTACGGACTCGGCCAGGTGATGTTCGCCGTCGAGTCGGCCCTGGACGAACTCGCCCGGCTGCTCGGCATCGACCCGCTGGAGTTCAAGGCCCGCAACATCATCGGACCCGGCGAGGCCATGGTCACCCCCGGCGGCCACGAGGAGGACCTGCACATCGCCAGCTACGGCCTCGACCAGTGCGTCGCCGTCGTCCGGCGGGCCCAGGCGGAGACCGGGGCCGGACAGCCCGCCCCCGACGGCTGGCTGGTCGGCGAGGGCACCGCCCTGGCGATGATCGCCACCGGTCCGCCCGGCGGCCACCTCGCCGACGCCCGCGCCTGCCTGCTCCCCGACGGCACCTTCGACCTGGCCGTGGGCACGGCGGAGTTCGGCAACGGCACCACGACCGTGCACCGGCAGATCGCCGCGGGCGAACTGGGCACCACCGTCGAGCGCATCACCGTCCGCCAGTCCGACACGGACGTCGTACGCCACGACACCGGAGCCTTCGCCTCCACCGGCACCGTGGTCGCGGGCAAGGCCACCCTGCGCGCCGCCCGCGCCCTCGCCGACCTGCTCCTCGACTTCGCCGCCGCCCAGCTGCGCGTGCCGCGCGCCGACTGCCGGCTCACCGAGGAGGCCGTGGCCCACCCCGGCGGACTGCTCCCGCTCAAGGAGCTGTACGAGAGCGCCCGCGCGGTCGGCGTCGAGTGCGCCGCCGACGGCCACTTCGGCGGCACCCCGCGCTCGGTCGCCTTCAACGCGCAGTGGTTCAAGGTCGCCGTCGACCCCGGCACCGGAGAGATCCGCATCCTGCGCAGCGTGCACGCGGCCGACGCCGGACAGGTCATGAACCCGATGCAGTGCCGCGGCCAGGTCGAGGGCGGCGTCGCCCAGGCGCTCGGCGCCACCCTCTTCGAGAACGTCCGCATCGACGGGCGCGGCGCGGTGGAGACGGCCGCCTTCCGCCGCTACCGGCTGCCCCAGTACGCCGATGTGCCACGCACCGAGGTGCACTTCATGGAGACCGCCGACACCATCGGCCCGCTGGGCGCCAAGTCGATGAGCGAGAGCCCGTTCAACCCGGTCGCCCCCGCCTTCGCCAACGCGCTGCGCGACGCCACCGGCGTCCGCTTCACCGAACTCCCGCTGACCCGCGACCGGGTGTGGCTGGCGCTGCACCAGCGGGGTGTGCGCTGACCGGCCGCCGGTGACCGGCCGGCCGCACTCCGGCGGGCCGGCCGGGTGCGCACCGGCGGGACCGGTTCACGCCGGTGCGCACGGCGCACTGCGCGTGGTCACAGGCGCCCCATGAGGACTCCGCACGCTCTACCGGCGCTCGCGGACGGAGTAAATGATGAGCACACCGCGCACGAACCAGGCGATCCGCACCCCTGCCCGCACGGCAGGCGGACCTGCGGCGGAAGGAGCCCATGGTGTTGCTTCTCATCTCCCCGGACAGCGTCGAGGAGGCCCTCGACTGTGCGAAGGCCGCCGAACACCTCGACATCGTCGACGTCAAGAAGCCCGATGAGGGCTCGCTGGGCGCCAACTACCCCTGGGTCATCAGAGAGATCCGCGAGGCGGTCCCGGCCGGCAAGCCGGTCTCCGCCACGGTGGGCGACGTGCCCTACAAGCCCGGCACGGTGGCCCAGGCGGCGCTCGGCGCGGTCGTCTCCGGAGCCACGTACATCAAGGTCGGGCTCTACGGCTGCACCACGCCCCAGCAGGCCGTCGAGGTGATGCGCGGGGTGGTGCGGGCGGTGAAGGACCACCGTCCCGAGGCGCTCGTCGTCGCCTCGGGCTACGCGGACGCTCACCGGATCGGCTGCGTCAACCCGCTCGCCCTGCCCGACATCGCCGCCCGCTCCGGCGCCGACGCGGCCATGCTGGACACCGCGATCAAGGACGGCAGCAGGCTGTTCGACCACGTCCCGCCGGACGTCTGCGCCGAGTTCGTACGGCTCGCGCACGACATGGGTCTGCTCGCCGCCCTCGCCGGTAGCGTCAAACAGGCCGACCTCGGTCCGCTCACCCGGATCGGCACGGACATCGTGGGGGTGCGCGGCGCGGTCTGCGAGGGCGGCGACCGCACCGCAGGAAGGATTCAGCCGCATCTGGTGGCCGCCTTCCGGGCGGAGATGGAGCGGCAGGCCCGGGAGCACGCCGCCGCCGTCCCCGCCGCGAACTGACCCCGGCATGCCGGACCTCCGAGCCGACACCGTCCCGAGACACCGGGCCGGGGCTCTCGCCGTCCTCGACCCCGCCACCGGCGAGACCGTCGACGAAGCCCCCGACCAGCACCCCGACGAGCTGGACGCCGTCGTCGGCCGCGCCCACCGGGCCTGGCCCGGCTGGCGCTCCGACGCCGCGGCCCGCACCACCGCGCTGCGCGCGGCGGCCGACGCCGTCGAGGCGGCGGCCGACGACCTCGCCCGGCTGCTCACCCGCGAACAGGGCAAGCCCCTGGCCGAGTCGTACGCGGAGACCACCCGCACCGCGGCCCGCCTGCGCTACTTCGCCGGCCTGGCCCCCAGGACCCGGCAGATCACCGACGGCCGGCCGGTGCACAGCGAGATCCGCTGGCGCCCGCTGGGACCGGTCGCCGCGATCGTGCCGTGGAACTTCCCGCTCCAGCTCGCGGCGGCGAAGTTCGCGCCCGCGCTGGCCGCCGGGAACACCGTCGTCCTCAAGCCCTCCCCGTTCACCCCGCTCGCCACCTCGCTGCTGGGCTCCGTCCTCGCCGGTGCGCTGCCCGAGGACGTCCTGACCGTCGTCACCGGACGCGAACCCCTCGGCGCCCGCCTCGTCTCCCACCCGGGCATCCGCCACGTCACCTTCACCGGTTCGGTGCCCACCGGACGGGCCGTCGCCGAGGGCGCGGCGGCCTCCCTGGCCCGGGTCACCCTGGAACTGGGCGGCAACGACGCGGCCGTCCTGCTCGACGACGCCGACGTGGACGGCCTCGCCGACCGGCTGTTCTGGGCCGCGTTCCGCAACTGCGGGCAGGTCTGCATGGCCGTCAAGCGCGTCTACGCACCGGCCCGCATCCACTCCCGGGTGGTCGAGGCCCTCGCCGAGCGCGCGAAGAGCGTCGTCGTCGGCCCCGGCCTCGACCCGGACACCCGGCTGGGCCCGGTCAACAACGCCCCGCAGCTGGCCCGCGTCGAGGAGGTCACCCGGCGGGCCCTGGCGGACGGCGCCCGCGCCGCGGCGGGCGGCCACCGGCTGGAGGGCCCCGGGCACTTCTTCGCCCCCACCGTCCTCACCGACGTCCCGCCCGGCAGCCCGGTCGTCACCGAGGAGCAGTTCGGCCCGGTCCTGCCGGTGCTGCCGTACCGCGACCTGGACGAGGCCGTCGAGGCGGCCAACTCCACCGGCTACGGACTGGGCGGCTCGGTGTGGGGCACCGACCTCGACCGGGCCGAGGCGGTGGCCGACCGCCTCGAATGCGGCACCGCCTGGATCAACCACCACGCCGAACTCTCCCTCGCCCAGCCCTTCGCGGGCATCAAGGACAGCGGCGTCGGCGTCGCGGGCGGACCGTGGGGGCTCTACGGAAACCTCCGGCCGTTCGTCGTCCACCGCCCGCGGGAGGACGCCCGATGAGGATCCAGGCGGCCGTACTGCGCTCCTGCGACGCCCCGTTCACCGTCGAGGAGGTGGACCTGCGGGAGGAGCCCGGCGCGGGCGAGATCCTGGTCGAGATCGCGGGCAGCGGCATGTGCCGGACCGATCTGGCGGTCCGCCGCTCGGCCGGGCGCAGCCCGCTGCCCGCGGTCCTCGGCCACGAGGGGGCCGGGGTGGTGGTCCGCACCGGCGGCGGCCCGGACACCGAGATCGGCGTCGGCGACCACGTCGTCCTCAGCTTCGACTCCTGCGGGCACTGCCGCAGCTGCCGGGCCGCCGCCCCCGCCTACTGCGACTCCTTCGCCGCCCTCAACCTCTTCGGCGGACGCAAGGAGGACACCCCCCGGCTCACCGACGCGGCCGGGGGAGCGCTGGCCCCGCGCTGGTTCGGCCAGTCCTCGTTCGCCCGGTACGCGCTCGTGTCGGCCCGCAACGCCGTCCGGGTCGACCCCGCGCTGCCCCTCGAACTGCTCGGCCCGCTCGGCTGCGGCTTCCTCACCGGCGCCGGAGCCGTGCTGAACACCTTCCGTACCAGCCCCGGCGACACCCTCGCGGTGTACGGCGCCGGAGCGGTCGGCCTGGCCGCGGTGATGGCGGCCACCGCCGCCGGCGCGCTGACCGTGGCCGTCGACCGGCACCCCGGGCGGCTGGCCCTCGCCGAGCGGTTCGGCGCGCTCGCGCTGCACGCCGACACGCCCGGCCTGCCCGAACGGATCCGGCGGCTCACCGACGGCGGCGCGCGGTACGCGCTCGACACCACGGCCGCGCCACCGCTCATCAACGACGCGCTCCGGGCCCTGCGCCCCACCGGCGTCCTCGGCCTGGTGGCGCGGCTGCACACCGCGCTGCCGCTGGAGACGGGCACGCTGGACCGGGGCCGCTCCGTCCGGCACATCTGCGAGGGGGACGCCGTACCGGCACTGCTGATCCCCCGGCTCACCACACTCTGGCAGGCCGGGCGGTTCCCCTTCGACCAGCTGATCCGCACCTACCCGCTGACCGCCGTCAACGACGCCGAACGCGACTGCGAGGCGGGCCGGGTGGTCAAACCCGTCCTGCTCCCCGAGGGAAGAGGCCGATGAGCCAGGCACGCAGCACCGCGGACTCACCCGGTCCGCGCCCGTATCCGACCGCCCGGCACCTCACGGTCGCCGCTCCCGCCCACGGAGGAGACATGACCGGCACGGCGCCGCAGCACACCCGACCGGAGGAGACCCGGGAGACCGAGGGCGTGGACGGGGGAGTGGGCCTGACCGCCCTCCTGGTCGCCGCCGCACGGGCCATCGAGACCCACCGCGACGACAGCCTGGCCCAGGACGTCCACGCGGAGCACTTCGTGCGCGCCGCACCCGCGTGCGCCGACTGGCCGGTGCGCATCGAGCAGGTCCCGGACGGCGACGGCAATCCGCTGTGGGGCCGCTTCGCCCGCTACTTCGGGCTGCGCACCCGGGTCCTCGACGACTTCCTCCTCGGCGCGGTCCGCACCGGCGCCCGCCAGGTGGTCCTGCTCGGCGCGGGCCTGGACACCCGCGCCTACCGGCTGGAGTGGCCGTCCGGCTGCGTGGTCTACGAGATCGACCGGGACGGCGTCCTCGCCTTCAAGCACCGGGTGCTCGCGGAACTCTCGGCCACCGCGCGGGCCGAGCGCGTCCCCGTTCCGGTCGACCTGCGCGGCGACTGGGTCACCGCGCTGACCGGCGCCGGGTTCGACCCGGCCGCACCGACCGCCTGGCTCGCCGAGGGCCTGCTGTTCTACCTGCCGGCCCCCGCCGAGACCTATCTCGTGGACACGGTGGACCGGCTCAGCGCCCGGGGCAGCGCACTGGCCTTCGAGGCCAAACTGGAGAAGGACCTGCTGGACTACCGCGACAGCGCCATCTACACGGCGACGAGGCAGCAGATCGGCATCGACCTGCTCCAGCTCTTCGACAAGGGACCGCGCCCCGACTCCGCGGGCCGCCTCGCCGCCACGGGCTGGTCCACCGCGACGCACACCCCCTTCGACTTCACCCGTCGGCACGGCCGCGGCCCGCTCCCCGAGCCGAACGACGCGCTGGAGGGCAACCGGTGGGTGTTCGCGCACCGGACGCGGGAGTGACGTCCACCGGGCGGCCCGTCACGGTACGGCCCGGTACGCCGCCGCCCGGGGTCAGCGGTGCCCGTCACCACGGGCGGAGCACAGCGCGTGGTCGACGAGACGGGTGACGTCCTGGATCTGCCGTACGGCGCTCTCCTCGGCACCGGGCCGGCTGTGCAGCACCACGGTGACGGAGGCCCGCCCGTCGGCGGTCGCGGCGGGCCACACCAGATAGCCGAACCCGTCGCCGCTGTGCCCCCAGGAGCCGCCCCCGCAGGACAGCGGGATCCGTTCCAGACCGAGACCGTAGCGCGTACCGGGCGGTGAGCCGTGACCGGGCGGAACCTCGACCGTGCGCCGCATCTCGGCCAGTTGCGCGGGCGCCAGCAGCTCGCCGCGCGCCAGCGCCCGGAAGAACCGTCCGGTGTCCGCCGCCGTGCTCACCATCGACCCGTCGGCGTCCCCGTCGAAGGGCAGATAGGCGACCGTGGTGTCGGTCAGCGCCCCGCCCGGCTCGAACTGCTGGTAGTCGCGGGCGTGCGGAGCGGGCAGGAACGGCCGGTCGCCGGGGGCGAAGGTGTGCCCGAGCCGCAGCGGACGCACGATCCTGGCCCGTACCTCCTGCTCCCAGGTACGGCCCGTGACCGCCTGGATCACCATGCCCGCGAGGACGTAGTTCGTGTTGGAGTACGCCCAGCCCCGGCCGGGCGCGAAGAGCGGCGGGTGCCGCAGGGCGAACGCGACGCGCTCCGCGGAGGTGTACGTGGTCCAGCGGTGCGCGCGGTACCCGGCCGCGCTCAGCTCCGGCACCACGTCACCGACGTAGTCGGGCAGCCCGCTGGTGTGCTGGAGCAGCTCGCGCAGGCTGATCCGGCGCCCGTCGCCGCCATGGCCGCGGACCACGCCCGGCAGCCACCGCTCCACCGGATCGTCCAGCGACACCCGCCCCTCGCCGACGAGTTGGAGCAGCACGGTCGCCACGAACGTCTTCGTGGTGCTGCCGATCCGCACATACCCGTCCGGAGGTACGGGCCGCCCTGTACGGAGATCACCCACCCCGCTGCGCGCGGTGGTCGTCCCCCGCGGTGTCTCCAGCCGGACCGACACCCCTGTGACACCGTCGGCGTGCAGTGTGTCGGTGTCCCGCTGGAGCACGGACGTCCGCGCGGTGGTCGCCGCTCCCGCCTGCGCCGGCACCAGCGGGGCGAGGGAGAGCAGGGCGAGGACGGTCGCGATACGGAAGGGGGCCCTGGGGCGGGCGGTACGGAAGGGGGCTCTCGGGCGGGTGGTCGGCATGCGGGCAGCCTAGGAACGGCCGGGGCGGCCGGACCATCCTGCCAGCGGGAGGTTCGGGGGTCGGGTTGTCCACAGGACGGGGCCACCGCCGCGTCGGCCGTCCTCAGTGCGGACCGGCCGGACCCGTACGGCTCGGGGCCCCGGCGTCCACGGTGACGGAGACGACCCCGTCGACACCCCGGCACAGCCGCTCGATCACCGGTACGAGGCTCGGTTCCGGCACGGACCCCGTGAGCGCGGCCCGGCCGTCCTCCACCGTGACCGTGAAGTCGTCCGGTGCGAGCCCCAGCGTGCGCACGAGGACGTCCGAGGCGATCTCCTCACGGATCGCCTCGTCGCGGCGCAGGAAGATCCGCAGGAGGTCGCCCCGGCTGACGATCCCGGCCAGGACGCCCCTCTCGTCCACCACGGGCAGGCGTTTGACCCGGTGGGCGTCCATCGTGCGCGCGGCCTCGACCACGCTCCACCCGGGACGGGCGCACACCGGGGGAGCGGTCATCACCTCCGCCGCGACGGCACCCTCCGACGCCTCGTCAGCGAGGTCGGAGGCGCGCTGCGGGAGCAGTCCCGCCGGGTCGGGGCGGCCGGCCACCCGGTGCAGCAGATCGGCCTCCGACACCACGCCCAGCGGGTGGCCGAGGTCGTCGACGACGGGGACGGCGCTCACGTCGTGGTCGGCCAGGGTCCGCGCCACGTCCTTGAACGAGGTGTCCCGCCGTACCCGGACGACGTCCTGCGTCATGAGGTCTTCGACCGTTCGGTGCTGCATGTTCTCTCTCCTCGGATCCTCTCCGGGCTCCGTCGGCCCGCTTCCGGCGGTACGCCGCCGCGGCCCGGCAGGTCAGGGGCTCCCGTCGTGCTCCTCCCGCACCACGACGACCGGGCAGGCCGCGTACTGGGCGCAGCGCTGGCTGACCGAGCCCAGCATCGCGCGGCCGAAGCCGCCGTGTCCGCGCCGGCCGACGACGAGGACGTCCGCCCCCTGCGAGGCACGGATCAGCACCTCCGAGGGGTCGCCCTCGACGACGCGTTCCCGCAGCCGCTCGGGGCGCTCGTCGCCGAAGGCGGTGCGCAGTTCCCGGGCGAAGCGCTCACGGGCGTGGTCCATGTCGAAGTCGGGGTCGATGACCAGTCCGCTCCAGCTGAACTCCGTGGGGGTGCTCCAGGCGTGGACCGCCTCCACGGCACCGTCCACCAGCCGCGCGTACCGGACCGCCCAGTGCAGTGCCGCACGGGACGACGGGGAGCCGTCCACCCCGACGACCACCGTGGGACGTGACTCAGCCGATGCCATGAGCGCCCTCCGCTCGAACGTCGCGCTCCCCGTCCCCACGCTGCCAGTCCTCCTGCCCGGCGGCCAGCCGGGGAGCGCCGCCGGGCACGGCGGACGGGGCGGCGGGCGCGGCCGGACGGGCGGTGAACCACGCGCGGCTGCGCTCCGCGAGGTGCTCCAGCGCGCCCGGTTCGGCGAACAGGTGCCCGGCGTCCGGGACGACGTCGACACGCGGGGCGCAGCCCATCCAGTCCGCCGCCAGCCGGGTCGGGCCGACCAGCCGGGTGTCCAGCGCCCCGACGACGAACAGCGTGGGGGCGCGCACCCGGGCCAGTGCCGCCGGTCGGGCCAGTTCGGGGCGCCCGCCGGCACTGACCACGCCGCGGACGCCGTCGTCGGCCGCCGCCGCCTCCAGGGCGGCCCCGGCGCCGGTGTCCGTCGCCCAGTAGCCCACGGGCAGGCCGGTCTCCCGGCGCAGCCAGTCCGTCGCGGCGCGCAGCCGCCGGGCCAGCAGCGTGACGTCGAAGACGCAGTGCGGACTGCGGCCCTCGTCCTCGGTCAGCAGGTCGAGCAGCAGGGTGCCCAGACCCGCGTGGCGCAGCGCCGCGGCCACCCGCCGGTACCGGGGATCACGTGCGGCCCCGGTGCCCGCGTGCGCGAGGACTACCACGGCGGGGGCCCGCGGGGGCAGCGCGAGGAACCCGGTCATACGTGTCTGCCGCGCGGGCACCTCCACGGCCCTGCCCGGCCCCGATTCGCTGCCCGGCCGCGATTCGCTGCCCGGCCGGGATCCGCTGCCCGGTTGCGGCCCGTTCCCCGGCTCCGGTGCCTTCGCCGGTCGCCGGGCGGGGTGCTGTCCCGCGTCCGGGTGGTCGGCGTGGCGCATGGGCCACCTCCTGGCGCTCGTTCCGGCGGACACCCGCCCGCGGTGGGCCGGGCCCGGTGTGCGGACCACGTCTTCCGTCTTCAGCATGTCCCCGGTCCCCGGCTCCGGCCCGTCAGCCCGTCTTCTGGTCCCACTTCGGGCCGACGACCTCCCACTCCCTTCCCCACCGTTCGTACAGGCGCCGGTCGAGACACCACCGCGCGAGGGCGGCCGTGCCGTAGGCGAGACCGGCGAAGGAGAGGGCCGCCGCCCCGCCGAACAGGGCGGCCTGGGTGTGTGCCTCGGCCGGTCCGGGCGGCTCGGTGGTCAGGGCACCCCGGCCGTTCTGCCAGACGGTGATCGCCGTTCCGGCGGGCAGCCCGCTCGGCACCAGGGTGTGCGCGGTGCGCGTCGTGCCGTCCGGGGCGGTCCAGCGCACCCGGGCCGGTGTCTCGGAGCCGTCGGTGGACGGCGACAGGCCGCGGGGAGCGTCGGTGAGCAGGACCGCCGCGGCGGCGTGCCGGTCGGCACGCTGGCCCGCGAACTCCTGCCCGGCCGCCCGCGCCGTGACCGTCCAGACGAGCGCGCCGCCCACCAGGATCAGCACCCATGTCAGCAGCGCGATCCAGGCCCCGGCGACATCCTCACGGCGCCGCAGCGGGTTGCCGTGCCACCGCCACAGCAGCCGCCTCGCACGCCGGGTGTGCCTCGGATGTGTCATGCCGTTCATCGGGCGCCATCTCCCTGCCCGGCCTCTCGCTCCTGCCCGGCCCCTCGCTTCCGAAGGTGCCAGGCGGCCCGCCCCGACCGCTTGGGCCGGACAGCCCTCATTCCCCGGGGACCTCCTGCCGGGGCGCGGACGAGCCGGTCGGCGTGCGGCCGGGGCCGTCCGGCCCGCGCGCGGACGTCCGCGCGCCGCGCAGACTCGGGTACGTGCCCGTGACCAGGACGGCCACGGCGGTCGCGAGGAGCACGTCATGCGAGGCGTCCAGTACACCGTCAGCGACGTCATGACCAGCAGCGTCGTCGCCCTGGCCGGGGGTGCGGCCTTCAAGGAGATCGTGCGTGCGATGCGGAGCCGGGGCGTCGGCGCGCTGCCCGTGCTGGACGGCGGCGGACGGGTGACCGGCATCGTCGGCGAGGCCGATCTGCTGCGCGCGGAGGAGGCCCGCGATGGTGGCCCGGAGGAGCCGTCCGGCGCGGCGGCGGCGCGTGCGGTGACCGCCCGCGACCTGGCGACCGTCCCCGCGGTCACCGTCCACGCCGACGCCACCGTGGCCGGGGCCGCCCGGCTCATGGCACGGCACGGCGTCAAGCAGCTCCCCGTCGTCGACGACGCGGGCCGGCTCATCGGCATCGTCAGCCGCTCCGACCTGCTCAAGGTGTTCCTGCGCAGCGACGAGGACATCGCGCAGGAGGTCCGGCGGCTGGTCGCCGGACGGTTCCCCGTGCCGCTCGACACGGTGTGCGTGGAGGTGCGTGAAGGGGTGGTCTCCCTCACCGGTCACGCGCCGGACGCCTCCTCGCTGCCGCTCGTGCTGCGCCTGGTCGGCTCGGTGGAGGGCGTGGTGGACGTACGGTCCGCGATCACGGCGTCGGGGCGGGAGGGTGCTGGTCCTGTGCCGTCCGGCGCGAACCTGCCGGGGTCCGGCACCGCTTCTGCGTAGTCCGGCACCGGCCCGGCGCGCACCCCGCCGCCCGACCGCACCACGCGCACGGCGCCCGCCGCGCACGCCCCCACTCCTGAGCACCTGGCGCACGCTCCCGCCCGAAAACACCTCCCGGGCCACTCCACGGCCCCGGCGCGGGCGAACGTTCTCGGCCGAATACGCCCCGCGCGCCCTCCGCCCCGGCGGCGGGCGTCCCGCTCCCGGCGGACCCCCGCGCGCCACCACGCCCCGGCGCGCGGAACCCCGGCCACCCCGCGCGGAGAAGCGGCATTCCTTGCTCCACCCGCGGAATGCCCGCCTCCCTTCCGCCGTGCGGACGACCGGTCCCCGCCTCCTTCCCGGCGGCGCCCCGGCGGACGGATCCGGCCAGCCCCGCCGCACCCTTGTCGCGTTCGTCCGGGCCGGATTAGGCTCCCGCTCACTTCGCTCTCTCCACACTTTCTCCATTGTTTCGCCACGTCGGTGAGGTGGTCAGTGGAACGGCCGGTGTCGACCGCACGACCGTCCCGCGAGCGGACGGACCCACGGGACTACCGACTTCTGTGGTGGGCCAACGCCGCCGACGGAGTCGGCAGCCAGGCATCCGGTGCCGTCCTCCCGCTGCTCCTGCTGGGACTGGGCAACCCGCCCCAGACCGTCGGTCTCGTCGCCGGGGTCTCCACCGCCCTCGGGCTCCTGCTCGGCCCGGTCGTGGCCGTCCCCGCCGACCGGGGCGCGCGCAAACGCGTCATGCTCGGCTCGGCGCTCGTCGCCGCCCTCGCCATGGGAGCGGCGACCCTCGCCCTGACCGGCGGCCAGCCGTCCCTGTGGCTGATCCTCGCCGCCGTCCTGGTCGAACGGATCGCCACCGCCTGCTTCGAGGCGGCGTCCCGCGGGACGGTCGCGCTGATCTGCCCCGGCCCCGAGCAGCCCCGGGCCCTCGCCCGGCTCGCCGCCGCCGACCAGGGCGCACTGATCACCGGCCCGGCCCTCGGCGGGCTGCTGTACCAGGCCGCCCGCGCGCTGCCCTTCCTCGCCGACGCGCTCTCCTACCTCGTCAGCGCCCTGTGCGTGGGCGCCATGCGCGCGGATCTCACCGCACCGGCGCCGCGCGAGCCCGGCGGGGGACTGCTGCGCGAGAGCGCGGCCGGGCTGCGCCTGGTGCGCTCCTCGCCGCTGCTGCGGCTGGTCCTGGTGTGGTGCACCACGGTCAACCTCGTCGTGGTGGCGCTGTACTACGGAGCCGTCTTCACCCTCCAGCGGGCCGGACACGGCGGCGCGGTCCTCGGCGCCGTGCTCGCCGTCTCGGGCGCCGCGGGCCTGGCCGGGGCGCTCGCCGCGCCCAGGGTCGTCGGCCGCCTGGGCGCCGTACGGGCCGTGACCGGCGTGACCTGGCTGCTCGTCCCCCTCGCCGCCGCGCTCGCCCTGACCACCGACGCGTGGGCGTACGGAGCGCTGTTCAGCCTCGTGTGCCTGCTGATGCCACTGGCCTCGGTGGTCCTCCAGGCCCGCGCCCTCCAGGCGACCGCGCTCGCGCTCCAGGCCCGTACCGGAGCGGTCCTGGCCACCGCCGCCACGGGCGCCGCCGCCCTGGCCCCCGTCCTGTCCGGCGCCCTCGCCGGGCGCCTGTCCACCGCCGCGCCCGCCGTGGCCTGCGGCGTCCTGCTGACGCTCCTGGCCGTCCACACCTGCCGGCGCCCCGTGCGCGCGGCCCTCACGGCGCAGGCCGCCGGATGACGGGCGGCGGCGGATACCAGGTGTACCGGGCCGCCCTGCCCGAGGTGTGCGCGGCCGACCCGGCGAAGATGGTGTTCACCGCGGACGCCGAGGGCCGCTGCGAGGTGTTCACCTGGGACGCCGTCAGCCGCGGCGCCCGCCAGGTCACCCACCGGCCGCGAGGCACCCTGCACTGCGCCGTCGACCGCGACGCACACGTGTGGTGGTTCGACGAGGACGAGCACGGGGCGGGGCAGTGGCGCTTCCAGCCCTTCACCGGCGGCCTGGACCGGCCCGGACTGACGAACGTGCCGTCCGGGCTGCCGCGCGGGCTCGCGGTGAGCGACCACGCCACCGTCGCCGTCGCCGTCGGCGAGGGCCGTACCACCACCGTCCGCACAGGCCCGCGCGGCGGCGCCGCCCGCACCCTCGCACGCTTCGACGGACACACCACGCTCACCGGCATCACCCCCGCGGGCGGACTCCTCGCCGTCGCGGACGCCGCGGCCGTCACCGTCCTCACCACCGGCACGGGAGCCGTGCGCGCCGTCCTGCCCGGCGGCACGGGCGGCCGGCTGTGGTCCCTGGGCTTCGCCCCCGGCGCGGACAGCGAGGAGCTCCTGCTCGTCCGCGAACACGACGACCGGTACGTCCTGGCGACCTGGCGGCCCGGCAACGGCCTCGTCACCCACACCTGGTGCGCCTTCGACACCGAGATCACCGCCCGCTGGGACGCGGACGGCCGCTCCGTCCTGATACGCCAGGACCGCCACGGCCGCTCCGCCCTGCACCGCGCCGACCTCACCCGCCGCACCCTCACCCCCGTCCCCACCCCGCCGGGCACCGTCCTGGACGCGGCCACCCGCCCCGGCGGCGACCTGCACTGCCTGTGGACCGACGCCGCCCACCCGCCCCGGCTGACCTCCACCCGGCACACCCCGCTGCCCCCGCTGCCCACCGTCGCCGACCGGATCCCCGGCACCCACCGGGACGTGTGGACCACCGGCCCCGACGGACCCGTGCACACCCTGCTCAGCCTGCCCGACACGGCACGCGGCCCGGTCCCCGCGGTGTTCCTGGTGCACGGCGGCCCCGCCGACCACGACCGCGACGCCTACGACGGCGTCGTCCACTCCCTGCTCGCCTCCGGCTTCGCCGTCGCCCGCGTCAACTACCGCGGCTCCACCGGATACGGACCCCGCTGGCGGCACGCCTTCGGCGGCGGCGTCGGCCTCACCCAGGCCGAGGACCTGGCATCCGTACGGGCCGACCTCGTCGCGCGCAAACTCGTCCGCGCGGACGCCACCGGACTGTGGGGCACCTCCTGGGGCGGCTACCTCGTCCTGCTCGCCCTCGGCACCCGCCCCGGCCTGTGGCAGGCCGGCGTCGCGGTCAAACCGGTCGCCGACTGCGCGGCCGCCCACCGCACCACCACCCCCGCGCTGCGCGCCCTGGACGAACGCCTCTTCGGCGGCACCCCCGACGAGGTGCCCGAACGCTACGCGCGCAGCTCCCCGATCCGCTACGCGGCCGCCGTCCGCGCCCCGCTGCTGGTCGTCGCGGCCACCCACGACGCCAAGTGCCCGCCCGGCCAGGTCCGCGGCTACCTCGACGCGCTGCGCGCCGCCGCGGTCCCGCACGAGTCGCTGTGGCTCGACTCCGGCCACGACGGCTACGACGGCGAAGACCACGTCACCGTGCTGCGCCGCGCGGTGGTCTTCCTCGACCGCCATCTGCGCGGCCCCGGCCGCACCCCGGGCGGCCCGCCGCCCCGGCGCCCCCCGACGCCCCGCTCCGCCCGGAGCGGGGAACACCGCACCACCGGACACACCACCGAGAGGAGAGAACCCCATGCAGAAGGACATCATCCACAACGACCCGCTCGCGGGTGACGAGGAGAACCGCAAGCCGGGCATCGGCATCACCGTCACCATTCCGTTCCGCAACGCCGAGGACGCGGAAGAGGACTGACCCCGCCCGGCCGGCCCGGCGGCGCGCCGCCGGGCCGGCCGGCACCTCACCCCCGAGGAGCCGACATGCGTGTCCTGCTGGTCAACATGCCCTGGTCGCCCATCGACCTGCCGTCCCTCGCGCTGGGAATACTCAAACGCAGCGTGGACGAGCGCGTGCCCGGCGCCCGAGCCGAAGTCCTGCACGCCAACCTCGAATTCGTCGACTGGATCACCGCCCGGACCGAGTTCACCGGCGACGACTACGAGTACTACTCCCTCTCGTCCTACTTCATGGGCTGCGGCGACTGGGTGTTCTCCTCCGCCCTCTACGACGACCCGGGCTGGCGCGAGAAGGAATTCACCGAGGTCATGCGCGGCAAGCTCAAGAAGCAGCGGATGGAGATGACCCGCGAACTGCACCGTGTGGTACCCGAGTTCGTCGACGAGATCGCCCGCCGGATCGTCGCCCACGCCCCCGACGTCGTCGGCTTCACCTCCACCTTCCAGCAGAACACCGCCGCGCTCGCCGCCGCCCGCCGCGTCAAGCAGCTCGCCCCGCACCTGGTCACCGTCATGGGCGGAGCCAACTGCGACGGCGCGCAGGGCGCCGCCGTGCACCGCAACTTCCCCTTCGTCGACCACGTCGTGCGCGGCGAGGGCGAGGCCGCCTTCCCGCAGCTGCTCACCGCGCTCGCCGACGCCACGGACCTCGCCGACGTGCCCGGCCTGTGCCACCGCGGCCCCGGCGGTGAGAGCGTCGCCAACCCCATGGCCACCCGCCCGCTGCCGCCCGCCGCGATCCTGCCGCCCGACTACAGCGGCTACTTCGAACGGCTCGCGGCCTCCGCCGCCCGCAACTGGGTCGAACCCAAACTGGTCGTCGAGGGCGCCCGCGGCTGCTGGTGGGGCGAGAAGCACCACTGCACCTTCTGCGGCCTCAACGGCTCGTTCATGGAGTTCCGTTCGAAGAGCCCCGACACCTTCTACGAGGAGATCATCGACCTGGCCCGCCGCCACCGGGTCCTGGACATGTATGTCGTCGACAACATCCTCGACATGGGCTACCTGACGACCGTACTGCCCCGGATCATCGACAGCGAGTACGACCTGCGGCTGCACATCGAGATCAAGGCCAACATGCGCCGTGCCCAACTGCGCACCCTCGCCGACGCGGGCATGATCTACGTCCAGCCCGGCATCGAGTCGCTCAACCACCGGGTGCTCGACCTGATGGACAAGGGCGTGAGCGGCTGCCAGAACGTCCGGATGCTCCGCGACGGAGCCGAGACCGGCCTGTCCGTCGCCTGGAACTACCTGCACGGCTTCCCCGGCGAGAGCGCCGCCGACTACGAACCGGTGATCGCCCAGCTCCCCGCGCTGGAGCACCTCGACCCGCCGGTCGACCTGTCGGCCCGGATCGCCATCGAGCGCTTCAGCCCGTACTTCGAACGCCCCGAACTCGGCTTCACGGGACTGCGGCCCGAGGAGCACTACCGCTTCACGTACGACCTGCCGGAGGACGAACTCTACGACCTCGCCTACGTCTTCGAGGCACCCGCCCGCGGCATCGGCGAACCGACCGTCACCGCGCTCAACGACGCCCTGGCCGCCTGGAAGAAGCACCACGCCGACGCCCGGCTCACCCATGACGACCTGGGCGACCGCATCGTCCTCGTCTCCCGGCGCCGCGCCTTCGACTGGCGGACGAGGGAACTCACCGACCCCTTCGAGCGGGCCGCGTTCCGGCTGCTCGACCAGCCGCACACCCCCGCCGCCCTCGCCCGCAAGGCCGCCCGCCAGGTCCCCGGGGACGCCCGCGACGAGGCCGCCGTACAGGAACTCCTGGACTCCTGGACGGCCCTCGGCATCGTCTTCACCGACGGCGGACAGTACGTCCACATCGCCCCGGCCGCCGTGAACGAGGACCTGCTGCGGCTGGACTTCATGCGCCACGCCCACGCGCCGCTGCCCGCGCTGGCCGAACCCGTCCACGCCTGACCGCGCCCCGCGCCCTGAACCCGAGCCCCGAACCCCGAGGAGGAGCACCCCGTATGAGCACCACCCTCAGTCCGCCCGCCGTCCTCGCCTGGCGCGACCACGACCCCGCCGCCTGCGAACTGCCCGGCATGTCCCTCGGTGAACTCGCCCTGCCGGGACCGCTGGAGGACGAGAGCGAACGGCTGTGGCAGCTCGGCGCCCGGCGCGTCCGGCTGCCGGAGACCGTCGACCTCGCGGGCACCGTCGACCCCGGACGGGCCGCCGAGACGGTGGCCGCGCTGAGCCTGGTCCGGGACCTGACCGCGCGCGCCGTCCTGGTGGAATGGGAACTGCGCCTCGATCCCGGTCCCGAGGCGGCCGACGACTGGCAGGCCCTCAGCCATCTCCAGCCCCCGCAGCGCATCGAGGGCCCCGAAGCGGCCGACGAGGCGCTGCGCGCCTGGCGCCGCGGCCACTACCTGTGCAAGTGCCTGTGGCGCAAGGGCCCCGGCTTCGTGCAGATCCGCGACCGCCGCTGGGGCGACCTGCGCCGCTTCACCGCCGATGAGCCCCACTACGAGCAGGCCATCGAACGCCTGGCGTACGGCGCCCCCGCGCACACCCTGCCCTCCGGCGTCCTCGACGACTTCCGGGGCGAGAGACTCGTCCTCGACGTCGGCCCGCTCGCCTGGTGGCTGCCCTACCGGGTCAGCCGCTGGCTCCAGGAGTCGATGACCATCTGAGGACGCCGGTCGCGGAACCGGTCTCAGATCCGCTCCCGGGGCCGGTCGAGGCGCCAGACCACGTCGATGCCGCTGCCGGGCGGAGCGACGGGCCCGGCAGCCCGCTCACGCCGGACCTCGGTGAACCCCAGCCGGCGCGGGACGGCGGCACTGGGGACGTTGGCCAGATCGTGGAGTATCTCCAGGTACTCCACGTCCGGCAGCGTGAACATCTCGGCGGCCAGGGCAGCCGTCGCCCGGGTGGCGATGCCCCGGCCGGTGGCGGCCGGATGCAGCCAGTACCCCAGCCGCCATCCCCCTGGCTCGGCCCGGTGGCTCTGGCACATGCCGACAGGCGTGCCGTCCTCGACGACGGCGTAGTTGTATATCTCCCCGCTCTCCCACCTGGCCTCGGACCTCTCCAGGAAGTCCCGGGTGCGTCCCTCGCTGTGCCCGGCGACCCACGGCACCCACGGGAGCAGATGGTCCGCGGACTCCTCGATCAGCCGGAACGCCTGGGCGGCGTCGCTCCCGGCCCGCCAGCGCCGCAGGAGGAGGCCCTCGCACTCGATGATCTGACTCGGTCGGTCCATGACCGCCATGATCGTCGCCGCGTCCCGCCCGGGGAAGTACCGCACCGGACGGGCCTGGGACGTACGGACCGGACGGGAAGGAAGCGGCCGGTCAGGCACCGGACCGGTCAGGTACCCGGCCGGTCCGCTCGCGCGGACGCGGGCAACGCGTCCCGGCGCCGGTCCCGCCGCTCGGGCAGCAGCCGGAAACCCGCCGCCCGGTAGGTGGCGACGGCGGCGGTGCGGGCGCTCGGCGTGCAGACGAGGGCACCGGAGGAGCCCAGCCGCCTGAGCGCGGCCGCCGCGGCACGGGTGACCGCCGCGCCGTGGCCGCGGCGGCGGTGATCCCGGTGCACGCCCATCGGTTCCAGCAGCCCCGGCCGTCCCGGTCCCGCCGACCACACCGCCACCGCCGCCACCGCGGTGTCCCGCTCGTCGTAGGCGAGCAGACACCGCGCGTCGGTGAACGGGCTCCCGCCCGCCATCGCGTGCCAGTGCGACGCCGTGAACGCCGACCCCTCGAACGCCGACCGGTGCACGGCCGCCCACGCCCGCGCCCGCTCCGGACCGGCCACCTCGATCCGCAGCCCCGGGTCCTCCACCGGCTCCGCGAGGTCCCGGCGCAGCGGCGTCCACGAGTCGTCGGCGTGCCAGCCCCGCTCGGCCAGCAGATCCTGGACCAACGAGCCCGTGGGCGCCTCGACGTACACCGTCCCCGCTCCCAGCACGCCCCGCTCGGGCCGCGCCGCGTCCTCGACCACGCTCCGCGCCAGCTCCTCGTCGTGCGCTGCCTCCGGCGCGGTCGTGAGGCGCAGCAGGCCGGGGCCGTCCAGCAGCCCGACGGCGAGCATCCGCCCCTGCCTGCGCCACGTCCGGACCGCCGCGGCGCACGCCCGCGCGCCGCGGCGCCGGTACCAGCCGAGGTCGCCCGGGTGCAACTGGAGCGGCGCCTCGTCGCGCTGCCAGCGCCGCAGCGCGTCCACGACCTCGTCCAGCCCGCCGATGCCCGGTGTACCCAACTCCGTCGCCATACCCCGGATCACACACCATCGCGTCACCGGCGCGCATCCGGATTCCGTCCACGGAGGACCCCGGAGCGTCGTCCTCCCCGAGACGCACCTCTGACGGGCCGCCGGACCCTCGGCCTCGCCGACCCGGCGGACGAACCCTGGGTGCCGGGCTGTCTCAAGTCCGCGGCGCATCCGACCCGTTGCGCCGCGGTGGGGGTGGCACGGTTGTCGCCGTTGTCGCCGACGTTGCCGCAACACCGGTCGGCGGACCGGTCATGACCTGCGTGCCGGACGTGTTGCGGGTGGCGGCAGCGGTCCGGCAACGGGCCCCGATGTGTTGCCGGTTCACCGGTCGCCCTGCGCAACGGAACCGCCTGGCGTCATTGTGTGACGCGTCGCAGGGCGGGCCCACCGGGGTGCGCCGTCCCGGCCGGGGTCCGGCCGGGTGAGGAAGGGCGGGTTCGATGGATCGTTCACGTGTGCCGGTGTGGGCGGCGCCGACGCTGTTACCGCAGGCGCCGACGAGGACGAGGGGCGGGAGCGCCCGTGGGTGAGCTGCGTCCTCTCGCGCCCGGCCTGACACCGCAGTCGCGCGCGCTGGCCCTGGCACTGCGTGAGCTGTTCGAAGGGCTGGACGTCTCGGTCCGCCGCTACGCGGCCCGCCGCATCCGCGACGCCGGGACCTTCTCCCGCTATCTGAGCGGCACCCGCGTCCCGCCCTGGGAAGTCGTGACGGATCTGCTCACGGACGTCGCCGAACACCGGGGCACCGCCGCCACCCCGGAGGCCATCGAACTGGTGCGCAGGCTGTATCAGGCGGCCGTGGAGACCACCACCTCACCCCGGCACGCGGTCGAGGTCCTCGAACAGCAGCTCGCCGAGGCCGACCGGGCCTCCCGCCGCTCCACCGCGCGCGGCGACGCCCTGGGCGACGCCCTGCTGGACCGCAAGCACCGCATCGCCGATCTGGAGGTACGGCTGAACCAGCTGGAGGCCGAGTGGAGCGCGGAACGCGAACGGGCCGAACGCCTGGCCGCCGCCGACCCCGACGTCACCGGCCTGCTGCGCGAGCGCGATCATCTGCGGGAGGAGGCCGCCCGGCTCGCCGCCCAGCTCCGTGCGGCCCAGCGGCAGCGCGACGAGGCCGAACAGCGCTGCACCCTGCTGGAACGGCAACTGGAGGCGGTCGAACAGACGCAGTGGACCGCGCCGTCCGTCGCACCGGCGGTCCCCCAGGCCCTGCCGAGGGTGCTCATCGTCGACGACCAGCCGGACAACCTGCTGGCCATGACCGCCGTGCTGGCCACCCTCGACCAGGAACTGGTCGCCGTCCCGTCCGGCCGTGAAGCCCTCAAGGCCCTCCTCGACCACGACGACTTCGCCGTGATCATCATGGACGTCCAGATGCCCGACATGGACGGCTACGAGACCGCCGCCCACATCAAACGGCGGCCCCGCACCCACGACGTGCCCATCATCTTCCTCACCGCCATGGGCACCGACCCCGAACACTCCGCCCGGGGCTACGCGGCCGGTGCGGTCGACTACATCGGCAAACCCTTCGACCCGTGGGTGCTGCGCGCCAAGGTCGCCGTGTTCACCGGCATCTACCTCGAACAGCGGCGCCTCGCCGGGGAGCGGCGACTGCCCGGTGCGCCGGAGCGTCCACCCGTTCAGGACGGCGGGCAGCCGAACCAGTTCACCGTGCCGTCCTCCGACGTGTAGCCGAGGCACCTGAAGGTCCGGTCGTGCAGGGTCCTGGTCCGGTCGACCGCGCCGTCCAGGGTGTCTCCCTTGCGGTGGGTCTGTACGAGGGTGTCGATCTCGACGGTGTACCAGCGGCCCCTGCCGGACGGGATGTCGCAGTGGTGGGCGGTCAGGCCGCGGCTCGGCCCGTCGCTCCACAGGTTCTGTTCGGCGCGGTCGCAGTGGGCGCGCTCGGCGGCACCGGCGGTGCCGGCCCCGGCGACGAGCAGGGTCGCCGCTCCTGTGACCGCCGCCGCGGTGACGCCGATCAGGCGCCTGAGGGTAGGACTCATCGGTTGTTCCTCCTGCCGGATGCGGTGACGGCACGGAGTTCGCCCGGTCACCTTGCTGCCATGGTCACGCCGGTCGGCGCGGCCCGGCGCGCCGGTCGGCCGCGGCTTCCCCCGACCCGGTGACCCCGGTGCTGCCAATGCAGCAGCGGCGCGGACGGAGCCGGTGGCGGCGCGGAGGCCGTCGCCACCGTGGGCACCGGCGTCAACCCGGCCACCGGAGCAGACCCACACCGGCGAATCCGGTTCACGTCATCCTGCCGCGCCTTCGGACCGCACCGGCCCCCGTCCCGAGGCGCGACCGCCACGGCAAACGCCGCTTTCCGGACAAATCAAAGATCACGTGGAAAATCCAGGAAAAAGGCGAATCGTTCCGGCATGGGAGCGTCTCCGTGCAGCCGCTCCCGCCCGGAGGACAGCGCCGACGGGAAGGCGACGTACGAAGCACACCCTGTGAGTCTGAAGGAGCACCTGTGATCTCGAAGGGCAAGAGGACCCTGCGGTCCCTGGCCGTGGCGCTCGCCGCGGCGGCCTCGTTCACCATCGGCGTGCCCGGCGGCAACGCCTTCGCCATCGACCACGTCCAGTGCGTGGGCGGCGAGAACTTCCTGAAGATCTGGTCGCACCTCGACGGCCGGCAGAGCGTCGACTGCTACGCGAACGCCGGGAAGACCGGCTTCGGCGGCTGGTGGGTCGACCGGATCTCCACGGGCAACAACGACCTGATCTACTACGACGCCAACGGCGACTCGGTGAAGATCGAACGCTGGCACGACATCACCTTCCCGAACTATCCGCCGAAGGTCGTCGCCATCCAGATCCTGTGACGTCCCGGCACCCGGCCGCCGCGAGGCGGGCCGGCCGCGCCGGTGCGGGCGCGGCCGGCCCGGCGTCCACGGGCCCGGGTCCGCCGTGCCGCGCCCGCGCCATGTCCTGTCGCAGCCCGGGGCATGTCCTGTCGGAGGGGAGCGCGCGGCACATAGGCTCCGCGGCATGAAGATCTTGATCTCTGTGGACATGGAGGGCATCTCGGGGATCGTGCATCCCACCGAGACGAACCCGGACCGCTACGACTACGAACGCGGCCGCGCGGCGATGACGGCCGAGGCGAACAGCGTGACAGCCGGTGTGCTGGACGCCGAGCCCGACGCCGTGGTGTGGGTCGCCGACGCGCACGGGCCGTTCCGCAACCTGCTGCCGGAGCAGCTCGACCGGCGCGCCCGCCTCGTCCGCGGCAAACCGCGCCCGCTGGGCATGCTCGGCGGGCTCGACGAGGACACCGACGCGCTGCTGCTGATCGGCTACCACGCCCGTGCCGGACGCGGCCCGGCCGTGCTGGCCCACACCATGAACGACGGCATCCTCGACGTACGCGTGGCCGGGCGCTCCATGGGCGAGATCGGCCTCAACGCCGCCATGGCCGGGCACCTCGGCGTACCGGTGGCGCTGCTCAGCGGCGACGACAGCGCCTGCGCCGAACTGCTGGCGCTGGTCCCCTCCGCGCACACGGTCGCGGTCAAGCAGTCCCTCGGCCAGAGCGCCGCCGTCGCCCTGCACCCCGAGGAGGCGCGCGAGCGGCTGCGCCGCGCGGCCGCCGAGGCCGTGGCCCGACGCGCCCAGGTCGCCCCGCTGGCCCTCGCCGGACCGCTCGACGTCGAGGTGGATCTCTTCTCGCCGGCCACGGTCGACCTGGCCGCGCTCGTGCCGGGTGTCTCACGTGGCGACGGCGCCCGCACCGTCGCCTTCACCGCCGACGACTTCGCCGCCGCCTACCGCCTGGTCCTGCTGCTCGCCCAGCTCGCCACCGTCAGGCCCGGCTGAGTCCGGCCCCGGTCGCGCACCCGTGCCGGACGGCTCACGGGCGGGGGCGCGTTGGCCGGATGAGGAGACTCGCGGCACCGGCCGGAGATCCCGCCGGGCGCCCGGACGGTCGTTTTTTGTCCGGTCGGCGGTGAGGCCGGAACACCCCTGCTCCTGGAATTCCTTGTTCCATGAGAAGAATGCTCTCCCGCATGTCACCGGCCTCACTTCCGTACCTTGGGAATCGCACGCTTTCCTGTCGAAAATTCGAGCGAGGCGAAAACAGGTCACTGGTTCTTCGTGCCATTTTCAGGACTTTTCCCGGCGCTGAATTACTAAATCGTTTCGGCATATCTACGATCCCAGGCTATGACCGACACTCCACGGGACAACTCCGCCACCCGTGCCCGCTGGCAGACCTGTCTGGGGCTCGCCCGCGACCTCCTCCTCGTCGGACCGGACGGCAGGGACCTCAAGCTCGACTACCTGCACACCCTCATAGACACGGGCCGCCTCGGGCCCACCGCGCACCCGCGCAAGAAGATCCTCGTCATCGGCGCCGGCATCACCGGTCTCGTCGCCGCGCGGCTGCTCAAGGACGCCGGACACGACGTCACCGTCCTGGAGGCGAACGCCAGCCGGGTCGGCGGCCGTATCAAGACCTTCCGCACCACCAAGCACCACCAGCCCTTCGCCGACCCGGCCCAGTACGCCGAGGCGGGGGCCATGCGGCTGCCCGACTTCCATCCCCTGGTCCTGGCCCTGGTCGACAAACTCGGGCTCGGGCGCCGCCAGTTCTACAACGTGGACATCGACCCGCACACCGGCAGCGGCCCCGACGTGCCCGTCCCGCCGGTCACCTACACCTCCTTCACCGGCCGGACCTGGACCTACGGCGACGACAGCCCGGACTTCCACGAGCCCGACAAACGCGGCAACTCCTGGATCCGCGCCAACCGCGTCCAGGTGCGGCGCGCCGACTACGCCGCCGGTCCCGAGAGGATCAACGAGGGCTTCCACCTCACCGACGACGAAGTCCGCGCATCCGCGGCGCAGTTGGTCGACCAGGCGCTGGAGAGCGTGCGCGACTACTACTCCGATCTTGTCGACGGCGTGCGTGTCGACAAGCCGTTCGAGCAGTGGGTCGAGGGCTGGGCGCGGGTGATCCGCGACTTCGACGGCCATTCGATGGGCTCGTTCCTGCGCGATCACGCCGGTCTGAGCGACGAGGCCGTGGAGGCGGTCGGCACCCTGGAGAACATGTCCTCACGGCTCCATCTCTCCTTCTTCCACAGCTTCCTCGGCCGCAGCGACATCAATCCCGGCGTCCGCTACTGGGAGATACCGGGCGGCAACTGGCGCCTGCCGCACGCCTTGTACCAGGGCCTGCGCGACGAGGTGCAACTCGGCCGGCGTGTCATCCGCATCGAGTACCACGACCCCAGCCGCGACACCGACCCCGAGGGCACCGGTGCGGTCGGCCCCGACGGCTGGGGCGTGGCCGTACAGACCCTGGACGAGGACGATCCGAAGGAACTGCCCCGGCTGTGGACGGCGGACCTGGCCGTCGTCACCGTCCCCTTCTCGGCCCTGCGCTTCGTGGAGATCGTCCCCTCCATGTCGTACAAGAAGCGCCGTGCCGTCATCGAGACCCACTACGACCAGGCCACCAAGGTGCTGCTCGAATTCAGCCACCGCTGGTGGGAGTTCACCGAGGCGGAATGGCGGGACGCGCTGGAGGACATCGCCCCGGGCCTGTACGCGTACTACCGCGGCGGGGGCCGGAGCGGTCACGGGCCCGGTGCCGCAGCGGCCGCACCGCTGCCCACGCTGCCCGAACCGGAGGCCGGGCTGCTCGGTGCCGCGGTCAAGGACAACCTCGTCACCGAGGAGATGCGGCAGGTCGACGGCACCCTGCCGCTGCGCGGCCCGGCCGTGCGCCCCGCCACGCACTGCTTCGGCGGCGGCTCGACGACCGACAACCCCAACCGGTTCATGTACTACCCCTCGCACCCGGCCGAGGGCGGTACCGGCGGCGGCGTCGTCCTCGCCTCGTACTCCTGGTCCGACGACGCCGCGCGCTGGGACTCCATGCCGAAGACGGAGCGCTACCTCTACGCCCTGCGCAACCTCCAGGCCCTGCACGGCCGGCGCATCGAGGTGTTCTTCACCGGCCGGGGCGCCACCCAGAGCTGGGCCCGCGACCCCTACGCCTTCGGCGAGGCCGCCCTCTACACCGCGCACCAGATGACCAGCTTCCACCTGGACGCCTCCCGGCCCGAGGGCCCGGTGCACTTCGCCGGTGAACACACCTCCCTCAAACACGCCTGGATCGAGGGCGCCCTGGAGAGCGCCGTGCGCGCCGCGCTCGCCGTCCACCGGGCCCCGCCGGTCACCGACAGGCCGGAGCACGAGCAGGCCCACGGACAGCACGGACAGCATCTGGGGCAGGACCAGAGCACCACCCACACGCGGCAGCCGGGGGAGTCCTCATGAGCGGGACCCCGCCCTCCTGCACGGTCGCCCGCTATCTCGCCCTGCGGCTGGCCGAGCTGGGCATCACCCATCTGTTCGGCGTGCCCGGCAACCACCTCGGACCGTTCCTCACCACCCTGCGCTCCGAGGGCGACATCGAGTGGGTCGGCACACCCACCGAGGGCGGCGCGGGCCAGGCCGCCGACGCCTACGCCCGTGTCCACGGTGTGGGCGCGGCGGCGGTCACCTACAGCGTCGGCGCCTTCAACCTGCTCAACTCCTGCGGCGGCGCGTATGTCGAGCAGGTCCCGCTCATCGCCGTCAACGCGTGCCCGCCCTACGAGCAGTGGCAGAACTTCCGCGCCGTCGGTCTGCTCACCTCGCACATGAGTCCGCGCGCGGAGAGCAACCTGGACGTCTACCGCCAGGTCACCGTGGACGCGCAGGCCGTCTCCCACCCGGGCCTGGCGCCGACCCAGATCGACGCCGCGCTCACCGCGTGCCTCTCCGAGCGCAGACCCGTCTACCTGGAGGTCATGGAAGACCTGTGGGACGCGCCCTGCCCGGCCCCCGCGGCGCCGCTCGTCCGCCGTGAACGGCCGCTCGGCGAGCGCGGCCGGGTGCTGCTGGAGGACGCCGTGCACGCGATCCTCACCCTGATCGAGCAGCACCCCGGCCCGGACGGCAGGCCCCGGCCGATCGTGTGGGCCGGGGAGGAGACCGACCGGTTCCGGCTCGGCGGGGAACTCGTCGACCTGGTGGAGGCCACCGGTGTGCCGTTCTGCACCACCGTGGGCGCCAAGGGCGTCGTGGACGGGCAACTGCCGCAGTTCCACGGCGTCTACAACGGCAGGGCCAGCCACCCGGACGTCCACGCGGTCTTCAAGGACTGGGCCACCTGCCGGATCGGGCTCGGGGCCTGGTCCACGTCGAAGAACCTCGACGGCGAGCAGAGCGTCGGCACCGACTGGGTGATGGCGGCGCACGGCGGTGTCAGCGTCGGCACCTCCTACTTCCCCGACGTCCAGCTCGCCCATCTGCTGCCCGCCCTCCAGGACGCCCTGGTGAAGGCGTACGGCACCGGGGGCCTGTACGCCGACTACTACGCCGAGTCCTACAGCTACGGCGGAGCGCCCGCGGACCGCCCCGCAGGGCTCGCGCAGCACCGGGCCTCGCTGAACGCCGGCGGTCCGCGCTTCCGCCAGGCCGAACGGCTCACGTACGACGGCGTGTTCGACCGGATCAACCAGTTCCTGGGCCAGGAGACGCCGGAGCGCTGGACGGTCGTCTCCGACGCCGCGTTCTCCCTGATCGGCTCGATGAACCTGTCCGTGCCCGCGGGCGGCTTCCTGTCGCAGATCAGCTGGCTGTCCATCGGCTGGTCGCTCGGCGCGGCCACCGGTGCGGCGCTCGCCCCCGGGCGCGCGGGCGCCCGTCCGATGGTGTTCGTCGGTGACGGCGCCTTCCAGGAGACCTGCCAGGAGATCTCCACGCACACCCGGCTCGGGCTGCGCTCGGTGGTGTTCGTCCTGGACAACGGGCACTTCTACGGGATCGAGCAGATGCTGGTGAACCCGGCCCACTACGCCGAACGGGACCCGGCCGACGCGGACTTCTACAACATCCTGCACCCCTGGCACTACGACCGCCTCGCGGCCGTCTTCGCTGGTGAGGACACCCCGGCGAACGGGATCACCGTGGCCCGGCCCGCGGAACTGGACGACCTGCTGGCCCGGCTCGCCGACCCGCACGACCCGGTGAACGCCGGACCGCTCCTGGTCCGCGTCCGCCTGCACCGGCACGACTACCCGCGGGCCATGGCCTACAAGGTGCCGAGATCCTCGTAGGCGAAACCTCTCATTCCCTGGAGAAGCGAAATGGCTGACCTGAACGTACTGATCGCGTTCGACGCCGCCACGATAGTGGAGCAGTACCCGAACGCCTCACGCAATCCGGACGCACCGACCTACGTCGACCAGAGCCTCATCTACATGACGACGCGCCACGACCACATCGTCGGCACGTCGGGCGCCGAACTGAACCTCCGGGCGGAGCCCGGGGACACCGTCCGGTGGCGGGAGACGACGCTGTCGCTCGGCAGCGACCACAAGGCCCTGCTCTACCGGTACGTGAGCAGCGACCCCGGCCACACCCTCATCAGGACGCCCGAGATCGAGGTGGTCGACGGTGTCTACCCGCTGCCGAAGGAGGGCAGCGAGGGCAGCCCGGACTTCCTGACGCAGAAGTACCAGGACCACTACTGGCGCACCACGGTGAAGAGCGTCGGCAAGGTCGTGTACCACTTCTCCTTCCAGATCCTCGACCGGCACCGGCAGTTGAAGGGGTACTTCCAGTGGGACCCCTTCATCACCATCGAGGACTCCTGACCTTCCGGCCGTGACGGGCGGGGGCGGCCGCCGTGGTCGCCGCCCCGGTCCGGACGGCCGCCTCAGTCCTTCAGCAGGGCGGCGACCAGACGCGCCATGGCGGGCCGCGGGTCGGGCGTGCCGGGCCAACTCGTCAGCAGCAGATGGTGGGCGGTACCGACGACGGCCAGGGCCACCATGGCGGGGTCGACGGTCCGCCCCACCCTGCCGAGCGCCTGTTCGGCCTCGACGTACTCGGTCACGGCCTCCTGGATCGTGCTGAAGCCCGGCGCCCCGCCCTCCAGGGCCGCGCGGACACGGGACGCGGCGACGGGCCGTGTCATGGCCAGCCCCGACAGGGCGGGACCGCCGGATGCGAACAGCGCGAGCACGACGGCCTCCAGGTTCCCCGCCACCGTGCCCCGCCCGGCGGCCTCCGACAGTGCGCGCGCCTTCTTGGCCGTCCGCGCGAACCGGTCCAGGCACAGCTCGGCCACGAACTCGTCGAGTCCCGCGAAGTGCGCGTGCAGCAGCCCCTTGGCGCAGCCCGCCTCGGTGGTCACGGCCCGGCTGGTGAGCGCGCCGGGACCGTCCCTCTCCACGACCCGCTCGGCGGCCCCGAACAGCCGCTCGCGTACGTCCGGGGTCGCGACTCCGCGCGGTGACATGTGGCTCGCTCCCGTCCCGCGGCCCCGACCGGGCAGGGGCCGACGTCCGGGATCCTAGTCGGCATTGCCGGTACGGGCGTATGCCCATACTGTTTGGGCGTACGCCCATACTGGCCGTCGACAGCGGGAGGCCCTGTGCCGGACATCGTCAACAGCGAGCAGGAGAAGGCGTGGAACGGTCCCGAAGGCGCCCACTGGGCCCGCCACCAGGACCGCTGGAACGCCGTGAACGGGGGCTTCGACGAGCCGCTCCTCGACGCCGCCGCGATCACCGGAGCGCACCGGATCCTCGACCTGGGCTGCGGCTCCGGACAGACCACACTCCTCGCCGCGCTGCGCGCACCCCGGGGGAGCGCCCTGGGCCTCGACCTGTCCGGCCCGATGCTCGCGACGGCACGGGCGCGCGCGGAGCAGGAGGGCGTCGCGAACGCCTCCTTCACCCGGGGCGACGCACAGGTGCACCCCTTCGAGGCGGGGGCGTTCGACGCGGCGATCAGCCGCTACGGCGTGATGTTCTACACCGATCCCGTCGCGGCCTTCGCCCATGTCCGCCGGGCGCTGCGGCCCGGCGGACGCCTGGCGTTCGTGTGCCCGGCCGACGCCGCGCTCAACGACTGGACGGCGTCGATGGCGTCCCTGCGCGGCCTCCTGCCGGTCGGTGACTTCGGCACACCCGGGCTGCCCGGCATGTTCTCGCTGGCCGACCGCGGACGCGTCCACGCCGTCCTCACCGCCGCCGGATACACCGGCATCAGCACCGAACCCGTGCGGGCGTACGGCACTTGGGGGCACGGAGCCGAGGACGCGGCGGACTTCCTGCTCGGCACGGGCCCCGGCCGCCACCTGATGGAGCGGGCGGACCAGGACACCCGGGACCGCGCCCGGCACATCCTCACCGCCCGTCTGCGCGGCCATGAGTCGGACGACGGCACGGTCCGGCTGCTCAGCACGTCCTGGCTGGTCACCGCGGACCGGCCGACAGCGCGCTCGGAGTCGTGACAGCAGGCGTGTTCCGTGGGCGTACCGCCGCGCACATCAGGGCAGGGCGAGCACGTCCTCGATCGCCGAGCGGATCTCCTCGTCGCGCAGGAAGGCCCGGTAGTCGCGGTACGAGGAGAGGCGCCGGTCGGACTCCCGTGCCGCACGCAGCAGGTCGCGCGTCCCCGGCGACACCGTGCCGATGCCGGTGAGGGCCCGCAGCGCGTCGAGGAAGCAGCCGTAGGAGTCGTCGCCGTCCGCGGGCGGGACGACGTACTCCTCCAGGACGGAGACGCTCGGCTCGCGCTCACCGGTGATCGACCACAGAGCCGGCGCCGCCCGCAACCGCAGCCAGCCGGGGCCGTGTTCCACGGCGTGACGCACTGGAGCGGCGTACGGCGCGGCCGCCGGTCCGAAGTCACCGAGGAGGCCGACGGGCGCGTACACGGAGCCCTCCTCGGCCAGTACCGCCTCCCCGATCAGGCGCAGCGCCGTGTCCCGGTCGCCGCCCAGACGCCAGACGGCCCACGCCACCTTGAGCCGGTTGCCCGGGTGATCGAGGACCGCGCACCCGCGCACGGCGTCCGCGGCCGACGACGCGGCCGGTCCCATCGCGACCAGCACGTCGACCGCGGTCAGCGACCACCGGGTGTCGCCCAGCAGGGCCACCACCTCGGGGAGCGCGGGTGCCGCGGCGGGGCCCCACGCCGTGAGCACCTCCAGGAGGCGGCCGACCGGCGCCCCGTCGGCTCCGCCCCCGCGAAGCCGCGCGCGCACCGCGGGCAGCAGGGCGTCCGCGTGCGCCCCCAGGGGGGTCAGCACGTCCTCGATCTCCGGCAGCCGGGGGTCACCCATGACGTACGAGCGGGAGTAGTGACCCTCGTACGGCGCGCACAGCCGCTCGACCAGACCCGGCAGCCCGCGCGGATCACCGATGCGTGTCAGGGCCCAGCGGGCATGGTCGCCCACGGTGCCCTCCAGGAACTCGGCCCCGCCCGGATCGTCCAGCAGGGCGGCCAACTCGTCGGCGTACTCGGCCGACCGGGGCCCCAGCACCGCGAGCAGATGGGCCGCCCGGAACCGCACACCCTCGTCGGGGTCGCGGAGCAGGGCGCCCGCGAGCGGCAGCAGCGCCGGTGCCGCGGACGGCCTGACCACCAGCACGCGCCACGCCTCGTCCAGCGCGGCGCGGCACAGCGGCGCGTCCCCGGTCCGGCGTGCCGTCTCGATGAGCCGTACGGCGAAGGAGAGCGCCGTACCGTGCTCGTCCTCGAACAGCAGGGCCGTCCAGGAGACCACG
This sequence comes from Streptomyces sp. PsTaAH-124, assembly GCF_000373685.1. Classification (NCBI taxonomy): domain Bacteria; kingdom Bacillati; phylum Actinomycetota; class Actinomycetes; order Kitasatosporales; family Streptomycetaceae; genus Streptomyces; species Streptomyces sp. PsTaAH-124. The sequence goes on along the minus strand of NZ_KB892191.1, from coordinate 30,151 downwards.
TCCTCGCGGGTGAAGGCCCCGTCGATGTCCGGTGCGTACCACACCGCCTCGAACAGCGGACGCGTGGAGGCGTCCGACAGAACCTCCACCAGCAGGTCCAGCTCACGGACCGGGACCCGGGGGTCGAAGGAGGCCCAGGCGTGCACGGCCGCGACCCGCAGGACGGGATCGCCGGTCCGCAGCACCTCCCGCACCACCGCTCGCACCCGGTCCACCGCCCCGGCACCGGCGGGCCCGCTCCCGGCGGCCGTCCCCAGCGCGAGCAGCAGCGGCAGCCGCACGGCGGGGTCCGTCTCCGTGTGCCACCGCTCCAGCAGCGCACCGGCGCCCACCGGGAGGGACAGCGCCTCCCTGCGCACCTCGGGCCGGGGATCCGCGAGCAGCGCCCTCAGCCGGGGCCGCTGGGACCGCCACGCCTCGTGCCAGCCCGCGTCCACCGGTCCGGGCCCGGCCGCCGCCTTCGCCAGACAGGCCACCAGTTCGACCAGGGTGACCCGGGCACCCATGCCCGGGTCGCAGGCGAGGGCGAGGACGACCGGCAGCGCGACGGTCGCGTCGGACGCCAGGCCCCCGGTGCCCCGCACCAGGGAGCCGAACAGGGGATGGCAGTCCTCCTCGGCCGCCTCGCCGCCTTTGCGCAGCACGCGCTTCAGGGCGCGCCGCGCCTCCTTGTCCTGGACCTCTCCGAGCATCGCCCCGAGCCGGTCCGCCGTCATGCCGCCCGGACCGCCGGGCCCCGCGCCTGCCACTTGTGCCCCCGTGCCCGCTCGGTCGGTCTCCGGCGCACATCATGACATCGCAGGCGGCCCGCCGGATCCCGCGCGACCGCGACGGACGGCGGACCGCCGCCGGGGAAAGGGCCGTTCAGGCCAGGCCGGGACTCTCGGCGGTCGCCTCCGCCAGCGACTTGCGCGCCAGGTCCGGGACCTCGCAGTCGGGTGCGGCACGGCCGATCGGGAAGAGGATGTAGGGCCGTTCGTTGCCGGGCCGCTCGCAGATCTCGGTGAGGAAGCCCATCGGATTGGGTGTGTGCGTCAGCGTGCTCAGACCCATGGCGTGCAGGGCGGCGATGAAGAAGCCGCACGCGATGCCCACACTCTCGTTGACGTAGTAGTTCTTGCGCAGCGAACCGTCCGGCATCGCCGTGCTCTTCTCGGCGAAGCAGACGACGATCCACGGCACGACGTCGAGATAGCTCTTGTCCGCGTCCGTCTCCAGGCGCGCCAGCGCCGCTCGCCACTCGGGCGGGATCCGCCCGCCCTCGTAGTTGACCCGCTCCTCCTCCTCGGCGGCGACCCGGATGCGGTGCCTGGTCGCCGCGTCGCCGATCACGGCGAACTTCCACGGCTGGAGGTGGGCGCCGGACGGGGCGGTGTTCGCCGCGGCGATGGCGAGGTCGACACACGCGCGCGGGACCGGCTCGTCGCTGAAGAACCGCACACTGCGGCGGCGGTCGAGGAACGACACGAAGTCCTCGCCCCGCCGGACCATCTCGGCCTCCCCGTACCGCTCGGGCCGGTACGGGACGAACGGGTGGGTGTGCTGCCTCACTGCTGCTCCTCCTCGGCCGGGGGACCACAGCGTGAGCCATGGACAGCCGAATAGGCAACGCAGCTTCTTGTCCTTTGCTAATCTGACAAAGAACGGGGCCGGGCGATGCCTCGCAGAGCGCAGATCGGCAGACACAGCACCATGGCACGCCAGGGACTCGACCCGCTCGACGGCCGGATGCTGCGCCTGCTGCGGGAGCGTCCGCGCGAGGGCCTGCTGGAGGTCGCCCGCCGGCTCGGCGTCGCACGCGGCACGTTGCAGGCCCGGCTCGACCGGCTGACCGCCTCCGGCGTGGTCACCGGCTACGGCCCGGACGTGGACGTCGCCGCCCTCGGCCACGTGGTCCAGGCGTTCACCACCTTCGAGGTGGACCAGCCGGCCCGCGAGGCCATCGCCGCCCGCCTGCGGGCCGTCCCGCAGATCATCGAGGCCCACATCGTGACGGGCCCCGGCGACATCTGGTGCCGCATCGCGGGCACGAGCAACCAGCACGTCCAGCAGGTGATCGACCATGTCCTCGCCGTACCGGGCGTCCGCCGCAGCACGACGGTCATCGCCCTGAGCGCCGTCGTCCCCCACCGGGTCCAGCCCCTGGTCGACGAGGTGGCCGGTCTGCCACCCGGCCCGGACGTGCGGGAGTGACCACCGACGTCCGTCCCGGCCGCCCGGTACGGAACACGAAGCGGTGTCACCTCACGTCGCCTCCACGGCACTTCACCCGGCCCGACCCGTGACCCCCCGGCCCGCCGTCGGTTGACCAGGTGGTCGGTCGGGCCGGTGGGATCGGGGCACGGGAGGAACGCGCCATGGAGCACGGCACGGATGCGGGGCACGGGTCCGTCACCAGGCGGCGGTTCCTGGGGGCGTCGGCCGCCTCGGTCGCGCCGGTCGGGGCGCCCGCCGTCCGGGCGTTCGCCGCGGACGGGGCGGGGCGGGTCCTGACGTACCGCGAGACGACCGGAGGGTCCGTCACCGCGCACCCGGACGGACACGCGCTGATCGCCGAGGTGCAGGGTGTGCTGTGGCGCGTGCCGCGTGCGGGCGGCGCGGCCGAGCGGCTGACCCGCTGGGAAGTGGAGGCGACCCGGCCCGCGTTCGCGCCGGACGGCCGGACGGTCGCCCTGTGCGGCTACGCGGGCGGCGCCTTCCACCTGTGGACGATGCGGCCCGACGGCGGCGGACTGCGCCGGGTCACCGACGGCCCGTGGGACGACCGCGGGGCGGCGTGGTCGCCGGACGGCACCCGGCTGGCGTTCTCCTCCGAGCGCGGCGGCGACCCGGTGACCGGCGGCTCCTACGGCCTGTGGACCCTCGACGTCGGCAGCACCCGGCTCACCCGGGTGACGGCAGGCCCCTTCGAGGACTACGACCCGGTCTGGTCCGCGGACGGACGCACCCTGGTGTGCGTGCGCGCCGCCCACACACCGGACGGCGGGAACGACGGCGGTCTCTCACTGGTCCGGGTCTCCCTGGCGGACGGCACCGCGCAGCCGGTGCACACCGCGGCCGCGGGCCGTCTGCTGTGCCCGGCCGTGTCCCCGCGCGGCCGGATCGCCTGGCTGCGGCTGTCCGGCGCGGACGGCCCGCCCACCCTCCCGCCGTCCCGGGCCGAACTGCTGGTCGACGGAAGGGTGGTCGCGGCGGGCGAGGACCTGGCCGCCGCCCCGCCGTGCTGGCTCGGCGAGGACCGCCTCCTGTACGTCGCGGACGGCCGGATCCGGATCCGCTCCCTGACCGCCCCGGCCGTCACCGACATCCCGTTCACCGCCCGGATGCCGGTCCCCGGCCCGCTCCGCCGCGGCGTACGGCGCGACACCTCACGGACCGGCACCGCCCCCGTGCCCGTGCGCGGTCTGCACCGCCCGGTGCTGTCCCCGGACGGGCGCCGGGTGGCGTGCGCGGCCCTCAACTCCCTGTGGCTGCTGCCGTCCGGGGCCCCGGACGACGGCGCCGAACCGCCGCGCGAGCTGCTGCGGGCCGCCGGTACGGAGTACGTGCAGATGCCGGCCTGGGCCCCCGACGGGCGCAGCCTGCTGTACTGCACCGACCGCGACGGACTGACGGCCGTACGCAGGATCCGCCTGGACGGCTCGACGGACGAGGCCGTGACCGGCGGCGGACGCCTGTCCCCGGCTCTGTCGCCGGACGGCACACACCTGGCCTGCCTCGACGTCCGCGGCAACCTGCTGGTCCGCGACCTGGCCACGGGCGAGGAACGGACCGTCGCCCGCCCCCTCGCCACCGACGGCCCGCCCGGCACCCCCACCTGGTCGCCGGACGGCCGCCGGGTGGCCTTCTGCGACCGCAACCGGCTCAACCGCCGCTTCCGCGAGGGCTACAACGTCATCCGCGTCGTCGACGTCCGCACGGGCACCGAGCGGCGCCACCTGCCCGCCGCGCACCAGTCGCTGTCCGACCGGGTCGCGGCCGGACCCGTGTGGTCCCCGGACGGCCGCTGGATGGCGCTCGTCGCCGAATCCGCGCTGTGGCTGCTGCCGGTCACCCCCGACGGCACTCCGGCGGGACCCGCCCGCAGGCTCACCGACGAGCCGGCCGACCACCCGAGCTGGGCGGCGGACTCCCGCACCCTCCTGTACCTGTCCTGCGGGGACCTGCGTCTGCTGTCCCTCGACGACACCCGCATGCCGGGCCTGACCCGCACCCTGAGCGGCGTCCCCACCGTGCCCGCCGCCCGCCGCCACGGTCCCGGCGGCCGGGAACCACTGCGCGTCCACGCCGGGCAGCTGTGGGACGGCACCGGGCGGGCGCCGCGCCACGACGTGGACATCCTCGTGCGCGGCGACCGGATCACCGCCGTCGCACCGCACCGTGCGCGCCGACCGGGATACCGCACGTTCGACGCCTCCTCGTGGACGGTCCTGCCGGGCCTGTTCGACAGCCACACCCACCCCTACCAGGCCACCTACGGCGCCCGGCAGAACCTGACGGCCCTCGCCTACGGCATCACGACCACCGCCTGCATGGGCGGCCCGCTGTACGAGGCGGCCCGGCTGCGCGAGGCCACCGCGTCGGGCGCCTGCCTGGGGCCGCGCGCACTGGCCTGCGCCGAACTGATCGACGGCTCGCGCACCGCCTACAGCATGGGCCGCGCCCACCGCACCGAGAGCGGGGTACGGCGCACCCTGGCGCGGGCCGCCGCCCTGGACGTCGATTTCGTCAAGACCTATGTGCGCGCCCCGGGGACGTACATGGCACAGGCCGCCGAGGCGGCGCACCGGCTGGGGGTGCCGTGCGGCAGTCATCTGTGCGCGCCGGGCCGGGCCGCCGGCCAGGACCTGACCACCCATCTCCAGGCCACCCAGCGACTGCCCTACGGCCATGCCACCACCCCGCTCGGGCACATCCACCAGGACCTGGTCGAGCAGTACACCGACGGCGCCTTCGCCCTGATCATGACGCCGTTCAGCGCGCAGGTCCTGCTCGGCGCCGACCCGGCGCTCGCCGACGACCCCCGGGTGGACGTCCTCATGCCGCCCTGGGACGCGGCGACCGTCCACGACCGCGCCCGCACGCGCCCCGGCGCACCCGAACTCACGGCGCTGGACGTCGAGTTCGGCGACTACCGGCGGCTGGCCGAGCGCGGGGCCCGGCTCGCCCTGGGCACCGACGCGCCGCTGGTGCCGGTCGGCCTCTCCCTCCACCTGGCGCTGCGAGGGCTGCACGCCCACGGGTTCACCGCGGCCGAGGCCCTGCACACCGCCACCACCGTCCCGGCCCGCCTCTTCGGTCTGGCCCCGGACCTCGGCACGGTCGAGGCGGGCAGGCTGGCCGAGCTGACGGTGGTCGGCGGGGACCCCTTCACCGACTTCGCCGCGCTCGTCGACACCGTCGCGGTGGTACGTGCCGGTGTTCCCCACCGCCGGGACGACCTCGTCGCCCGGCGCCACAAGGTGTCTCGGTACCGGACACCCGTGTGATCGGCCGCGTCGGGGTGTGCACACACACCTGTACATTTCTGACGATGTGTCGGACGGAGGGTGCCTCACCGTGGGCGGCCGCCGCGATGACGCCGGACACCGCCGCGGCGGGCGGGCGGCGGGTGCCGGGCCGGGCGGGGGAGCGGGGCACGGCGCGCGGCCGTCCACGGCCCGCTCGGCCGAGCGCCCGCGGACGGCGGGACCGGCGCCGGAGGGGGGAGCCCGCCGGGCCGTGGCCCGGTGCGAGCGAAGCGGACGGCCGGAGTTCTCCCTCCGTCGCACAGAGATCCGGCCGCATCAGCGAAGACTCGACGGAGGCGTTCCGGAAGCGGAAGCGGTACCGGGTGCAGGCGGATCTTGAAATCCGTCGCGCACCGCTCCGCGCCGCCGGGCCGTTCGATACCCAATCACCCGGGTAAACCATGGAACTTTTACAAGTCCGATCGCAGGATCTTACATTCCTGGCTGCCTTGACCGCCTGGTGTCCGTGGGGCAGGGTATGCGCCGGGGTCGGACGTGCCTCGTGTTGCACGATCACGTGCCTGCACTGCTGAAATACCGCAGAACTGCTGCTTTGTATCGCCAATTGACGTCAAGGGAGCTTTGTGTGAGTTCAGTGCATGACGGTACCGCGACGGAAAAGAAGCAGTCACTCGCAAGCATGTTGGCACGTGCACGCGCCCGGGTCACCGACGGACCGCGTCCCCGTCAGGACCGGAACAACGTCCCCCTCTCGTACTCGCAGAACACCTTGTGGTTCGTCGACCGGTTACGGACCGGAATGTCGACCTACAACGTCGGATTCCTGTTCCGTCTCGAAGGCGATCTCGACGTCGACGCTCTCACCGGTTCCGTCGCGAGCATCATCATGCGGCACGAGGCGCTGCGTACCTATGTCCTCGTGGAGAACGACGAGTATTTCCAGGGCATCGTGGAGAGCCCGGAGATCGTCGTCGAGCGGAAGTCCGCGCAGTCCGAGGAAGAGGCCGAGCGGCTCATGGCCGAACTCGGCGACACGGTGCTCGACCTGACGCGGTTCCCGCTGTGGCGGGCCGCTCTGGTCACCGTCGGCGACGACCTGCACTACTTCGGCTTCGTCGTCCACCACATCATCTTCGACGGGGTGTCGACCTCGATCTTCTTCGAGGAGTTAGAGCAGGAGTACAACGCCCGAAGAACCGGCACCACCCCCAAGATCGAGCCCCCCACCGTGCAGTTCGCCGACTTCAGCGAGTGGCAGCGCAAGCGCATGAGCGCGGGGGCCTGGCAGGAGAGCGCGGACTACTGGGCGGACACACTCAGCCATGTTGATGTCATGGACATTGCAGGTGACCGCCCGCTGCCGCCCGAGGCGACCTACGAGGGCTCCGCGCAGGAGAGCATCTGGCCGGGGCTCGCGGCACAGGTGAACGATCTCGCCTCGTCGCTGTCCACCACCCCGATCACCGTCTACGCCACGGCGATGGCCTGCCTCTTCCACCGGTACTCGGGTTCCGAGGACGTCATCTTCGGAATGCCCACCGCGAACCGCTCCGAAGTCGAGTGCGAAAGAACCGTCGGCTTCTTCATCAACATGCTTCCGCTGCGCTGCCGTATCGATCCCGACGAGACCTTCAAGGAATGTCTCGCGGGAATTCAGCGGCGATTCCGCGACGGCCAGGCGCACGGACAGCTCCCGCTGGAGGAGATCATCGCGGGCGCCGGCGTCACACGCGACCCCTCGCGCTCCACCCTGTTCCAGTACACGCTGACGATGAACGAGTGGGCGGAGCCGCTCCGGCTCGATGGCATCAAAGCCGACGAGAAAATACCGGAGACCTCGCGCGCCAAGTTCTTCCAGTCCTGGACCGTCACGCAGAACGGCCCGGATCTGGAGATCAATATCGGGTACAACACCGATATATTCGACCGGGCGACGATCGACACCATGCAGCGGGTATTCGTCGGAATTCTGCGCAGGGCGATCTCCCTTCCCGACCTCAGTCTGCGGCAGTCCTGGGCCCATGACGAGGAATCCCGCGAAATCCAACGGCGTTTCGGCAGCGGACGCACGGTCCCGACGCCCACCGGAAATGTCTTCACACATTTCTGTGAGATCGCGGACACACACGCGCAGCGCGTGGCCGTCAGCACCCCCGACGAGGAACTGACCTACGATCAGCTGCGGCGGCGCGCCGAGGCGATCCGCGCCCACCTCGCCGCGCACGGCGTCGGCGCCGGGGACCGGGTGGGCGTCGCGCTCACACCGTCACCCGACTTCCCCGCGACCGTACTGGCGCTGCTGGCACTGGGCGCCGTGTATGTGCCGGTCGACGCGATGAATCCGCCGGGTCGTATCGAGGCGATCATCGACAACGCCGAACTGCGGCTCGTCGTCTGCGACGCGACGACGGCCGGGGTCGCACCCGACCTGGAGTCACGGCTGCCGGCCGGGCTCCCGGACGCGGCGGACACCCCCGGCACGGCCCCGGGCGGGGACGCCATCGCCTACCTGATGTACACCTCGGGCAGCACGGGCACCCCGAAGGGCGTACTCGTCAGCCACGACAACATACTCGGGTTCATACGCAACGTCCGGACCCTGTTCGAACTCACACCTGAGGACCGGTTCCTCGGCTACGCGTCCTGCGGATTCGACGTCTCGGTCTTCGAGATGTTCGGCGCCCTGCTCACCGGCGCCTCGCTCCACGTCGTACCGTCCGCGATGCGCCTGGACATGTCGGGCGTCCAGCGGTTCCTGGAGGAGCACCGCGTCACGGTCACCGACCTGCCGCCGTCGGTCATGAAACTGCTCGACCCGGCCCCGCTGGACGATCTGCGCATCGTGTTCGTGGGCGGTGAGGCCTTCTCCCACGAACTCGTCCGGGCCTGGGGCAAGGGCCGACGCATCTTCAACGGCTACGGCGTCACCGAGTGCACCGTCACCAGCATCGTCGAGGAGCTGAAGGAGCCGCTGTCGGCCGCCGCCCTGCCCATCGGCGCCCCGATGGACAACCATGTCGCGTACGTGCTGGACGAGCAGAACACACCCGTGCCGCAGGGAGTCATCGGACAACTGGCCATCGGCGGCGTCGGACTGGCCGCCGGATACTGGCACCGGGACGAGGACAACCGGCGGCGGTTCATCCAGGACCCCGTCGGCGTCGACCCCGAGGCGCGCCTCTATCTGACCGGTGACCTGGTGCGGCTCAACGGCGACGGCCGCCTCGTCTACGTCGGCCGCGCCGACAAGCAGGTCAAGATCAACGGCGTGCGGATCGAGATCGGCGAGATCGAGAGCGTCATCCGCGCCTTCGACGGGATCCGCAACGTGTACGTCCAGGTCCAGCAGGTGCAGGACCACAAGCGGGTCGTCGCCTACTGCGCCACCGGCGGAGCGCGCGATGTGTCCGAGACGGCGCTGCGGGAGCACTGCCGCAGGTATCTCGTCTCCACGATGGTGCCGAGCACCTTCCTGGTGCTGGACGAACTGCCCATCAACGCCAGCGGGAAGATCGACGAGCGTGCCCTGCCCGGAGTCGACACCACCGCCGAGCCGGAGCCCGAGGAGCGGCTCAGCGACGTCGAACGGCAGATGCTGACCAAGGCGTTCGGCCCGATCCTCGGCCGCACCGACTTCGCCAAGAACGTCAGCTTCTTCGACCTGGGCGGGACCAGCTTGCAGGCCGCCCAACTGGTCTCCAAGATCAAGAAGATCTTCGCCACGGACATCTCCCTGGCCGCGTTCTTCGCGGACTCCAGCGTGCAGAGCATGGCCCTGGAGGTGGAACGGGCCCGGCTGGCCGGACTGCCCCCCGAGGAACTCGAGAAAGTCATCGAGCAGATGTCCGAAGAGGACGTTTCCCGACTCCTGGCCGAGTGAGCAGCCGGACATCGACCACAAGGGCAGGGAACACGTGATGCAACGTGAAGGGGAACGCCTGAACGCCTATCTCCGGACGAGATCGGCGGGGGCGGACACGACGAGTCTCATCGAACTGAGCCGGCCGGACTCCTCCGGCCAGGTGCTCCTGTTCGCCCACCCGGTGGGCGGCAGTCTGCTGGCCTACCAGCCGCTGGTCAGACGGCTCGGCGACCATCGGTGCTTCGGCCTCGAAGCCTCCGCGAGGACACCCGGCGACGGCGGCCCCGCCGCGTCGATGCAGGAACTGGCCCGGCGCTACGTCGAGAGCTTCGCCGGCCGGGGACCCGAGGTCGACGTGGTGTGCGGCTGGTCCTTCGGCGGCGCCCTCGCCTGGGAGATCGCCTGCCTGCTCGCCGCCCGCGGGCGCCGTCCCAGGGTGGTGCTCCTGGACTCGACGTGGTCGGGCGGCGTCTACCCGCGCTGGACACCCGGCGACGCGGTACGGGCCTTCGTGGACGACGTGTCCAGACTGAGCGGACACGACGGCGAGAGCGCGCCGGACACCCGGGCGGAGGCCGCCGCCGCACTCGACATGGACCTGGAGACGTTCACCGAGCGCTTCGAGATCTTCGAGCACAACCGACGGCTCATCTGCGAGTGGGAGCCCACACCGGGAGACCTCGACGTCGTCTCCGTGCGCGCCGTGGACTCCGCCAAGTGCGACTGGCGCACGGTGACTTCGGGCAGCGTGCGCTTTGAGGACCTGCCCGGCGACCACTACGGCCTGCTCCGGGACGACGGCAACCTCGCCGCGATCGAACGGGCCGTCCGGGACGAACCCCCGGCCGCGGCGGCAGCCGTCCCGCACCCGGACGACCCGGCGGCCGAGGCCGACGAGACCGCTCTGCACGCGTCGCTGAAGCAGCTCGTGGACACGCCCCACTGGCGCGACCTCGTGATCAGGGCCCGGCGGATGGACCCCGACGCCATCACCGAGGCGTACCGGGAACTGGGCCGGCGCGGACTGCTCACCCCGGACTGGCCGAGCGAGTACGGCGGCGCCGGAACACCCACACGCCGCGCCATCGAACTCTTCGAGGGCTTCTCCTCGACCGGCCTGCCGGACCTGGTGTACGCGCTCACCGTGCAGATCGTGGGCAACTTCGTCCTGAAGTCCGGCTCCGAACGGCTCAGGCGCGAACTGCTCCCGCGCATCGCCCGCGGCGAGGAGTTCGCCACCGTCCTCTACAGCGAGCCACGCGCCGGGAGCGACCTCGCGGCGCTGCGGACCAGGGCGGAACGCCGGGGCGAGAGCTATGTCCTCAACGGCGTCAAGGTGTTCAGCATCTACAGCGACATCGCGGGTTCGGCGCTGGTGGCCGCGCGCACCGGACAGGACGGGCACAAGTACGACGGCATCACCCTCTTCGTCATCGACCTGGCGGCCGACGGCGTGAGCGTGGAACTCGTCGAGACGGTGCAACGCGAACGGATGTGCCGCGTACGCCTCCACGACGTCGAGGTCGAGAGCTGGCGCCGGGTGGGCGAGGAGGACCGCGGCTGGGCCCTGCTCGACGGCGCCCTGGCCATCGAACGCACCGGCATCGACCATGTCGTCAGGGCGGCCCGCTGGCTGAAGGCGCTGTACGCCACGACCGCCCCCTCCGAGCGGCTGCGACGGCTGGAGGGCCAGGTCGAGTGCGCCACGACCCTGGCACGCGCGGCCACCGAGGTCTTCCTGCGCGCCGACGTCAGGGCCACCGACACCGCCGTCGCCAAGCTGTACACCAGCGAGACCTGCCAGCAGGTCGGGCACGAGGTGCTGCGCCGCTGGAGCACCCTCGCCACCGCGCCCGGCGCGGACGACCTGGTCCACGAGGAACTCTTCTCGGCGCTGACCGAGTCACCCGGACTCACCCTGTCCGCGGGCACGTCGGAGATGATGCTGTCCACCCTCTCGGCGGATCTCAAGGAGGAGTGCTCCCGGCGCTGCCTGGAGATCCTGCACCGCTTCGGCGGCGACCTCGTCGACACCGTCGTGGAGGTCCTCGAACCCGAGGGCGCCCGCATCAAGGCCCAGCCCCTGTTCGCCCACTCGGACGAGCGGCGCGAGGCACTGGCGAAGACCCTCACCGACCTCGGCTTCGACCTGGTCGAACGCCCCGAGGACGAGGGCGGCCTCGGGCTCGGACTCACTGCCGGCTGCGGCATCAGCCTCGCCATGGGCTACCTCGGGTACGAGAACGCCTACACCCCGCACCACTTCGCGGGCGACGGCGGCACCCAGGCCCCGCACGGCCCGTGCGCACAGCGCGCGTGCAGGCTGCGCCACGCGGCCTACGTCCTGGGCCTCGGCATCGGCCTCTTCCGCACCGCGTGGGAACACGCCGTCACCCGGGAGCAGTTCGGCCGCCGCCTGGTCGACCACGACTCCCTGATGTTCCCGCTGATCCGCGGCTACGCCGAGCTGACCGCCCTGGGCGCGCGGCTCCACGAACTCGCCGAGCACGCGCGGGACGCGGACGAGGACACCGTACGGCGCTTCGAACTGGTGGAGCAGGACGTCCTGGTGCGCGTCGTGCGCGGCGCCATGCAGGTGCTGGGCGCCCAGGGCATCACTGAGTGGTCGGTCGCCTCGCGCTTCTACATGAAGTGCGCGCAGAACATGGGACTCCTGGACCACGAGGGCATGGTGGCGGACGGATGACCCGGGCGGCACAGCCGCCGCGAGCGGGCCGCCGGCGAGCCCGGCCCCGGCCGGAACGCACGAGCAGTGTCCGCGTCACCTCACCCCCCATGCGAAGGCGGTCTTCCGATGCGAGTCTCCCTCAAAGGCCCCGAGCCCTCGGACACGGCGTCGCCGGACGTCTACGAGGAAGCGCAGTACGCCGAACGGGACATGCACGCGGTCTGGCAGGAACTGCGCGACAGCGGCGGCCTGCACCGCCAGTGGACCCCCGACGGACAGGAGTTCTACGCGGCGACGCGCTACGCCGACGTCCGCGAGGTCCTGGGCGATCCCGGGACGTACTCCTCGGCGTACAGCACCATGCTCACCGTACGGGGGGACGGGGACGTCGCGGCGGGCGCGGCGATCCACCTCACCGACCCGCCCCTGCACTCCGAGATCAAACGCGCCTTCACCCCGCTGATGACCGTGCCGGCCGCACAGCGCCTCGAACAGGGCATCACGGACCGCATGTCCGAGCTGTTCGAGACCGTGCGCGGCCGGGAGTCGTTCGACTTCTGCGAGGCGATGGTCACCCTGCCCATGACGATCACCGGGCAGCTGATGGGCATCCCGCAGCAGGAGTGGACCGTCACCGGCCGGGCGACGGTGCGCGCCATGGGGGGAGCGGACCCGGCCGGGTCGGAGTACCAGCGCCGGTTCGAGCTCTTCGAGGCGCACACGACGATCATGACCGTCCTCGGCGAGGTGCTGGAGGCGAACCCCTCCGGGGACACGGTGAGCGGACGGTGCCCGGTCACCGCCCAGGTCGTCGGCGACGAGGCCAGGGACGTCGCCCTGCTGAACGCGTACGCGTTCCTCATGGGCGCCAACCCCACCGTGCCCCAGACGATCAACCAGACGCTGATCCTCCTGGCGAGCGACGGCGATCTGTGGTCGTGGTTCACCCGCCAGGAGCGCACCGACCAGAGGTTCGTCGACGAGGCACTGCGCTGGGCGAGCCCCGTCAACCACGTCCTGCGGCGCACCACCGCCGACACCGTGCTCGCCGGCACCGAGATGCCGGCCGGTTCGCTGGTCTCCGCCTGGATCGCCTCGGCCGACCGCGACGAGGCGGTGTTCGAGGAGCCGTACGCCTTCCTGCCGGACCGCTCCCCGAACCAGCACCTGGCCTTCGGAGTCGGAGTGCACCGCTGCATCGGGCAGCACGTCGCCGCCCTCGGCATGCGGATATTCTTCGATCTCTGGCGGAAGAATGTCCGTTCCGTGTCGCTCGGCGGAGATCCCGGACATCTCATCTCGAACTTCTTGAACGGCGTAGTGTGTCTGCCGCTGACAGTGACCTGGAAATGACCGGGAATGACCGGCCGGGTCGACTGAGAAACCGCGGAAGGCAGAACTGATGAGTGAATTCGTCACCACTGTTGTCGGACCGGACGACTGGCCCGCCGTCAGCGAGTTCTTCGAACCGAAAGGACTCGTGGAGAACTGCTGGTGCACGTACTTCCGGATGACATCGAAGGAGCGCTCCGGCTGCGGCACGGCGGCACGCCGGGACCGGCTTCGCGACCTGGTCACGTCCGGCGAGCGGGTGGGCGTCCTCGGCTCGGTCGACGGCGTCCCGGTCGGCTGGCTCGGGGCCGGTCCCCGGGCGGCCTTCCCGCGGCTGCGCGGATCCCGGGCGGCGAAGCTGGTCGAGGGTGACGACCCCGAGCGCATCTGGTCCATCGTGTGCCTCTACCTGGCCCGTGAGCACCGCCACCGGGGACTGGTGAAGGTGCTCGTCGACCGGGCGGTCCAGTGGGCACGGGACGAGAAGGCGGAATTCATCGAGGCATTCCCCGAGGACGACCGCGATCCCGGGGCCGCATTCGACCGCCACAGCTTCCACGGCCGGGTGAGCACCTTCGAATCCTGCGGATTCACCGTCGTCGAACCCCGCCTACAGCGCAGAGCCTTGGTACGGAAGGATCTCCGTTGACAGTTCACAAGATGCTCGTGCTGGAGCCGTTCCTGAACAACCAGGCGGCGACCACACCCGACAATCTCGCCGACGGACGGCTGAACATCTGGCGGAACTCGCTCCCGGCGCGGAGCGAGCCGCTGGAGGCCGTCGTGGACGGTGTGCCGCTGCGCAGCGCACCGCTCGACGGGCGGGGCCCGGACAACGTGCTGTGCTCGGGACAGCGGATAGCGGTCCCCGAGCGGCGCTGGGACTGGCTCTATGTCATCGGCTGCGGCGAGCGGCGGGTCAGAGACGTCCTCACCTGGCACTTCACCAACGGCTCGGTGGACCGCGACCACTTGGCGCTCTCCGACCTGTGGGAGGGCCGGTCCGGCTACGGCGAGGAGCTCGCGCTGCGCACCGACGTCATCCACTACCCGTACCACGTGCAGGAACGCATAGGTATCACACTCTGGTGCCAACGTGTGCCGATCACCTCCCGGCAGCCGCTCGGTGCCATGTCACTGCCCAAGAACCCGGCCGTGCACCTCTTCGCCATGACGCTGGTCGGCCGGCGGGCGGACGGCCGGCCGGCGGACGAAGGGGACCAGTCGTGAACGCGAGCGGTACGACCGGGACGGCACTGCGCGCTCCGCGGTGGGACGGCACCACCGGCACCTACCCCCAGTGGTACGAGGATCCGCTGAGCTGTCTACAGACCACCCTCGGCAGCATCCTGCTGGAGCACGGTCTGCGGCCGGTCGAAGTGCTCGGCCGGGCCTGCGAGTTCGCGTTCGCGCCCGACGACGTCATGTGCGAGGAGTTCTACCGTCCCGCGCAGAGCAGCCGCGGTGTGGCGGCCGACCTGTGCCCCTACCACGACGTGGAGTCGGCCTGGACGTCCGGGAAGGACGCCGACGACCTGATCGGCCTCATCGAGGAGCACGCCGCCGTCATCGTCGCGGTGGACAACTACCATCTGCCCTTCCGCCCCGCCTACCACGATGTGCACGCGGCCCACCTCGTCGTGGTGCCCGCCTGGCGGCGCACCGGCGGCGGACAGCTGGAGTTCTATGTCTCCGACGCCCAACCACCGGGATTCCAGGGGTGGCTGGCCGCCGAACACCTGGTGGAGAGCTGGACGTCCGGCAACCCCACCGACACCCAGGACGTGTTCTTCTCCAGCCGGGAGATCGGCGGCCGGGTGCTGACGGTGAAGGTGCGGCCGGAACCGGGACCGCTCACCGACGACCAGGTCGTACGGGCGCTCAGGGGCAACCTCGACCGGTGGGACACCGGCACGGCAGGCCCCGCCGACCGCGTCTGGACCGGCCGCAGCGGGCTGCGCCGGTTCGTCGAGCGGCTGGACGAGCACAGCGCCGACCCGGCCCGGCTGCGGCCCGCGTACACCTTCGGCTGGGCGATGCAGGCGCAGGCGTACCTGCACGGGCGGTTCGCCCAGGAGTGCGCGCTCCGTACGCGCCCCGGCCATCTGGCCGAGGTCGCGGCCTCGGCGGACCGGGTCGTCTCCGCCTGGTCGAACGTGCGGCTGCTGAGCGCGCACGCGGCGCACACCCCCGGGGCACCGGAACTGATCCGGCGGCGGGGCGAAGAGCTGTCGCACGCCTACGAACAACTGGCCGTCGACTGGCGGCTCGCCCTGTCGACGGAACGGACGGACGCCTCATGAACGGCGCAGCCGCGGACACCCTGGCGCTCACCGGGGGCGAGCCCGTACTGGGTACGCTCGCGCCGGTGGACTGGCCGAGGACGACGGACGCCGACCGCGCGGCGGTGCTCTCGGTCCTGGACTCGAATGTCTTCGTCTCCGACCGCACCGGCGGCCCGACCGCCGTCGAGCGGCTGGAGAGAGCCTGGGCGGACTACTTAGGCGTACGGCGCTGCGTCGGCGTCAGCAACGGCACCACCGCCATCGAACTCGCCCTCCTGGCACACGGGGTGGGCCCCGGCGACGAGGTCGTCGTCCCCGCGCTGACCTTCGTCGCCACGGCGATGGCCGTGGTGCACGTCGGGGCGACACCCCGCTACGCCGACGTCGACCCGGTCACCTTCACCATGTCACCGCGGAGCCTGGCCGCGCAGATCACCGGGCGGACCAAGGCCGTCGTCCCGGTGCACCTGCACGGCCTGAGCGCCGACATGGAGGCGATCGGCGACATCGCGCGCCGCCACGGCTGCGTGGTGATCGAGGACGCCGCCCAGGCCCAGGGCGCCCGGTACCGGGACACCCTGTGCGGCGCCTCGGGCAACACCGCCACCTTCAGCCTCCAGATGACGAAGAACCTCCCCACCTGCGGGGAAGGCGGACTCGTCGTCACCGACGACGACGGCGTGGCCGACCGGATCGTCCAGTTGCGCCAGTTCGGCGAGACCATCCGCGCGGACCGCCCCCGGCGGTACGTGAGCCACCGGCTCGGCTTCAACGCGAAGCTGAGCAACGTCCAGGCGGCCTACACCGCCAGCCAGTTGGAGCGGTTCGAGGAGTACCACGCGGCCCGCAGGTCCAATGTCGCCGCCTTCCTGGCGCGGCTGGAGCACCTGGACGGCCTGCTGTGCCCGGCGGAGCCCGAAGGCCACGAGCACGCGTGGCACATCCTGCGGTTCGTCGTCGACCTCGGCCGGCTCCTGCCCGGCGTGGACACCGCGACGGCGCGGAACCTGCTGATCCGGGCCCTGCGCGCCGAGGGCCTGCCGGCGACCAGGTACCAGATGATGCCGGTCCCCGAGCAGCCCGCGCTGCGGTCCATATGCCCCCAGGAGCCGGGCTCGTGGCCGGTCACCCAGGACGTCGTCGACCGCAGCTTCACCCTCCAGCAGCGCCATCTGCCGCCCGACGCCGGGCCGTTGCTCCAGGACTTCGCCGATGTCCTGGAGAAGGTCTGGTCGCATCTGAAGGTCCTGGCGGAACTCGCGGAAGGTGCGGACCGCTGACCAGATCCGTGCACGAGCCGGCGGCCCGCGAACAGCTCGCGGCCCGCGCCCACCGCGTCCGGGAGCACATCGTGGAGATGTGCTCCGGCCCCGAGGGCGGCCACCTGGGCGGATCGATGTCCTGCGTGGAGATCCTGGTGGCGCTGTTCTTCCACACGATGAACGTCGACCCCGCCGATCCCGGACGGGCCGAGCGGGACATGTTCGTCCTGAGCAAGGGGCACGCGGCGATGGCCCTCTACGCCGTACTCGCCGAGCGCGGCTTCATCGCACCGGAGGAGATCGGCACCTTCTGCCGCCCCGGCGGCAGGCTGGCCACCCACGGCAACGCCGCCGTCCCCGGCGTCGAGTTCGCCACCGGCTCCCTCGGCCACGGCCTCGCCCTCGCCAACGGCACCGCCTGGGCGCAGCGTCGGCGCGGCGGGACACCCGCCCGCACCTATGTGCTGCTCGGCGACGGCGAGTTGCAGGAAGGATCCGTGTGGGAGGCGGCCCAGGTGAGCCGCGCCCTGAACGCCGGGAACCTCGTCGCGGTGATCGACGTCAACGGCTTCCAGCAGACCGGGGCCGTCGGCGAGGTGAGCCCCGGCGCGCCCGTGGCCGACCGGTGGAACGGCTTCGGCTGGCACACCGTCGAGGTGGACGGGCACGACCCGGCGGCCCTCTGCGCGGCCTTCGACGAGGCGGCGCAGACGGACGGGCCGACCGCGGTGGTCTGCCGCACGGTCAAGGCACAGGGCACCGGTGTCCTCGCGGGCCGGGCCGTCTCCCACTTCGTGCGGCTCGACACCGCGAAACGCGCACGCGTCCTGGCCGGACTGCGCCAAACGGCCCCGCCCGGCGGCACGAAGGGAGCGCCCGGCCATGCCTGAGGTCACAGCGGAGCGGGCGAGCACCCGCGCCGCCTTCGCGGACGCCCTGCCGGAACTCGCGGTACGGCACGGCGTACTCGTCGTCGACACCGACACCGGCAGCGTCAAACCGACAGCTGAGATGGATTACCTCAACGTCGGCATAGCGGAGAACGCCGCCATCGGGCTCGCCGCCGGTGCCGAGCACTGCGGACGGCGGGCGCTGGTCTGCACGTTCGGCGCCTTCGCCGTCAGCCGGGCGTTCGAGTTCATCAAGCTCGACATCGCCTATCCGCGGCGCCGGGTGTGCATCGTCGGCACCCACGGCGGCGCCAGCGGAGGCTGGCTGGGGCCGACCCACCACGCCACCGAGGACCTGGCCCTGATGAGCGCGCTGCCCCACATGCGCGTCGTCGTCCCGGCCGACGCGCACCAGACGGCGCCGCTGCTGGAGCAGTGCCTGCGTCACGACGGCCCGACCTACCTGCGCCTCGGCCGCAAGGCGTCGCCGCTGTTCGCGGGCGTGCCCGCACCGGAACTGGGCGTACCCCAGGTGGTCCGGCCCGGCCGCGACATCGCCCTGGTCGCGACGGGACCCGAGATGCTCTCCACGGCCCTGGACGTCGCCCATGCCCTGGCCGACGAGGGACACAGCGCCCAGGTGGTCAACGCCCACACCGTCGACCAGGAGGCCGCCGCCGCGACCGGACGGGCCCTCGCCGGACAGTGCCGTCTGCTGGTCACGCTGGAGGAGGCGTGGACCTCCGGCGGAATGGGCGCGCAGCTCGCCGCGGCGGTCGGAGCCCGCGGCATCCCGTGGCTCCCGATCGGCGTCACCGGCTTCCTCCCGCCCGGCACCCACGCGTCCCTGCTGGAGGCCGGCGGGCTCACCGCCGACTCCGTCCTCCGCCAGGTGCTGAAGTCCGTCACCGGCCCGCGGTGACCGAGAGCCGACCGAGAGCCGACGGAGAACTCACCGAGAACCCACCGAGAACCGTCCGAGAACCGTTCGAGAAGGGACAGACGAGATGGACACGCAGTGCGTCAGCTGCGCCGGCCCGTTGCAGATACCGGCGGACAGCTATCAGGGGGAGATCGTGAGCTGCCCGGGGTGCGCGGCGGAACTGGAGATCCAGTCGACGGCCCCGCTGGCCCTGGCGATCGCGCCCGAGCCCGAAGAGGACTGGGGTGAGTGACCGCCCGGGGAGACGGCCGCGGCCGGTCGGGATCCTCCTGTCCACCGTCCGCTACGAGGAGCGCCGCCTCCTGGACGAACTGGAGCGCCGCGGCATCCCCGCGGTCCGGCTCGACCCCCGCACCCTGTCCTTCGCACCGCGGGACGCCGAGCGGCTCGGGGGCATGCGGGTCCTCAACCGGGAGATCTCCAGCCAGCGCGCGGCGCTCACGGCCGAGTCACTGGAAGCGTTCGGCGCGTATCCGGTGAACGGCGCGACCGCGAGCCGGGTGTGCGGCAACAAGTGGTCCACCTACGTACGGCTGAGGCAGCTCGGCATCCCCACCCCGACGACGCTGCTGGCGCCGTCCCCGGAAGCCGGGAGGGAGGCGATCGAGACGGTCGGCTACCCGGCCGTGGTCAAGCCCCTCAGCTCGTCGTGGGGCAACCGGGTCAGCCTGATCACCGACCGGTACGCGGCCGACGCCGTGCTCGAACACTGCGCCGCGCTGCCCTCGGCCGTCACGCGGACGGTGATCGTGCAGGAAGCGGTGAGACCCGGCGCGCCGGACATCCGGGGCATCGTGGTCGACGGTGTCTGCGTGGGCGTCATCGTCCGGGCGGGCGGCGACTGGCGCAACAACGTCGCCCGGGGAGCGACGGTGGAGCAGCACCCGCCGGACGAGGAGATCCAGCGGCTGTGCGTCCGGGCGGCTGCCGCCGTGGACGCCCGGATCGCCGGGGTGGACCTGGTCGAGGGCGCGGACGGGCACCACCTGGTGCTGGAGGTGAACTCCCGCGTGGAGTTCCAGGGGTTCGAACGGGCGACGGGTGTCGATGTCGCCGCGCGGATCGTGGAGGCATGTGTGTCCGAGCCGACCGATGTGAAGGTGCCCGTATGAAGCGCGTCGCGGTGGTGGGCGGCAGGGGATTCGTGGGCGGCGAGCTGCTGCGCCTGCTCGTCCACCATCCCGGGGTCGAGGTCACCGCCGTGACCTCGGACACCCACGCAGGCAAGGCGGTCGAGAGCGCGCACCCGCCGCTGCGCGGCAGCGGACTGCGCTACAGCAGGTGCGCGGACCTGGAACCGGCCGACCTCGTCTTCCTCGCCGGGGTGCACGGCTCCACGGCGAAGATCCTCGACGAGACGACCGCGCTCGCACCGAAGATCGTGGACCTGACCGCCGACTTCCGGATCGAGGACGGCGCCCTGATGGAGCGCTACTACGGCTGGCGGCGCGAGGGGGAGCACGCCAGGGCCTTCGTGCGCGGCCTGCCCGAACTCCACCGCAAGCAGATCACCGACGCGCACCGGGTCGCGGTCCCCGGCTGCATGGCCACCAGCGCGATCCTGAGCCTCGCGCCGCTCGCGGCCCGCGGCCTCCTCCAGGAGGTGCAGATCGACGCGCGCACCGGCAGCAGCGGCTCCGGCGCCTCCAGCGGCCCGGCCAACTCGCACGCGCTGCGCAGCGGTGTGCTGCGGGTGTTCGCGCCGTTCGACCACCGGCACGAGGCGGAGGTCGTCGAGGCGCTCGGTGTCGGGGCCTCCATGACGGTCACCGCGACACCGCAGGTGCGCGGCGTGCAGACGGTGACCAAGGTGGCCGTCGGCGAGGTGAGCGAACGCGAACTGCTCGCCATGTACCGCGAGGACTACGCCGCCGAGCCGTTCGTCCGCCTGGTGAACAGTCCGCGCGGCACCTACCGCTACCCGGACCCCAAGGTCCTGCTCGGCTCGAACCACTGCGATGTCGGGATCGTCGCGGACCACCGCGGCAGGGCGCTCGTGATGGGCGCCCTGGACAACCTCATGAAGGGAGCCGCGGGCGGCGCGGTCCAGTGCATGAATCTCATGCTCGGTCTTCCGGAGACGTGCGGTCTGACGTTTCCCGGCCTGCATCCGGTGTGAACATGATGAGACTCGTGGTGAAGTGGGGCGGCAGCCTCCAGGACGACAGCGCGCGGATCGCCGACGACATCGCCGCCCTGAGCGGCGGCCACCGCGTGACCGTGGTGCACGGCGGCTCCCGGGACATCGACGACACCCTCGGCGAACTCGGGCTGCCGCGACGCACCTTGCGCTCGCCGGACGGGATGGTCACGCGCTACACGGACGAGCGGACGCTCGGCGCGCTCATGATGGCGATGCGCGGCCGCACCCAGGCGCGGATCGTCTCGGAACTGGCCGCCCGCGGTGTGACGGCCGTGGGCCTGTCGGGAATGGACGGAGGACTGGTGCGCACCGTACGCAAGGCGGCCGTGCGCGCGGTCTTCGACGGCTCTGTGCGCGTGGTGCGCGACAACTTCGCCGGCCGGATCACCGGCGTGGACACCGCCGTCCTGGACGCGGTGCACACCTGCGGCATGGTCCCCGTCGTGTGCCCCCCGGGCATGACCGCCGACGGGCAGGCGACCAACGTCGACGCGGACCGGATGGCCTGCGCGATCGCGGCGGCCTGGCAGGCGGACCGGCTGCTCCTGTTCACCGACGCGCCGGGCGTCCTCGCCGACCCCGCCGACCCCTCGTCCGTCATCGCCGCACTGAGCCGCGACGAGGCGGGACGACTGGTGCCGGAGCTGACGGGCGGCATGCGGATGAAGGTCGCCGCCGCGGTGGAGGCCCTGGAGAACGGCGCACAGGCGGTTCAGGTGTGTGACGGACGGGTGGACTCGCCCGTCGCGAAAGCTCTACGAGGGAGCGGAACCCTCATCGGGAAGGGTCTTGGCACGCCGTGACGATCGAACATCTCAGCACCCAGAAAAGCGAGTTGACCGACGACGAAGCCGTCGCACTGCTCGCCGAGGCAGTGGCGACACCGTCCGTCTCCGGCGACGAGCGGCGCCTGGCCGAGCGGCTGCGGCACATCGCGGCCGGACACGGCGCGCGGAGCCACATCGACGAGGCGGGCAACGTGCACGCCCTGGTCGGCCGCGGACCGCGCACGGTCATGCTCCTCAGCCACCTGGACACCGTGCCGGGCGCCGTCCCCTTCGAACACACCGGGACCCTCGTCCGCGGCCGCGGCGCCGTGGACGCCAAGGGCCCGCTGGCGGCCATGCTGGTCGCCGCGCTCGGCAGCCGCGACCTCGGCATCCGCGTCCACTGGGTGGGCGTCGTCGAGGAGGAGACCCTGTGGTCCCGGGGCGCCGAACACGTCCGCGCGACCGTGCCGGTGCCCGACGCCGTCATCGTGGGGGAACCCAGCGGCGCGTCGGCGGTGACCATCGGCTACAAGGGGATGGCCGAGTTCGAGGTGCGGTGCGAGGTCCCGCGCACCCACACCGCGACCCCCGGGCCGAAGGCCGGCGAGATCCTGGTACGGGCGCTCGGCCGGCTCCTCGACACCTACGGGACCCGGGGCAACGCGAACTTCGGCGACGTCGGCCTGGTCGTCAGGGACGGCCGCCTCGAACCGTTCTCCGGTGCGTGCTCCCTCGTGTTCCGCACACCCCCGGGCCTCTCGCCCGAGGAGCTGCTGCGGCAGGTCTCGGCGACCCTCGGCGAGGGGATCGACGTCGTCCCGGTGTACGACGTCCCCGCCGTCATGGTGCCGCGCGGTTCGGCGTGCGTACGCGCGCTGACCCGCGCCATCCGCCTCGAAGGGCTGCGGCCCGTCCACAAGCTCAAGACGGGCACCAGTGACATGAACACGCTCAGCAGGAGCTGGCAGGTGCCGATGGCGACCTACGGTCCCGGGGACTGCCACCAGGACCACACCGACACCGAGCACATCCTGGTCCAGGAGTACCTGGACGGCGTACGGATCCTCCGCACGGCCCTGCGCGAACTGGACAACTCCCTCCGAGAGGCGGCCTCATGACGGAGCGGCAGCCGGACCTCCTGGCGCTGTGGTGCGTACCGCGCTCGCGGTCGACCGCGTTCGAGCGCGCGATGTACGAGCGCGGCGACTTCCTGGTGATACATGAGCCGTTCTCGCGCGTGTGCGACTTCGGCACCGCCGAGGTCGCCGGGCGCACCTGCACCGGCCAGGAGCAGGTGATGGCCGCGCTCGTCGACGCGGCGGCCGACCGGCCCGTCTTCTTCAAGGACACCACCGACTTCCCCCTCGACCGGCTCGCCGCCGGCCCGGCCTTCCTGAAGCGGTGCCGGCACGCCGCGATGGTCCGCGACCCCGGCGACACGGTCCGCTCACACCTGAGGATGCAGTCCGACGCCACCTCCGCGGCGATGGGCTTCGGACATCTGTGGGACATCGTCTCGACCGTGACGTCCTCGGGGCTGCCCATGCACCTGGTCGACGGCGACCGGGTGGCCGGTGACCCGGAGGCGGAGATGCGGCGGTACTGCGTGGCCATGGACATCGCGTTCCTGCCCGAGTCGCTCGCCTTCCGCAAGGAGCCGCCGCCCAGTTGGCGGGCGACCGGGCGCTGGCACGCCGGCGCCAGCGAGTCCAGCGCGCTCGGAGCCGCCCCGGCCGGGAAGGGACCCCTGCCGGACGAACTGGAGCGGACCGCCGCCGCCTTCGAACGCGACCAGTTGCCGTACTACGAGCTGATCACGGCGGCCCTGGGCAAGGACGGCGACCGAAAGCCCGAAGTCCCTTGAGGAGCAAGCGAGTTCGACTGGCACAACCACCGTCCGTGGCAGGGCTCAGGACACTAGATTGACGCTGCCGCACGGCGCGTGGGACACGAGCAACAGGTACCGGCAAGGACGACAGAGGAGCGGACATGACATTGGGCCGTAGCTTCACCAAGCTGTGGTGGTCGCAGGGCCTATCGAACCTCAGCGACGGGCTGGTGCTGGCCGCCGTACCCCTCCTCGCCGTGACGATGACCCGCGACCCCCTGCTCATCTCCGGCATGACGGTGGCCCAGTTCCTGCCGTGGCTGCTGTTCACGCTGCCGTCCGGAGCACTCGCCGACCGCATCGACCGACGCCTCATCATGGTCTGGGGCAATGTGATCCGCGCCGTCGGATTCGGCCTGCTGGTCCTGACCCTCGTGGCCGACCTGCGCCACATCACCATCCTCTATCTGGCCGTGTTCCTCGCCGGCACGGCCGAGACACTGGTCGACAACGCGGCCCTGACCGTCCCGCCGCGCCTGGTCAAACGGAGCGATCTCGAACGGGCCAACGGCCGTCTGTTCGCCACCCAGTCGGCCATCAACAACTTCGTCGGGCCCACCGCGGGCGCCGCCCTGTTCGCGATCTCGGCGATCCTCGTCTTCACCTCCAGCGCGGGACTCTTCGCCCTCGCCGCACTGGCCGCGTTCACCCTGCCGCGGATGCTGCCGACCGCGAGCGACACCAGCGGCGCCAAGCACACCCCGGGCGAGGTCGTGCGCAGCATCAAGGAGGGCTGGTCCTACTTCTGGAACCACCGGCTGCTGCGTCGCGTCGCGTTCATCTCCGGCTCGATCAACCTGTTCTCGTCCGCCACCGGCGGCCTGCTCGTCCTCCTGGCCACCGGCCCCCTGGGCGTCTCCGACTCCTGGTACGGCATCTTCATCGCCGTACCGGCGGTCGGAGCCGTCATCGGCTCGCTGATCGCCGCACGCGTGGTCCCGGCCATCGGCGGGGGACCGGTCACCTGGCTCGCCGCGCTCGTGCCCGCCGCCAGCTATGTGGTGCTCGGCCTCAGCGGGAACGTCTTCCTCGTCGAGGTCTTCATGTTCTTCGCCGCGATCGCCACGGCGCTGAACCAGATCGTGGTCAGCACGCTCCGCCAGGCGGCCGTACCCGACGAACTCCTCGGCCGCGCCACCGCCGGATACCGCCTGATCGTGCTCGGCGCGGTGCCCGTCGGGGCCTTCCTCGGCGGCGGACTGGGACGCTGGCTGGGACCCCGGAGCACCTTCGTGGTGTGCGGCATCGGACTGGCGCTCGCCGCGCTCGTCTTCGCCTCACGCGTCACGACCCGGGCGCTGCGCGAAGCCGAGCAGACCGTCCACCCCACCGCCGCCGAACCCATCGCCTGACCACGACACCGCACCGGATCCGGAAAGAGCGCACCAGATGAGCCTGACCCTGTCCCACACCACGATCGACGCCCGCGACCCCTACGCGCAGGCCCGGTGGTGGTGCGAAATGGCCGAGTTCTCCCCGCAGGAGGGGGTGCGGCCGGGCTCGGACGAGTGCTACGTGATCACCGAACACGGCTACACGGTGCTCTTCATCCTCGTGCCCGACGCGAAGACGGTGAAGAACCGCGTGCACTTCTGCATGCGGCCCAAGGACCGCTCGCAGGACGAGGAGGTGGCCCGCGCCCTCTCCCTGGGAGCGAGCCTGGTCACCGACTTCCGGGAGAGCGGCGGCTGGGTGGTCATGGCCGACCCGGAGGGCAACGAGTTCTGCATCCTGACCGCTTCGCGGCACACCGACGCACCCACGGAATCGTGAGCCGAGCCGACCAGACGAGAACAGGAGATCCCGTGACCGAGAACCGCGACGCCGTGTGCAAGGCCGAGTACGAGCCACCCGCGGACGAACTGGAGGAGGTGCTCGCCGCCGTCATCGCGGAGGTGCTGGACGTCGACCGGGTCGGCCGGCGCGACAGCTTCTACGACCTCGGCGGCGCGTCCCTGTCGGCCATCCGGATCTGCGCCCGCGTCGAACGCCGCCTCGGCATCCGCGTCGACCCCGCATGGCTGCTCGAACACGATGAACTGGCCGACTTCGCCGAGCAGATCCGGCTCGGTGCGGCGTGAACGAGCCGACGAACACACCGCCGCCGCGCACCGTGCACGCCGCGGTCATGGAGCACGCCGCCACGGCACCCCGCGACCTCGCCCTGGTGCACGGCGACGAACGCATCGACTACCGCACCCTCACCGACGCGGCGGCGGCACTGGCCGGGCAGCTCACCGCATGGGGCGTACGGCCCGGCGACATCGTGCCGCTGCTGGTACCGCGCGGCGCCCAACTGGTCGCCCTCCAGCTCGGCGTGCTGATGAGCGGCGCCGCCTACGCCACCCTCGACCCGCGCTGGCCCGCCCCCCGCATCGAGTCGATCCTCCGCCAGCTCGACCGCCCGGTCGTCGTCGGCCGTCCCGGCGGCGAACCCCTCGGCGTCACCCGTGCCCTCGACCCGGTCCCCCTCACCGCGCTCGCCGGGTCCGCGCGGGCGGACCGGTTCGAGCCGGTGCACGCCGCCCTGGACGATCCCGCCATGGTGTTCTTCACCTCCGGCAGCACAGGTGTCCCCAAGGGGGTGCTCATACCCCACCGGGCGGTCACCCGGATGTTCGGACCGGGCGGCCTGGACGGCTTCGGGCCCGGACACCTCACCCCGCAGGTCGCGCCCGCCGCCTGGGACATGTACGCCTTCGAGCTGTGGGGCCAGCTCACCACCGGCGGCGCCGTGGTCGTCGTCGACGAGAACCACCTCATGCCCAGCCGGCTGCGCTCCCTCGTCACCGACGAGGGGATCGACACGGTCTGGCTCACGACCTCGCTGTTCAACCTGGTCGTCGACGAGGACCTGGACGCCTTCGAGGGACTGAAGACGCTCTACGTCGGGGGCGAGAAGCAGTCTCCCCGCCATGTCGAGATGTTCCTGCGGCGCTTCCCCGGGCTGCCCCTCTGGAACGGCTTCGGACCGGCCGAGAACTGCATGCTCACCACGGTCCACCGGATGGGACCCGACGACAGGAACGCCCCCGCGGGCATCCCGGCGGGTGTGCCGGTGCCCGGCACCACGGTGATCCTGCTGCGCGAGGACGGCTCACCGGCACCGCGCGGCGAACGCGGCGAGATCGTCGCACTCGGCCCCGGGGTGGCCCTGGGCTACCTCAACGACGACATCCTCACCCGCGAGAAGTTCCCGGAACTGGACATGGCGGGCGAGCGGCGCCGCGCCTACCGCACCGGAGACATGGGCGTCTTCGACGACCACGGCGTCCTGCACTTCCACGGCCGCCGGGACCGGCAGATCAAACTGAGCGGCAACCGGATCGAACTCGGCGACATCGAGGCCGCCGCGTCCACCGTCCCGCAGATCCGCACCTGCGCCGCCGTGGCGCGCACGGACGAGGGCGGCACCGTCGCACACATCGCGCTGGTCTACACCCTCGTCGAGGGCGTCGAGCTGACCCCGCGGGAGCTGCGCGCGGCCCTCGGCGCGCTGCTTCCCGCCTACGCCGTCCCCGGCAGGTTCGAGCAACTGGACGACCTGCCCCGCAGGGAGAACGGCAAGGTCGACCTGCCCGCTCTGGAGAGGCGCCGGGTGTGATGCGCGCCTTCCCGCAGACCTTCGAGCAAGAGGCGCTCTGGATCGCCGAACAGTTCATGCCGGACCCCTCGCCGTTCCTGGAGACATGGGCGCAGTACCTCGCCGGACCGCTCGACGTACCGGCCCTGGAACGCGCCCTGGCCGCGCTGGTGGGACGGCACGCCGCGTTACGCACCCGGTTCGAGCTGGACGACACCGGCGCGGTACAGCGCATCGACCCGGCCGGCACCGTCCCCCTGGAACGGCTCCCATGGCCCGGCGGAGACCTGCACGACACCCTGCGCCGGGCCGGCCGGCGCCCCCTCGACCTGACCGTGTCTCCGGCCAGGCTGACGCTGTACGACTACGCGCCCGACGAACACGTGCTGCTCCTCCAGATCCATCACATCGCCGTCGACGACGCCTCCCTGGCACTGCTCGACCACGAGCTGTCCGCCCTGTACACCGAGGAGACCGGCGGTGAACCGGCGAAGCTCACCCCGCCCGCCCTGACACTCGGCGAGCACGCCGTCCGGGCGCGGGCGGCCGGGATCGCACCGCAGGACCTCGCCTTCTGGGCCGGCTACCTGGACGGGGCACCGCCGCTCACCCACCTGCCGCCCCGGATCCGCCCGGCGGCCGCCCGGCGCGGCCCCGACTGCGACTGCGTGCGCGCCACCGTCCCCGCCGGACTGGGCAGGGCCGTCCGCGCGGCGGCCCGCACGCTGCGCACCACGCCCCACGTGCTGATGAGCGCCTGCACGGCCGTCACCGCGGCGGCGGTGAACGGCGAGGACATCGTCATCGGCATCCCGGTGTCCCGGCGCGGCGAACCGGACCTCGACGACGTCTTCGGCTGTCTGACCGACCTGCTGCCGGTACGGTTCCAGGTCCCCGCGCGGGCCACGTTCGCCGAGGTGTGCGCCGCCGCGAAACGCAGCTCGCTGGACGTGCTGCGGCACCGCCAGGTGCCCTACGCCATGCTCGGCGGCGGTGTCACCCGCACCCGGGGAGTGCTGTCCGGCGAGCACCTGGGCCGTATCTGCCTCGTCCTCGACGAGATCCCGAGCCGGCTGACGCTGCCGGGACTGCGCTGCGAGCGGGTGTACGTGGCGGGCGCCTCCGCGAAGTTCGACTGGCTCCAGTACGTCGTCGCCGACGGCGAGGGCTGGAACGTACGGGCGGACTACGCCACGGACTACTTCACCGCCGACGAAGCGGTCGACATGCTCCAGCAGTGGCTGACCGCCCTGTCGACGGCCGCCGACGACCCTCACGTACCGGTGCGCACCCTGTTCGACAGGCTGGCCGAGATCGGATGACGTCCAGAAGGAGAGCGACATGCCGGTGAGAACTGAGCCGCGATCCGGTCCGGAGCGGCGCGCCTGCGAGTGCGGTGCGACGGTGTGGCTGACGGGCCTGCCCAGCGCGGGCAAGACGACGATCGCCCGCGCCGTGGCCGGACACCTCCGCGGCGCAGGACGCAGGGTGGAGGTGCTCGACGGTGACGAACTGCGCGAGACCCTCTCCTCGGGCCTGAGCTTCACCCGCGCGGACCGGCACACCAACGTGCAGCGCATCGGCCTGGTCGCCGAAGTGCTCGCCCGCAACGGCGTCCTGGTGCTGGTGCCGGCCATCGCGCCCTACGCCGACAGCAGGCAGGCGGTGCGACGACGACATCAGGCGTCCCACACCCCCTACCTGGAAGTACATGTCGCCACACCGTCGAGCACCTGCTCCCGGCGCGACGTGAAGGGCCTGTACGCCCGGCAGGCCGCGGGCGAGCTGTCCGGACTCACCGGTGTCGACGACCCGTACGAGGCCCCGGAAGCCCCTGATCTGCGCATACCCGCACATGTGCAGTCCGTCGCCGAATCGGCGTCGGCTCTGCTGAACCTGCTGGGGGAAAGGCGTCTGATATGAGTTCCCGTCACACCGACCTGGACACCGGCCCTCTCTACGCCCTCTCGCATCTGGATGCGCTGGAGTCGGAGGCGGTGCACATCTTCCGTGAGGTGGCGGGGGAGTTCGAGAATCCGGTGCTCCTGTTCTCCGGGGGCAAGGACTCGATCCTGATGCTGCGTCTGGCGTTGAAGGCGTTCGCGCCGGCGCCGGTGCCGTTCGCGTTGCTGCATGTGGACACCGGGCACAACTTCCCCGAGGTGCTGGCCTACCGGGACCGCACGGTGGAGCGGTACGGGCTGCGGCTGCATGTGGCGTCGGTGCAGGAGTACATCGACCGGGGGGTGCTGCGTGAGCGGGCGGACGGGACGCGCAATCCGTTGCAGACGCTGCCGCTGACGGAGAGGATCCGCACGGAGCGGTTCGACGCGGTGTTCGGCGGGGGGCGCCGCGACGAGGAGAAGGCGCGGGCCAAGGAGCGGGTGTTCTCGCTGCGCGACGAGTTCTCCCAGTGGGACCCGCGCCGCCAGCGCCCCGAGCTGTGGAACCTCTACAACGGACGCCACGCACCCGGCGAGCACGTGCGGGTGTTCCCGCTGTCGAACTGGACCGAGCTGGACGTGTGGCAGTACATCGCCCGCGAGGACATCGACCTGCCCGCCATCTACTACGCCCATGAACGCGAGGTGTTCCGGCGCGACGGCATGTGGCTGACCCCGGGCGCCTGGGGCGGCCCCCGCGAGGGCGAACAGGTGGAGAAGCGGCAGGTCCGCTACCGCACCGTCGGCGACATGTCCTGCACCGGCGCCGTCGACTCCGACGCCGCCACCATCGAGAAGGTCATCACCGAGATCGCCGCCTCCCGCCTCACCGAACGCGGCGCCACCCGCGCCGACGACAAACTCTCCGAAGCCGCGATGGAAGACCGCAAACGCGAGGGGTACTTCTAGAGATGACCACCGTGACACCCGAACACCTCGCGGCCACCACCCTGCTGCGCTTCGCCACCGCCGGATCCGTCGACGACGGCAAGTCCACCCTCGTCGGCCGCCTCCTGCACGACTCCAAGTCCGTCCTGAGCGACCAGCTCGAAGCCGTCGAACGCGCCTCCGCCGGCCGCGGCCAGGACGG